>NZ_CP054839.1:3969283-4274613 GCF_018141105.1 Saccharopolyspora erythraea | reverse complement strand
ATCGACTCGCCGGATCCCGTGGTGTTCCTGGAACCCAAGCGCCGGTACTGGGCGAAGGACGCGGTGTCGCTCGCTCCCGCCGACTCGCTCGACCGCGCGGTCATCCGCCGTCCGGGCCGGGACGTCACGCTCATCGCCTACGGCCCGATGGTGGCCACGGCGCTGGAGACCGCCGAGGCGGCCACCGACGAGGGCTGGGACGTCGAGGTCGTCGACCTGCGCAGCCTCTCGCCCTTCGACGACGCCACCGTGGCCGGGTCGGTGCGCCGCACCGGCCGCGCCGTCGTCGTGCACGAGGCGTCCGGGTTCTGCGGGTACGGCGCCGAGGTCGCCGCGCGCATCACCGAGCGCTGCTTCCACCACCTGCACGCGCCGGTCCTGCGGGTCACCGGCTTCGACATCCCCTACCCGCCGCCCAAGCTCGAGGAGCACCACCTGCCCGGCGTCGACCGGATCCTGGACGCCATCGCGCGGTTGCAGTGGGACGACGAGGTCGTGCCCGCCCGCCCGGCCGGGGAGGTCCAGCATGCGTGAGTTCGCCCTGCCCGACCTCGGCGAGGGCCTGACCGAGGCCGAGATCGTGAACTGGCTGGTCGCCGAGGGCGACCAGGTCCGGGTGGACCAGCCCGTGGTGGAGGTCGAGACCGCCAAGGCCGTCGTGGAGGTGCCGTGCCCGTACGCGGGCGTGGTGGGCAGGCTCCACGGTTCGGCGGGCGAGACCCTGACCGTCGGATCGCCGCTGCTGACCGTCGAGGAATCGGGCGCCGGTTTCACCGAGCCCGGTGTGGTCGTGCCGGACCCCGCACCCGCGGAGGAGGACAGCGGCAACGTCCTCATCGGGTACGGGACCTCCGCCGCCCCGACACGGCGCAACCGGCGACGGCGACGGCCGGTGTCCGGTCACCAGTCCGGTGGCCCCGCTGCCGCGCCCGTTGCGGCGCCGGCCGAACCGGGGCGCGGTGCACGCTCGATCGCGGTCATCTCGCCCCTGGTCCGCCAGCTCGCCCGGGACAACGGCATCGACCTGACACGCGTCAGCGGCAGCGGCCCGCAGGGGGTGATCCGGCGCTGCGACGTGGACGAGGCGATCGCCGCACAGCGGGCACAGGAGGAAACCACCGGCACCACGTGGAAAACGCGCGCGGCGCACCAGGACCACCCTGCCACGACGCGGGAAACCCATGCCGCGTCGGAGGAGTCTCCTGTCGCCGCGGAGGATTCCACCCGCGTCCCGCTGCGCGGGATGCGCCGCGCGGTGGCCGACAAGCTCACGCGGTCCCGCCGCGAGATCCCCGAGGCGACGGTCTGGGTCGACGTCGACGCCACCGGGCTCCTGGAGGCCCGTGCCGCGCTCAACGCCCGCAGCCCCGAGCGACCGGTCAGCGTGCTCGCGCTGGTCTCCCGCTTCGCCGTGCTCGGGCTGCGGAGGTTCCCCGAGCTGAACTCCAGGGTCGAGCAGGACGAAATCGTGCTGCTGAACCGGATCCACCTGGGTTTCGCCGCGCAGACCGACCGCGGACTGGTGGTGCCGGTGGTCCGCGACGCGCAGTCGATGAGCACCCGCGAGCTCTCCGACGCGATGCGCGCGCACACCATCGCCGGACGCGAGGGCTCGCTGGCTCCGTCCGACCTCACCGGCGGCACGTTCACGGTGAACAACTACGGCGTGTTCGGTGTGGACGGTTCGGCGGCGATCATCAACCATCCCGAGGCGGCGATCCTGGGAGTCGGCCGCATCATCGACCGCCCGTGGGCCGTGGACGGCAGGCTCGCCGTGCGCAAGGTGTGCGAGCTGACGCTGGCGTTCGACCACCGCGTCTGCGACGGCGGCACGGCAGGCGGGTTCCTGCGGTTCGTGGCCGACTGCGTGGAGTCCCCGATCACCGCGCTCGGCGAGTTGTAGGGCCTCCTCGCCGCGGGCGGGTCAGATGTCGAGCGCGATCGGCCCGCCCGCGGACTCGATCATCGCCGCCATCACGGGCCCGATCTCGAGCGGGCGGCCGTGGACCTCGGCGTGCGCGACGCGCAGGTTGGCTGCGTGGCGCTCCTGGTCGTGCCAGTCCGGCCAGCGCAGGCGCCCTTCCCGCTCCAGGGCGGCGAAGTCGGGCTGCTCGGTCGCGGTCACGGAGTCGAGCAGCCAGCGCAGGTACTCCGACACCGCGGCGATCGCCTCCGCGGGCGAGGTGATCGGGCCGTGGCCGGGCACGAGGTGCCGTGCCTCGAAGTCCTCCAGCGCGCGCAGGGCCTCCAGCCACCCCGAGATCCGCCCGTGGACGGCCAGCGGCGTGACCCCGGAGAAGACCAGGTCGCCCGAGAACAGCACGCCGTCTCCGGGCACCCAGACGACGAGGTCGCCGCCGGTGTGCGCGGTGGTGGGCACCGGGACGACCTCCGCGGTGCGCCCGCCTGCGTCGAACGTGGTGCGCTCGCTGACGATCTCGACGTCCCGCGGCGGCTGGATGTCACCCCAGCCGGAGTAGACGAACGCGGACGGGAACGTGTGCGGTCCGGAGGAGACCATGCGGTCCGTCTCGGGGGAAACCAGGACCGCGCCGCCGGACTCGGCGACCAGCCGCGCCCCGTTGGCGTGGTCACCGTGCCCGTGGGTCAGCACGACCGACACGGGCTTGCCCGGCGCGGCCCGCTCGACCGCGTCCAGGAGCCACCTGCTGCGGCGCTCCGTGGCGCAGGTGTCGACCAGCAGGACGCGGTCGTCCCCGGCGAACCACCCGGCGTTGTTGCGGAACCACCCGCCCGGTGGTTGCAGGTACGCGGTGGTGTGCGCGCTCAGTGGTGTCACGACGGTTTCCGCCGACATGTGCCGATCCTCCAGTCCGCCGACGACGGGCCAATCGTAACGAGACCGGTTTCGCAACCGGCGAACCCTCCACCTTGCTACGACCGGTGGAGAGGTTCGCCGGTCGGACACGCCAAGTTCGCGCGTAGCTTTCGCGGATCGGTCCGCCGGCGAGTTCGAGGATCTCACCCGCCGCGACCGCGAGGGCGCCGGGCTCGGCGGTCTCGCACAACCGTGCGCCCGACTGGGCTCAGGGAGGTCACGGCCTCACCGCCCCGTGACCCTGCGCCGGCTCAGCAGGCGGCTCCGCCGCCACCGTCGCCGCCGCCACCGAACCCACCGCCGGTGTCGCAGCCACCGCCCCAGCTCGACCCGGCGTCGGCTCCGTAGAAACCACCGGCGACGTGGCCGCCACGCCGCCGGACCGTTCCGCTTTGTCCGTTCTGGCGCCTATTGGCCGCGATCGCCCGCACGAGGATCAACGTGGCGACCACGAGGATTCCGAGAACTGTTACTACACCAGGCATAATGTTCCCCCGGTTCCTCCGCTCGACCCGGCGGCTCGCGCCACCGTGCTGTGTATGAGGATGCGCACAACGAAAGAACGATCTTGATATCGACCCTTTCGGAGGCGACACTCACCCCGATTGGCAAGATAGTGCTTTCGGGTGACGCTTGGGGGCCACTTGGAAGGAACGAAGGAAGGACTCCGGTGAACGCGCAAACCGCACAGGTCGACGACCTTCGACTCCTGGCCGTGCCCAGCGCGGTGAACTGCACTGATCTGTTCGTGCGCTTCGCCCTCGCCGAGTGGTCGCTGCGGCCGCTGGTGCCGGAGGCCGTGGAGGTGGCGAACCAGATCGTGACCGCCGCCGTGGACGTCGCCGACCCGAACAGTCCCGGTTTCATCACGATCCGGTTGCGACTTACCGGCGAATGTCTGGTGATCGAGGTCGAGGACGACCCGCTGGGCGAGGCGCCCCAGCTGGCCTACCAGCGCAGCGGCGTCGAGTACCTGCGCGACGGTCGTCGCATGGTGTGGTGCCAGCTCGGCCTGCCCACCGGCGTGAAGGCCAACGAGGTTCCGCTGCCGCGCCGTGAGAAGAAGCGCTCGTACGTCAGCGAGGACGAGACCGCCGAGGTCGACCCCGAGGTCATCTCGCGGCTGCTGACCGGGCTCAACCGGTCCACCGAGCAGTAGTCCCGGTCGCCGCCGGCGTTGGTACGCCCCGGCAGCGACCGGTAAGGGACACAGCTGGCGGCCGACGTCCTCAGCGGTCGAGTAGTTCGCGCACCACCGGCAGGGCGCGCTGCCGGTCCTCAGCGACCAGGCCGATGCGGGTCCGCCTGTCCAGCACGTCGGACTCGTCGAGCGCGCCTTCGTGGCGCAGCGCGAACCGCAGCTCGGCACGGGTGTGCGCGATGCCGTCGCCGACGGGTTCCAGCATCGAGGGGTCGCCGCAGGCTTCGGCGAGCACTGCCGCCGCCTCGGTCCCGTAGCGCCGCACGAGGCGCTGCGGAGCACGCACCGCCCCGAGTTCGGCCGGGGTGCCCGCGCCCGCCAGCGGTACCCGCCGGGTGCGGCAGGGAGCCGCGGCGCGCCCGCTGCGTTCGAGCGCGGCGTCGAGGGCGTCCTGCGCCATCCGCCGGTAGGTCGTGAGCTTGCCACCGACGATCGTGACCAGTCCGTCCCGCGCGATGACCACCGCGTGCTTGCGGGAGATGTCGGCGGTCCGGCCGGTGCCCGCGTCCAGCAGCGGACGCAGCCCCGAATAGGTGCCGAGAACGTCCTTGCGGGACAACGGTTCGCGCAACGCGGAGCCGACCGTGTCGAGCAGGAAGTCGACCTCGGCCGACGAGGCTTCCGGAACGTCGGGGATGTCGCCGCCGGTGTCCTCATCGGTCAGTCCGATGTAGACCTTGCCCTCCGGGGACGGCAGGACGAGCACGAAGCGGTTGCGCTCACCGGGCACCGGGACCGTGAGACCGGCGTCGAGCCCGCCCAGAACCTCCCGTGACACCACCAGGTGCGTTCCCCGGCTGGGCCGCAGCGTGATGTCCGGGGCGATCCGGCCGGCCCACACCCCTGCGGCGTTGATGACGATGCGGGCGTCGACCTGGTGTGCGGCGCCCGTGAGCGTGTCTCGCAGCACCGCTCCCCCGCCGGTCACCTCCTCTGCGGCGCACCGGGTGAGGATCCGCGCACCGTGCGCGGCCGCGGTGCGCGCGAGGCCGACGACCAGCCGGGCGTCGTCCTGGAGCTGGCCGTCCCAGGACAGCAGTCCGCCGCGCAGCCCCTCGGTGCGCACGGCAGGCGCGTAGCGCTGGACCTCGGCTCGGGCGATGCGCCGGGAGGCGGGCAACGCGTGCCGGGAGGTTCCGGCCGCGGCCCTCAGCAGGTCTCCGGCGGCCAGCCCGGCGCGCACGACCGCGGCATCGCCCCTGCTCACCCCGGGTAGCAGCGGCACGATCTGCGGCATCGGACGGACCAGGTGCGGCGCGGTGCTGCCCAGCAGGATGCCGCGCTCCACCGCGCTCTCGTGCGCGATCGCGACGTTTCCCGAAGCCAGGTAGCGGAGTCCGCCGTGGACCAGCTTGGAGCTCCACCGGCTGGTGCCGAAGGCAAGGTCGTGCTTCTCGGCCAGCACCACCGAAAGTCCCCGCGACGCCGCGTCCAGGGCCACCCCGGCTCCGGTGACCCCGCCGCCGACGACCAGGACGTCGACCGGTGTGCGGCGCTCCAGCTCGTCGAGCTCGCGGGCCCTGCGTTCGGCGTTCAGCGACGCGCCGGCCGCGTTCGTCCCGCTCACGGCCGCAGGTACCGGTCGAGCATGTCGCGCAGCTGCTCGTCGAGCGCGGGGAGCTCGAGCTCGCCGGCCACCACCGGACCGGTCAGCACGAACGACCACGCCGTGAGCAGCAGCGCCCTGGCCTGCATGGTGACGTCGCCGGGGCGGACCGAACCGTCCTGCTGCCCTTCCCGCAACGCCAGCTCCATCATGGCCAGCTGCTGATCGGTGCTGGCCCCTCGCCGTTGCAGCAGGTACGGCAGCAGGAAGTCGGGGTCCAGCTCGATGATCCTGCGCAGCATGGGGTTGGCCCGGATCGTGCCCGCGATGTGCACGATGCCGTCGACGAGCCCCTGCCTGGCCGACGTGCGCGGCGCCTCGAACGCCGCGGTGCCCAGCGCGCCCCATTCGCGGGTCATCAGCGTGCCGACGACCGAGCGGACGTTCGGCCAGCGCCGGTAGAGGGTCGCCCGGGAGACCTCGGCGCGGCGGGCGATGTCGGCCATCGTCATCCGCCGCAACCCGATGGCCAGCAGCAACTCGTACGCGGCGTCGAGGATGCGGTGTTCGGGAATCGCGTTGGCCGACCGGAACTCGCCGGAGGCGGCAAGATCGGATCGAGCGTTGCGATGCTGCGACATCATGTGTAAATGTGTATCACGTTTTCGCCCGGCACCGACATCGCGAGGCTGCGTTGACCGAGTCAGATCTCCCCGTCGTGGAAATGCACCCCTACCTGTGGGGCGACCCCGAGCGCGCGGTCGCGCTGCCCGACGCGGCCGGCGCCGCGCTCGCCCACCTCGGCGCGAGCCCGTCGCCCGAGCCGGTGCGACCGGCCGACAGCCGCCTGCCCGAGGTGGTGCTGAACGAGCAGGCCCGCGCGGCGATCGAGTCGGCGGTCGGCGCCGAGCACGTCAGCCTCGACCCCGGTGTCCGCGTCGGGCACACGCGCGGCTGGTCGACACCGGACCTGCTGCGTCTTCGGTCCGGGGACGCCTCCGACGCCCCCGACGCTGTGGTCTTCCCGGGCA
The DNA here is from genome assembly GCF_018141105.1 of Saccharopolyspora erythraea. NCBI lineage: Bacteria > Bacillati > Actinomycetota > Actinomycetes > Pseudonocardiales > Pseudonocardiaceae > Saccharopolyspora > Saccharopolyspora erythraea. The sequence continues at coordinate 4,267,996 of NZ_CP054839.1, read as the reverse complement.
CGCACGAGGAGGTCCTGGCGGTTCTGCGGACCTGCGCCGAGCACCGCGTCGCCGTCGTGCCCTACAGCGGCGGGACCTCGGTCGTCGGCGGCCTCAACCCGGCTCGCACCGGCTACGCCGGGGTGGTCGCGCTGGACCTGCGGCGGATGGACGCCCTGCTCGCGCTCGACCCGGTGTCGCGCACCGCGACCCTGCAGGCCGGTGCGCGCGGCCCGCGCGCCGAGCGGCTGCTCGGCGAGCACGGCTTCACCCTCGGCCACTTCCCGCAGTCCTACGAGGGCGCGAGCATCGGCGGCTACGCCGCCGCCCGCTCGGCCGGGCAGTCCTCCGCCGGCTACGGCCGGTTCGACGAGATGGTGGTGGGCGTCGTGCTCGCCACGCCACGCGGCACCGTCGAGCTCGGCAGCGCGCCGAAGTCGGCCGCCGGACCGGACCTGCGGCAGCTCGTGCTGGGCTCGGAAGGCGCGCTCGGCGTGATCACGTCGGTGACCGTGCGGGCGCGCCCCGTGCCGCGCGAGCGGGTCTACGAGGGGTGGCGCTTCGACTCCTTCGACACCGGGACCGCCGCGCTGCGGCAGCTGGCCCAGAACGGCCCCTCGCCCACCGTGCTGCGGCTGTCGGACGAGGCCGAGACCGCGGTCAACCTGACCGACCCGAACGGCGAGCTGGGTGGCGGTTCCGGCGGTTGCCAGGCGATCGTCGGTTTCGAGGGCGCCGACGTCTCCGCCGACCGGGAGGCGGTGGCCCGGGTGCTGCGCGAGGCCGGGGGCGAGCCGCTGGGCACCGGCCCCGGAGAGGCGTGGCGCGAGGGCCGCTACCGCGCGCCCTACCTGCGCGATCCGCTGCTGGCGGCCGGTGCGCTCGTGGAGACGCTGGAGACCGCGACGTTCTGGTCCGGGCTTCCCGCGTTGCGCAACGCCGTCACCGAAGCACTGACCTCGGCCCTGTCGGCGCAGGGGAGCTCCGCGCTGGTGCTCTGCCACATCTCGCACGTCTACGAGACCGGCGCGTCGCTGTACTTCACGGTGGTCTGCGCGCAGGCCGAGGACCCCGTCTCGCAGTGGCGCGAGGCGAAACAGGCGGCGAACCAGGCGATCCGTGCCGCCGGAGCCACGATCAGCCACCACCACGGCGTGGGCACCGACCACCGCGAGACCTACGCCGAGGAGATCGGGCCGCTGGCGGTCGAGGCGCTGCGCGCGGTCAAGAGCACCTTCGATCCGGCCGGGATCCTCAACCCCGGCGTCCTGATCTCCTGACGTGCGCGCCTACACCGCGCTCATCAACCCCATCTCCGGCGGTGGGCGCGCCGCCGAGCGGTGGGAGCCGATCGCCCGGCTGCTGCGCGAGGCCGGGGCCGCGGTGACCGTGTGCCCGACCCGGAGCCGGGAGCACGCCGTGGCACTGGCGTCCTCGGCCGCGCGCCGCGGCGAGATCGTCGTTGCGGTCGGCGGGGACGGCCTGGTGCGCGACGCGGCGTGCGGCGTCGTCGCCGGCAGCGGCACGCTCGGCATCGTGCCCGCCGGACGCGGCAACGACCTCGCCCGCACCCTCGACCTGCCGGAGGGCGACCGCGAGCTCGCCCGGCTGCTGCTGGAGGCGACCACCCGGGCGATCGACGTCCTGGAGGTCGGCGGGGTGGTGGTGCCGGGCAACGTCTACGCGGGCATCGACTCGATGGCCACCGCCGTCATCAACCGCAACCGGTGGCTCCCCGGCGCTCTGCTCTACCGGCTGGCGCCGATCCGGGCGGTGCTCACCTGGCGTCCGGCGACGTATGCGATCACCGCCGACGGGCGCAAGCGCGAGCTCCGCGGTCAGACCGTGGTGGTCGGCAACTCCGGCTCGTACGGGCACGGCCTGCGGATCGTGCCGACCGCCCGGCTCGACGACGGGCTGCTGGACGTCCTGGTGGTCCGGGAGGGACCGCTGCACCGGATCGTGTCCTTCATGCGCGCGGCGAAGACCGGCGCCCACCTCGATCTGCCGGAGGTGGAGGTCAGCACCGCCCGGGAGGTGGCGCTCGCCGCCGACCGGCCGATCCCGCTCTGCGCCGACGGCGACGAGATCGGCACGCTACCAGCCACGATCCGGGTGCTTCCGGCCGCGTTGCGCGTGCTCGCACCCGGGACACCACGACAATCCTCTTAGGACATTCCACAGTAGTCCACGTCTGCATCGCGAACGGACGGCACGGCGTCGGCCTCCCCGCTACGCGAACCACTCCAGAAGCATTCCCTAGCCTGTGGGCAACGCCCGGTTGTTGCTGCCCGCCGCCAGCCACCGGTGCCCGCCCGAATCCTCGGTGCCGTAGTCGATCCCGACGTGGTCGGCGCCGTCGAAGCGGTAGCCGACGCCCCGGATCGTGGTGATGAAGTCCAGTTCCGGACCGCACTTGCCGCGCAGCCTGCGGACGTGCACGTCCACGGTCCTGGTGCTCAGCGCCGACTCGATGCCCCAGACCAGCCGCAGCAGCGAACCGCGCCGGTGCACCCGGCCGGGGTTCTCGGCCAGGAAGAGCAGCAGGTCGAACTCCAGTCGGGTGAGGGTGAGCGGCTCGCCGTCGCGCAGCACGACTCGTGACGGCACCAGAATCCGCAGCCTCGGGCCGTCTGCCGACCGGACGAGCCCACCCGCGGTGCCGGCCTCCGGGACACCGGCGTCCTCCCAGTGGATGCGCACGTTCGGGTTGGCGGGTTTCTCCGCCAGCGCGCGCAGCTCACGGGTGACGTAGGCGCCCACCTCGTCGATGGCGTGGCGCTGCACCACCACGCGGGCGACCACTTCCAGCACCGCGGTGTCCGGCGGGTGCGCGCGGGCGGGGTCGGCACCCCACGGGTCGTCCGGGGAATCGACGCTCATGACACGGTTCTCCGATCTGTCTGCCGCGCCGCGACCGGCACGGCGCACCGGTTCTCGTGGAACTTCCGAAGAGGCCGGGGTTCGGCCGATGACGTCCTGCGGATCGCCTGCGGCGTCAGCGGACAACTGTCCGAAATGGACGCGCGACCGCCGTGGAATGCCGGTCGGACGGTGGAGGTGGCGGGAGCGTCAACAAGCGGAGGAGGCGACCCGCAACAGGTCCACGTGTGCACGGCGCACGAGCCTCGCTCCCGAAGTCATGAACCCGATGTAACCAGCGCGACACGGAACCGTCAAAGCGGCCCACCAAGTGGGACCCGTCGACAGGCCCGCGTTGACCGGTCACCGGACCGGTGCTCTACTGCCGCCATGGCCTCCGGAGCGCTACTCACCCGCCGGCGCCATGTGGACCACGTCCGCGTGGCCGGCGGCCGCTGTCGGTCCTGACCTGGCCGCTCCCGCACCGCGCCGGCCGAGCGGCAGACGCCCCGCTGTGTTTCCAGCACGACCTCCCCGAGCACCCGGTTCGCCGGGCGCCGGCCGGAGGGATCGCCAGTGGAGAAGCCGAACCGCCATGTCCTCTGCCGTCATCGTCTCCAGCAGCCCGGCCGCAGGCTCCCGACTCGAGGCCGTCACCGGTACGCTCCATCGTTGCCTCCTGACGTCCGGGCACCCGGCGGAAGTGCTCAACCTGCGCGACCTCCCGCAGTCCGCGCTGCTCACCGCGTCGTGCGACCACCCGGCAATCCGGCGGAGCCGGCGGCTGGTGAGCACCGCGGACGTGCTCGCGTTCGTGGTTCCCTGCTACCAGCCCGGCGGCAGTCCCGTGTTGCGCGAATGGCTCGGGCTCCTGCCCGACCACGCGTTCTCCCGTGCGACCGTTCAGCTCGTCGGCGTCGGCGCGGTGCGCGGACACGCCGTCGGCCTGGAGCACATCCGGACCAGGATGCTCGTCGAGCAGTCCGCGCGCGACGCGCTCCCGGTCTGCTTCCTCTACGACCACTGGATCGACGGCCGCGAGGAGTTGGCGTCCAGTGCGGCCGAAAGCCTCGCGTCGAGCGTCCGCGCACTCGGCGACGTCCTGGCGCAGCCCACGTCACTCGCCGCCCCCGCGTGAAACACGCTCATACCACTGTGGACGAAGGTCCGTTCATCACGTGGGACGGTGTTTCCGCGGCGTTGACACGTTGTGGGGCCCTTGCAAGCATGCTCGGCATGGGTGCCCGGAACACGCTCGTCCGGCGCAGGCACGTCGACCTGCTCCGCCAGGCCAGCGCCCTCTGTCCGCTCCGCTGAGCAACCCCTGATCGCGCTGCCGCATCGGCAGCAGTCTCATTTTTCGCCGTGTCAAAACGGCTTTTCGCCTGGGCATACCCGTATCTGTCCACGGAAGCACCAGTTCCCGGAGGTTCATCGTGTCCATCACCGCCGCACCCGCCGAGGTGCCCACTCGCGACGACCGGCAGCCCGCGTCCGCGACCGCACCGCCGACACCGCGCCGAAGAAGGCCGAGGCTGCGACGATGGCTCAGCCCCGTCGCACTGGTCGTAATGTGGCAGATCGCCAGCGGCACCGGCCTGCTGCCGCCGGACAAGCTCGCCGCCCCGGACGTCATCCTGCGTTCGGCGTGGGAGCTGGCGGTCACCGGCGAGCTCGGCCCCAACCTGCTGGTGTCGCTGAGCCGCGTGGCCTCCGGGCTGGTCATCGGGATCGCGGTGGGTGTCGCGGCGGGCCTGCTGGCCGGTCTCTCCCGCTGGGGCGACGACCTGCTCGACCCGCCGGTGCAGATGCTGCGCACACTGCCCCACCTCGGGCTCGTACCGCTGTTCATCCTGTGGTTCGGCATCGGCGAGACGCCCAAGATCGCCCTGGTCGCGCTCGGCGTGACCTTCCCGCTGTACCTCAACGTCCACGGCGCCATCCGGGGTGTGGACCCCAAGCTGCTGGAGGCGACCTCCGTGCTTGGCTTCAACCACGCGCAGCGCATCCGCCACGTCGTGCTGCCCGCGACGCTGCCCAGCCTGCTGATCGGACTGCGCCAGGGACTCGGCGTGGCGTGGCTGTCGCTGATCATCGGCGAGCAGGTCAACGCCGACGCCGGCATCGGGTACATGATCAACAACGCCAGGGAGTTCCTGCGCACCGACATCATCGTCGTGGGCCTGGTCATCTACGCCGCGCTGGGTCTGCTGACCGACGCGCTGGTGCGCCTGCTGGAAAGGAGGACCCTGCGGTGGCGGGTCAACACGAAGGCGGCGTGAGCCGCGCGGTCTCGGTGCGCGGCCTGGTCAAGAGCTTCGACGGACGCAGGGTGCTCGACGGCCTCGACCTGGACTTCGCGCCCGGTGAGTTCGTCGCTCTGCTCGGCCGGAGCGGATCGGGCAAGTCGACGCTGCTACGAATCCTGGCCGGGCTCGACCGCGACGTCGAGGGCGAGCTCGACGTCCCGGAGGCGGTGTCGGTGGCCTTCCAGGAGCCGCGGCTGCTGCCGTGGCGCTCGGTCGCCGAGAACGTGTTCCTCGGGCTGCGGGCCGCCGACCGCCGCGAGATCGCGCGTCGTGCCCTGCGCGAGGTGGGTCTCGGTGACCGGGAGGACGCCTGGCCACTGACGCTCTCCGGCGGCGAAGCCCAGCGGGTCTCGCTGGCCCGTGCCCTGGTCCGGGAACCGGACCTGCTGCTGCTGGACGAACCCTTCGGCGCACTCGACGCGCTCACGAGGCTTTCGATGCACGAGCTGGTCGAGCGGCTGTGGCGCGACCACGGTCCGTCGGTGCTGCTGGTGACCCACGACATCGACGAGGCGCTGGCGCTGGCCGACCGCGTCCTCGTGCTCGCCGACGGACGGATCACCGCCGAGCACGTTCCGCCCAGGAACCGGCCACGGGCGCAGAGCGACCTGGCAGCGCTGCGCGGCAACATCATGCGAGATCTGGGAGTGGTGGAACATGGTGCGGCGTAGGGGATTGCGCGGGCTGGTCCGGACGGCCGCGCTGCTCGGCGTGCTCGTCGTGGGTTCCGCCTGCGGCAGCGCGACGACCGCGCCCGCGAAGGCACCGGTGCCGCCACCGGTCAGCGCGGACGCGCTGTCCAAGGTCGTGCTGAAGGTGGGCGACCAGAAGGGCGGCTCGCGGTCGCAGCTCGCGGCCGCCGGACTCCTCGATGACGTCCCCTACCGGATCGAGTGGTCGACTTTCACGTCCGGACCGCCATTGCTGGAGGCGGTGTCGGCAGGGGCGGTCGACGTCGGCAGCGTCGGGAACACCCCGCCGCTGTTCGCCGCGGCCGCCAACGCCCGGCTCTCGCTGGTCTCGGCCAGCAAGGCCGACCCGGCCGGCGATGCCATCCTCGTTCCGCCGGACTCGCCGCTGCGCGCCGTCACCGAGCTGCGCGGCAAGACCATCGGTGTGGCCAAGGGGAGCTCGGCGCACGGCCAGATCCTCTACACGCTGGCCCGCGCCGGGCTCGGGCTCGGCGACGTGCGGTTGTCGTTCCTGCAACCGTCGGAGGCGTACTCGGCGTTCACGCAGAAGCAGATCGACGCGTGGGCGGTGTGGGACCCCTACACGGCGCAGGCGGAGATCGAGGCCGGCGCACGGGTTCTCGCCACCGGTGAGGGCACCGCGAACGGCTACGGGTTCCAGGCCGCGAGCATCGGGGCGCTGGGCGACGCGGGCAAGAACGCCGCGATCGCCGACTTCGTCACCCGGCTGGCGCGGGCGCAGGTCCACAACGACGCCCATCCCGAGGACCGCGCCCGCACGTGGACGGCGGAGACGGGGCTGCCGATCGACGTGACCAGGCGCGCCGCCGACCGCAAGAACCAGCTCCCCGTCCCGATGGACCAGGCGCTGGTGGACTCCGAGCAGCGGCTGGCCGACGCCCTCGCCGACGCCCGGGTGCTGCCGGGGCGCATCCGTTTCGAGGATTTCGTGGACCGGCGCTTCGACGCCCAAGTCGTGGCGGTCCGGTAGCGGCGGCTCGCAGGACGTCGCGGCTCGGCCTTCGCCGGTGCACGAAGGCCGAGCCGCGTTCCCGCGCGTGAGTCAGGCGCACGCCCGGTGCGTCTGCTCCACTTCGGCCAAGGAGCGCAGGATTTCGCGTGCCACGGCGTCGTTCTTCCGGAAGCCCGGCGAGTTCGTGTGCGGACGCGCGAAGGCCGCCATCGCCCGGCCGCTGGTGTAGGTGCCGAGCGCGTAGCGGCGGGGATGCGCCCGGCCCTCGCGGTTCAGCACCCTCGCCGACTCCTGAGTCACCAGCAGTCGTCCTGTCACGTGCCGGAAATCGCCCTCCACCAGCGTTTCCTCCACCGCCGCCCCTCGTTCGAGCAGGCCACGGAGCAACGCGTTGCGGCTGCGCCGCATGGTCGGCGCGGGAAGCTTCGCCTCGACCAGCGCGCGGGCGCGCACCACGTCGCCGGTGCTCGCACCGCCCGCCTCGAACTCCCCGTCGACTGCCCGCACCCACATGCCGGCCCCGACGAACGACACCACCCCCGCTCGCGACAGGGCGAGCAGCTGCCGCAGGCGCGGGCCGGGCGGCCCGCTGGCGAAGTAGTTGAAGAAGCCGTAGAACCAGCCGTCGAGCTGCCGCACGTGCGAGCGCGCTCCGAGCTTGTCGAAGACGGCCGGAAGCTGACCGTAGACCGAGAGCAGCGCCAGGAAGACGCCGAGGTCCGCGCTGTGGCGCGGATCGTCACTGCGAGCCAGGTCGGCGGTGATGTGCTCCCGCACGGCCGCCTGCAACTCCTCCCGGCCGCTGAAGGACCGGCCCGCCAGCGGCCGATCGAGCGCCGGCACGTCGAGCCGGTCCTCCGGCTTGGGCACCGCGTCGGTCACCAGCGCCGCGAGTTCCGGGGACCCCGGCGGGAGCCGCGCGTAGCGCTCGGAGAACTCCTCCCAGCTCGTGGTTGCGCGGTCGGGGTGCGCGGTGAACAGCTCGTGATAGTGGCCCCAGCCGAGCTCCTTCTCGATCAGCGGCCACACGTCGCGACCGAAGTCCGCACCGCGCGGCAGCCGGTCGATCTGCTCGGGCCCGAAGAACCGCGGATAGCGGGGACGCGGCCCCTGCAGGCCGTAGCCGATCTTCGAGCGGTAGGGCACGCCCCGGCGGGAACCGACGTGGATCCTCGGTTCCTGCCCCGACGGCAGGTAGGTCAGCGTGCCGTCCCGCGACCGCCGGTACCGCCCGCCGCGACCTTCGGTGAGCAGCACCATGAGGTCCACGAACGCCAGCCCGAAACCCCGCATGATCACGTCCTCCCCCGGCGGCAACCGGTCGAGGTCGGCATCGGCGGAGTACTCGGGAGCGAGGTAGAACAGGCCGTGGCCGCGGGCGAAGTCGCGAAGCCGCGCGTGTTCGCCGCCGGGTTCGGCGTCCGTGTGCCCCATCGCCAGCACGACGATGTCGGCGACCAGGTCCGCGCCCTCGGCCAGCCGCACCCGCTGTCGCCCGCCGGGCAGGTCTTCCAGGTCCACCACGTCGTCCTCGTGCACCCGCACCGACACGTTGGCCGGCAGCGACGAGACCACGCGGTCGAAGAACCAGGACAGGTAGGCGCTCTGCACCTGACGGCCCGCGAAGGTCCGCCCGGTCATGGCTCGGACCTGTCCGGCGATCCGCTCCGGCAGATCGTCCAGCGGTCCCGGCGATCCCGCCACCTCCAGCTCGACGGCCTCGCGGGCCCACTCGCTCAACGACGGACCGCCGCGGACCGGGCCCTCGCACCGCACCGAGGAATCCAGGAACATCGTGACGTCCTCGGCCATCGAGTTCATCCACAGCAGCTCCGACTGGTCGGCCCGCCACAGCCGCCCGGCGCCCGGCGGATGCGGGTCCACCAGGTGCACGGTCAGCTCCCCGGTCGTGAACAGCTCCGGGGCGCCTGCACCGATGCGCTCCAGCAGGCCCGCACCGCGCGGGCCCGCCCCGACGATCACCAGGCGGGCGCTCACAGCACCCGGTCCAGGAACTCGCGGGTCCGCCGCTCGCGCGGGGCGCCCAGCACCGAGGCAGGCGAGCCCCTCTCGACCACCCGGCCCGCGTCCATGAACACCACCGAGTCGGCGGCTTCCCGCGCGAAACCCATCTCGTGGGTCACCACCAGCATCGTCAGGCCGCCGGCGGCCAGCTCCTCCATCACCGACAGCACCTCCCCCACCAGCTCCGGGTCCAGCGCGCTGGTCGGCTCGTCGAACAGCAGCACCTTCGGCCGCATCGCCAGCGCGCGTGCGATCGCGACGCGCTGCTGCTGGCCGCCCGAGAGCTGCCTCGGGTAGGAGTCCGCGCGGTCGGGCAGCCCCACGAGCCGCAACACGTCGCGAGCGCGCTCGACCGCGTCCTTCCTGGACAGACCGCGCACCCCGATCGGAGCCTCGACCAGGTTCTCCAGCACGGTCATGTGGGCGAACAGGTTGAAGTCCTGGAAGACCATGCCGATCTCGGCGCGCTGCCGGGCTATCGCCCGGTCCGGCAGTTCGTGGAGCCTGCCGCCGGATTCGCGGTAACCGACCAGCGCCCCGTCGACCTCGACGGTGCCTGCGTCGATCTTCTCCAGGTGGTTCACGCACCGCAGCAGGGTGCTCTTGCCGGAACCGGACGGACCGATCACGCAGGTGACCTCCCCCTCGGCCACCTCCAGCGAAACCCCGCGCAGCACCGGTGTCGCGCCGAAGCTCTTGTGCAGGTCGCGCACGCGCACCATCGCCGAAGTCCCCATCAGGCGGTTCCTCCCTGCCTCGCGGCGCGTGCGGCGAGATCCCGCCACGCGGAGCGCAGTCGCCGCACCGGCGTCGGTGGCAGACGGCGTTCGGCGCCGCGCGCGTAGTGCCGCTCGACGTAGTACTGGCCGGTGGTGAGCACCGTCGTGACGACGAGGTACCAGATGCACGCCACCAGCAGCAGCGGGATGACCAGGTAGTTGCGGTTGTAGATGATCTGCACCGAGTAGAGCAGGTCGTGCACCGCGATGACGCTGACGATCGAGGTGCCCTTGAGCGTGCCGACCAGCAGGTTGCCCGACGGCGGGATGATGGCCCGCATGGCCTGCGGGAGCACGATCCGGCGCAGCACGCGCGACTTGCGCATTCCCAGCGCCTGCGCGGCCTCGGTCTGCCCCACGTCGACCGAGAGGATGCCGCCGCGCACGATCTCGGCTGCGTAGGCGGCCTCGTGCAGCACCAGGCCGATGATCGCGGTGGTCGTCCCGCCGATCAGGTTGACGGTGGAGACGGTGAACGGCGCCACGCCCAGAACCGGGTACAGCGCGCCGATGTTGAACCAGAACAGCAACTGCACCAGTAGCGGGATCGATCGGAACAGCCACACGTAGCCCCAGCTCAACCCTGCCAGCACCGGGTTGCCCGACAGCCGCATCACGGCCAGCGCGGTGCCCAGCAGGAAGCCGAGGACCATCGTCACGGCCGTGAGCCACAGGGTCATCAGCAGCCCGTGCAGCACGGCGGGCGTGGTGAAGTACGCGCAGACGACCTGCCACTGGAAGTTCGGGTTCGTCAGCACCGACCGGACCAGCAGCGCCAGGAGCACCAGCACGACGGCGGCGGCCACCCACCGCGCGCGGTGGCGCAGCGGTACGACTTTCGGCGGTGCGGTCACGACGTCGGGAACACCGACATCGTCGACCGCCCGCAGATGGGAACGGGTCATGGTTTCCTACTCGCGGGAAGGGAAAGGGACGGACGGCACCCGCCGCCGTCGACCACGTCCCTCAACGCGGTCGAGCCACCACCGGCCTCGTGATCGACGATAACCCCGCGCACCGCCCGGTCAAGCCGCCGCACGTGGGCCGTCCCAAGGGGTGGCCGCCGTTGACCGCCCCGGCCGCGCGCGGAATCCTCGAACCGTGACGTACCAGCCCCGCTTGGTGACGCGGCCCCACATCGACCTGGGGCTCGTGTGGTCGGCTTCCTGTAGTCGCTGACCGCACCGCTGGCCCCGGCCATCCCTCAGACGCCCGGCGCTGCGCGCCGAGCGCCGGCCGGCCGACGCCCGTTCTGCTCCCTCCCGCCGCACCACCGCATCCTGCCCAGCGGACGCCGTCCGCGACAGGCGACGTCATGCCTGTTTGAGTTCCTGGGAATCGGCGCCACCAAAGATTTCCACCGAAGGCGAGCACCACGACCGGGCACTGTGGACTTCGAGGCGTCATGTCTGCGCCCCTCCGTCACCGCTTCCTGAGCCGTTCCACCGCACAATCGAGGAAGAAACTCCGATGAGGACCTGGCACCGACCAGCAACACTCACCGCCGCGCTCGGCCTGACCGCACTGCTGGCAGGCGCCTGCGGCACGGCGCCGGCGACCGCGCCGGGCCTGGACGTCCACACCGACGTTGTCTCGGCGATCCAGAAGGACGAATCGATCGCGGCGCTGCTGCCCGAGGAGACCCGGCGCAGCGGCGTGATCCGCTTCGGCTCGTCGATCGGCGGCTCGCCGCCGGGGGCGTTCCACGCCGAGGACGACGGCACCGCCGTCGGCCAGGACATCGACATCGCCGATGCCGTCGCAGGGGTCCTGGGCGTGCGGGTCGAACGCGAGGCCGCGGCGTTCGAGGCGGTCCTGCCCGCGCTCGGCAGCGGCAAGTACGAGGTCGGCACCGGCAACTTCGGGGTCACCGAGGAACGCAAGAAGACCATCGACTTCGTCACCTACATCAACGACGGCCAGGGGTTCGCCGTCCGCCGGGACAGCGACCTGCCGCCGGTCACCGACGTGACCCAGCTGTGCGGCCGAACGGTCGGCACGTCGGCGGGAACCACGTTCGAGGCCACGCTCAACGCGCAGCGCGACCGCTGCGCCCGAAGCGGCCGGCCCGAGTACCAGGTGCAGGTGTTCTCTGAGCAGAGCGCGCTGTACTCGGCGCTCAACCAGGGCAAGGTCGACGTGCTGATGAGCACCATCAACGGTCTGCGCTACGGCGTCGCCCAGCAGCCGAACCTGAAGTTCCTCAACGAGTTCCGCCGCCTCGACGTCGGGTTCGCGGTGCGTAAGGCTTCACCGCTGGCCCCTGCGTTGCAGGCGGCGGTGAACAAGCTGATCCAGGACGGCTCCTACAAGCGCATCCTGGACAAGTGGGGCACCGCCTCGTCGGCGATCCCGGAGTCCCGAACCAGTCCACCCGAGATCACGTGAAACGGAGCAGCGGCCGGGGCGAGCGCCCCGGCCGCTGCTCCGATGGTCCGCGGAGTTCAGGCCGAGCGGCCCAGCACGGTCTCGTGCGGCACGCCGTCCAGCGCCTTGCGGAACTGCGCGAGCACGTCCTCCAGCGGCGCCGCGCTGTCGGCGTGCAGGGACAGTTCCTCGTCGAGGCCGAGGATGTGCTTGTCGAGCAGGAAGAAGCTCTGCACGACGTGGCGGGGCCCCAGCGACTGCACCACCGGGCGCAGTCCGTAGTCCAGCGCCAGCACGTGCGCGACGCTGCCGCCGGTGGCCAGCGGCAGCACCGCCTTGCCCGCGAAACCGAACTGCGGCAGCAGGTCCAGGAACACCTTCAGCAGACCCGAGTAGGCCGCCTTGTAGGTCGGTGTGGCCAGGATGATCCCGTCCGCCCGCTCGACCTGCGCCACCGCGGCGGCCACGTCGGGGTCGGCGGCGTCGGCCGACAGCAGCGGCCGGGGCGGGAGCCGGCGCAGGCGCAGGTGTTCGGCGGCGATGCCCCCGCCCGCCAGGCGGCGCGCGAGGTGGTCGCCGACCCGTTCGGTCTTGGACGTCGCGGAAGGGCTCCCCGAGATGATCAGGACGTTGGACACGCGTGCTCCTCTGATTCGCTGAAGTTCGCCGCGGTCCCGCGGACGACCGCGCGATGTCAGCGCACCGGCGAACGCGCGTGGTCGTCGCGGGGACCGCGCCGCCACGTCGCGCGGCGGCCGGGTTCAGGTCAGTCGCGACACGCCTGGCTCGACACGCGGAGCTGGTCCACGTACCTGCGCCTGGTGCAAAGAGCGGAAGTCATCACGCTCCCATCGTCACCAGCGCGGGGAAACGGTGTCAACACGACCGAGGGGCGTCCCACGAGCCGGACGGCACCCGCGGCGTTCGTCCTAACAGGATCATCCGATGTCGTCGTCGGCGACTGACCGCACGGCCACCGTCTTGGTCCGCGTGTAGGCGAGCAGCCCCTCGAAGCCCTTCTCCCGGCCGAATCCGGAGTTCTTGACCCCGCCGAAGGGCAGCTCCACGCCGCCGCCCGCGCCATAGGTGTTGACGAAGACCTGCCCCGCGTCCAGTTCGCGGGAGATCCAGTGCGCCCGGCCGACGTTGCGGGTCCACACCGCGGCAACCAGGCCGAAGTCGGTGCCGTTGGCGATGCGCACCGCCTCGTCGAGGTCGTCGAACGGGGTCACGGCCAGCACCGGACCGAAGATCTCCTCCCGGGCGAGCAGCGAGTCCGGGGCCACGTCGTCGACCAGCGTCGGCTCGAAGAAGTACCCGTCGTCCAGGCCGGGACCCTCCGCCGCCCGGCCGCCGGTGACCAGCCTGCCGTCCCCCGCGCCGTCGCCGACCAGCCCCGCCACGCGCTCCCGCTGGGCGGCCGAGATCAGCGGCCCGAGGTCCGGGTCCTCCAGCGCCGGGCCCAGCCGCAACGCCCGGAAGCGCTCGGCGATCCCGTCGACCACACGCCGGTGCACGTCGCGGTGCACCAGCAGCCGCGAGCCCGCCGAACACGTCTGCCCGCCGTTCTGCACGATCGAGTTGACGATGGTGGGCAGCGCCAGCTCCAGGTCGGCGTCGTCGAAGACGATGTTGGGGCTCTTGCCGCCGAGCTCCATGGTCGTCGGCACCAGGTTGCGGCCCGCCGCGGCCGCCACCAGCCGCCCCACCTCGACCGAGCCGGTGAACGCCAGGTGGTCGACCGGGGCCGCGGCCAGCGCCGCGCCGGCCTCCTCGCCGAGACCGGTCACCACGTTGAAGCAGCCGGCGGGCACTCCGGCCTCCAACGCGATCTCGGCAAGCCGGACGGCTCCGAGCGACGCCTCCTCCGCGGGCTTGATCACGCAGCAGTTCCCGGCGGCCAGCGACGCCGCGGCCGAGCGCGCGGTGATCTGCAGCGGGTAGTTCCAGGGCACGATGTGCCCGGTGACACCGTGCGGTTCGCGGTGCACGAACACCTGGTTGTCGCCGACCTGCGGAACGATCTCGCCGTGCAGGGCCTCCACGACCGAACCGTAGAACTCGAAGTACCTGGCCGCGGCGGCGACGTCGGCCCGGCCCTGGCGCAGCGGCTTGCCGGTCTCGGTGCTCTCCTGGACCGCCAGATCCTCGGCCTCCGCCCGGATTCGGTCGGCCACGGCACGCAAAAGCGAGCCCCGCTCCGACGCCGGCCTGCGGCGCCACTGCCGCCGGAACGTCTCCCGGGCGGTCGCGACCGCGGTGGCGACCTCGGCCGCACCACACCTCGCCAGCCTCGCGACGACCGCACCGCGCGACGGGTCCACGTCGTCGATCCAGCCCTGCCCCGCCAGGCGGTCGGCGCCGATCAGAGCGCTCACCTCGGCCGGACGGGCGGGGGACGGCAGCAGCTCGGTCACGTGGGCACTCCTCACACCAGAAACGTCCCCTGCACGATGTCATCCTGCGGGCCGCGGTTCCAGGGGAGAGCCGATCTTGATCGCCGGACGCGAGGTAGTTCTGTTTGACAAGCCGCCGAGCCGCTTGCGGTGTGGGACGCCAGGCGCCCCACTACGCAAGCCACGTCTGAAACACGTACTAACTCGGTCGGTCTCCCTCTGGCTTGGTCAGGTCGGGCGCGAACTGCGCGAGCGACACCTCGGTCGCGGCGGTGATCTCCTCGGCGGTGGCGGTGCCCGACGAGTCGACAACCGCTGCCCACTCGTGCACGGACCCCCGCGAGAACTCCTGCGTCTCCAGGGAGTTCGCGGCCGCGACCGGGTCCTCGACGACGTGGCCCGCGAGGAACAGCCCCAGGCCCATGACCGCTCCGTCCCAGCCGGGCCCGACGTACAGGGAGCCGGCACCGCTGCCCGCGAGCTCGATGGGCACGGTGTGCGCGAGCTCCAGCACGGTGGCGTCCCCGTCGGCGGCCAGCCGCAACTCGACGATGCTGGTCGCGGAGCCGAAGGTGACCCTGAGCCGGTTGGGCGCCTCGCAGACCAGGATCTCGCCCCCGGCGTTGCCCTCGAGCTGGAACGACCCGCCGGGCCGCAGGTCGCCGCTGACCGGGAGGAACCAGCGCCGCAAGCGCTCCGGGTCCGTCACGGCGTCCCAGACGTCCTCGACCGGCGCCTCGTACTGGCGCCGGACCAGGACTTCGACGACCTCCCCGCTGGTGGTCGACAGCCTGCCGACCTCGCGGTGGATCGCCTTGAGCTGACTGGCGATATCGATCATGCTCGCGGATCTCCCTGCACGCCGGACGCGGACGGGGAGCAGCATCACAGCAAGCACTTATATAAGTCAAGAGTGATGTTGTTATGCCCGGCGGGCGGGCATCCGCCGACAGTCGCTCGGCGGCACTCAGGCCATGTCATTGATCTTCCACAGCCGCTCAGCCGCCGGGCTCCCGGTGGTGGGCGACCACGTCGTGCGCGGCCGACTGCGCGGGGTGGGCGTGCACCAGCACCGCACCCATGCGCGGCAGGGCGTGCAGGAGCCGGTGCTCGGCCTCGTGGGCGATGCGGTGCGCCTGCGCGAGGCTCAGATCCGGGTCCACGTCCAGCTCGGTCTCGGCGTGCAGGCTGTGGCCGACCCAGCGCATCCGCAGCCGGCCGACACCGCGCACCCCCGGGGTGCCGGCCAGCGCCTCCTCCGCGCGCCGGACGTCGGCGGGGTCGACCGCGTCGAGCATGCGGCCCAGGACCTCCTTGGCCGCTCCCCGCAGCACCGACAGAATCGCCACGGTGATGAGCAGTCCGACGACCGGGTCTACCCACCACCAGCCCAGCGCCGCGCCACCGGCCGAGAGCAGCACCGCGAGGCTGGTGAACCCGTCGGTGCGGGCGTGCAGGCCGTCGGCGACGAGCGCGGCCGATCCGATCTGCCTGCCGACCCGGATGCGGTAACGGGCGACCAGCTCGTTGCCCGCGAAACCGAGAACACCGGCGGCGGCGATCCAGCCGACGTGGTCCACCGGCTGCGGCTCGACGAGCCGCCGGACCGCCTCCCAGCCGGCCAGCACGGCCGAGACGGCGATCACCAGCAGGACGAGCAGTCCGGCGAGGTCTTCGGCTCGCCCGAGACCGTAGGTGAAGCGCCTGGTGGCGGGCCGCCGCGCGAGCAGGAAGGCGATCGCCAGCGGCACCGCCGTCATGGCGTCGGCGAAGTTGTGCAGGGTGTCGCCGAGCAGCGCGACCGATCCGGTGAAGGCGACCAGCACCGCCTGTCCGGTCGCGGTGAGCACCAGAACCCCGCAGGACAGCCACAACGCCCGCATCCCCTTGCGACTGGCCCGCATCGCCCCGTCGACCATCTCCGACGAGTCGTGCCCGTGCGGGGTCGCGGCGTGCCGCAGCCTCGCCAGCCAGCCGTGGCCGTGGCCGTGGCCGTGGCCGTGGCGATGACCGTGTCCGCGTCCGTGTTCGTCACCCACTGCACGACCTCCTCGGGCTCGGCACAACGCTACGTCCGGGAACCCGTGCGCGACAACGGCGCAACTACCACCGACGTGCAACAACGACTCAGTCCGATGTGGACGCGATCGGGGCGTGCCCGGCACTTCGCGACTCCAGCGAACGCGGCTCGGACAGCGATCGCGCGAACACCCACGCCAGCACCGGGAACGCGATCAGCACGCCGAGGGCCACCTGCAACGACGCGTGCTCCGCGATGGCGCCGACGGCCGGGGCCGCCACCCCGCCCACGCTGACCGCCAGCCCCAGCGTCACACCGCCCGCCGTGCCGACCCGGTTGGGCAGGTAGTCCTGCCCCAGCGTCACGTGCAGCGAGAAGGGGACGTAGAGCAGGATCGCCGAGGCCGCTACGAAGAAGTACACGGCATGCCCGGGAACGAGCACCACCCCGGCGACCGCGGGAACGGACGCGGCGTAGGCGATCCGCAGCGTGCGGACCCGGCCCCACACCTGGACGAGCCTGCCACCGAGCAGAGTCCCCAGCGCTCCCCCCGCGAACAACACGAACAACGCCACCGCGCCAGCGGTCTCACCGCCGGCCACTCGCTGCTGCACCCAGAGCCCCACGAACGCGCTGAGTCCGATGTAGACGATGGAGCGCAACACAACGATCGCGGTCAGCCGCGCGAAGGCCGGCCAGTCGTCCCTGCCGCTGCGGACCGCCGGCCCGGCCGCGGCCACCGGACGAGCCAGCGAGCGCAGGACTGCCGTGGTCAGCGCCGCGCCCAGCAGCGCCGGGACGAGCAGCCAGGGGGTCGCGCCCAGGCCGCCCGCCGACAGCAGCGGCGCCACGATGGCCGGCGCGAGCGCGAACCCGATGTTGCCGCCCACCGAGAACCAGCTCATGGCCAGGTGGTCGCCACGGGACACCGAACGCACCAACCTCGCCGACTCCGGATGGTAGGCCGCCACGCCGAGCCCGGAGAGCGCGATCGCGAGCCACGTCAGCGGGTAGGACCCGGCGGGTCCGGCCAGCGCGACGCCCAGGCCCGCCGTGGTCATCGCCACCGGGATCAGCCAGCTCAGCCGGTGGCGGTCGGTGAGCGCTCCGAACAGCGGCTGCACCACCGACGACAGCAGCGTCGCGGCCATCACGATCCCGGACACCGCGACGTATCCGTAATCCCGTTCCAGCACCAGGAACGGCACCACGGCGGGCACCGCTCCCTGGTAGAGGTCAACGCAGGCGTGGCCCGCGGCCATCAGCCGCACAGCCCTCTTGTCGTTTTCGAGCACCCCGCGATCCTCGGACCGCGCGGCGCTGTCCCGCTTCCGATAAACTGCCAGGTTGTGTCGCAAGACCGCCACGAGCCCGCGCACGGCAGGCGGGTGCGCCACGCACCGGAGGCGCCCACCGCGCTCAGATACCTGCCCGCGGGCTCGGGCGTGGACGCGCACCGGCACGACGACCACCAGATCGTCTACGCCGGACGCGGTGTGCTGGCGGTGACGACCGAGGCCGGCAGCTGGATCGCACCCGCGACCCGGGCGGTGTGGGTGCCCGCGGGCACGGTGCACGAGCACCGCGCCTACGGTGAAACGGACCTGCACACGGTGGGCCTGCCGACGACCGACAACCCGTTGCGCCTGAGCAGCCCCGCGGTCATCGCGGTCGGCCCGCTGCTGCGGGAGCTGATCCTGGCCTACACCGCGGGCGAGCACCACGACGACGGCGAGCGTTCGCGGATGCGCGCCGTGCTGCTCGACCAGCTCCGGCACGCTCCGCGGCAGCCGATCCGCCTCCCCGCCGCCCGGGACCCGCGGCTGGCGGCGGTCTGCGCGATCCTCGACGACGATCCCGCCGACCCGCGCACCCTCTCCGCGCTGGGAGCCCAGGTCGGGGCGAGCGACCGCACGCTGAGCCGGCTCTTCCGCGCCGAGATGGGCATGACGTTCCCGCAGTGGCGGACGCAGCTGCGCCTGCACCACGCGCTGCGGATGCTCGCCGAGGGCAGCGCGGTCACCGAGGTCGCGCGCCGCAGCGGGTGGGCCACGACCAGTGCCTTCATCGACGTGTTCCGCCGCGCCTTCGGCCACACTCCCGGTTCCCGGCTAACGCTGCGCTGACCCCGCGCTCAGCGCGCCACCCTGCGTGCGGCGGCACCCGCTCCGAGCAGCAGGACGAGTGCGGCCAGGCCCCATCGGCGCTTTTCGGCGGTGTCGTGCGCCTGCTCCTCCGGCTCCTCCTCGCGCTCGGGCCTGAGCGGCCTGTCCGGCGCGGTCGGCGGGTCCGCCGGAGGCGGTTCCGGAGGTGGCGGGGGCGGAGCCGGCGGCGGGTCCGCGGCCGGGGGAACACCGGGAACTGGCGCGGGTACCGGCGGCGGAGGAGGTGCAGGTGGCGGGGGCGGAATCGGCGGCGGAGGTGCAGGTTCCGGCGGCGGTGGCGGAGGCGGCGGCGGGTCGGCCGCCAGACAGCCCGCCGCGTCGGAACTCGCCATGGGCGGCCCCGACTCCAGCAGCCGCGCGGAGCCGTCCCGCTCCACGCGGTACAGCCGGCTTCGCCCGCGCACCGCGTTCGCCGTGACGTACAACGCGTTTCCGGGACCGAAAACCGCCGAGCCGAACTCTCGGGCCGACGCGATCCGGACTTCGGCTACCACGTCCGCGCTGCCGTCTGAGGGATCGATGGCGACCACGAGCGGCCGGCCCACGAGACCCGAGGTGACGCCGTGCAGCAGGCCGGTGGCGGGATCGACGTCGAAGTCGTCCACCCACGACAAGGGGTGCAGCGGGACCGCTCGCACGACTCGCAGGTATGCCGGGCTTTCCGGATCGATGTCCACTGTGTACAGGATGGCGTGGTCGCGGATGTACCAGCGTTTTCCCGAGACCGCTCCGGCACTGGGGGCGACGAAGCGGTGCGGGCCCCGCAACGGCCCCAAGTCGGCGGTGCGGCCGGCGGGGTCGATGGTCACCACGTGACCGCCGTCGGGGTAGGCGCCATCGCGATCCCGGGCCGCCACGCCGTAAACCAGCCCCTGCACGGCGGAGTAGCCGATCGCGTTGACCCGATGGCCGAGCAGGCGCACGCCGTTGCGCGCGCCCGATGGCAGCTCCACCGCCGAGAGCGTCGACATCGCCACCGGCGTTTCGCTGTGCACGCGCAGCATCGTGCACCGGTCAGCGGTACCCGCCACCGGCACCAGCGGCGCGGAGGTCAGCGCGACCACCGCCACCACGACCGCCACCCGGGCTGCGGTTCGGATAACCATCGGTTCAGCCGAGCCTGGCCAGCGCCCACCGGAAGGCGTCCGGCTCGATCCACGACCCACCGCCGAAGGGGTTCTGCAGCTGGTAGATGGCGAACAGCAGCAGCGTCAGCACCCCGGCCAGCGTGGACACGACGATGATGTGGGTGAACATCCTGGTGCCGCCGAAGAGGTTCGGCAGCAGCACACAGATGATGCTGCCCGCGATCAGCACGAACCACACCACCGCCACGACCCCGCTGTCGAACGCGGTGTTGAGCCGCTCCTGACGCTGCTCGTAGAGCTGGTCGAGCCGGGTGGTCGCCTCGGACTTGCGGCCCTCCTGCCAGTCCCCGTCCGCCTCGGCGCGCAGAACCGCGTCGCGCAGCAGGTCGAGCTGCGCCCACCCGGGTCCGGTGACGTCGGCCCCGGTTCGCATCTGCGGCCACTCCTGCCCCACGACGATGTCGGCGTACTGCTTGCCCAGCGCCCGCACCTCCGACCCGGCAGTGCCGGGCAGCGAGTCCACCGCCCAGGAGACCGCCACCAGGCTCTCGGCCTCCTCGTAGGTTCCGTCGCGCGCCGAGCCGACGGTGTCGAACAGAGTGATCAGCACGAACGCGACCACCACCGCATGCAGGCCGCTGACGATGGTGAAGACCTGGCCGGCGGCGTCGTTGTTGCCCGGCCGTCCCTCGTCCTGGCCGAACCGGCGGACCAGGTACGCCACGACGGCGGCCGCCAGCACCGCCCCGGCGACGCAGAGCGAACCGCTCAGGTAGACGCTCACCGGCCGCCTCCCGGTCCGGCGGCGGCCTCCCCGCCTGCCACGGACGGCCTGCCGCGCTCGGCGACCAGCAGATCACCGACCTCGCAGTCCAGCGCCGCGCACATCGCGTCGAGGTCGCCGAGTTTGAGGCTGCTCGGAGTTCCCGACCACAGGTTGGACATCTTTCCGGCCGAAATCACCAATCCGGCCTCGGCGAACTTGCGCTGGAGTTCACCGGCCTTCCATATACCACGATGTGCCGCCACCAACCGCAGATTCCACTTCACGACAGCAGTCCTCCCCCAACCCCGGCCACCACCGGTGACGATGTTCGACTTCGACGACGGCGTATCACGAATCCCGAACGGGAGTCGGTGCGCTGTTGCAGTGCCTACCAGGAACCGGACCCTACATCCAACGAGAACGACGCGTTGATCCCCGAAACGTGGAATGCGAAACGACGGCACATGCCCCGACTGGAGCAGCGCGCACCGCGTTCGTCCACGTACGGTCCCGCGCAATTGGTACATCCGAGTCCGGAGACACAGCAAACGGCTTTTACCCGACTATCCCGATAATAAATCGGAACAAGCGCACGCAAGCGGCGTTCGGGTGACAGTGGGAGCGATCTTCGACACTCAATTCCGACCAGCACATGACGCACTTTCGGGTGACTGTACGAGTCCGAACGGCGGTGCTAGCGTCGCCGTCGTCAACAAAGATCGCCGAGCACCGGCACGATCAGCCCAGCACGGTCGGCTCAATTCGCATAAACCCGACGCACCACAAACCCGGCGCGCGGATCCCGATAATCCCGCGAACAATTCCCTTTCCGCACTCGCGCACTGTTGTCACCACCAAGATTGGCGGTATTCACTGTGACTGCAACGGATCCGCTCACGTCAGGTTCGGACGTGGAAAACGGGCGTTCCCAGCTGAGCCTGGGCACGGCCGCGGCGCGGAACCTGGCCACCACGACCAAGTCCGCGCCGCAGATGCAGGGCATCACCTCGCGCTGGCTCCTGCGCATGCTGCCCTGGGTGCACACCCCCGGCGGGACCTACCGGGTCAACCGCCGGCTGAGCTACGTCATCGGCGACGGCAGGGTCACCTTCACCAACACCGGCGCCGAGATCCGGGTCATCCCCAACGAGCTGTGCGAGCTGCCGCTGCTGCGCGGCTTCGACGACGAGGACGCGCTCACCGCGCTGGCCGACCGGTTCCGCCAGGAGGAGTTCGCGCCCGGTGACGTGATCGCCGAGGCGGGCCGGCGGGCGGACACCGTCTACCTGCTGGCGCACGGGAAGGTCAACAAGATCGGCAGGGGCGAGTACGGCGACCAGACCGTGCTCGACGTGCTGGCCGACGGCGAGTACTTCGGCGCCCAGGTGCTGGGTGACGGCGACTCCGACTGGGAGTACACCATCAAGGCCGTCACGCCGTGCACCGTGCTGAGCCTGCACCGCGACTCCCTGCAGGAGCTCAACGGCCACTCGGAGTCGCTGCGCGAGCACATCCAGCAGGCTCTGGCCGGCCCGAGCCGCCCGCACAACGACGCCGGCGAGGCCGCCATCGAGATCGCCTCCGGCCACAGCGGCGAGCCGCAGATCAGCGGCACCTACGTCGACTACGAGCTCAAGCCCAGGGAGTACGAGCTCAGCGTCGCCCAGACCGTGCTGCGGGTGCACAGCCGGGTCGCCGACCTTTACAACCACCCGATGAACCAGGTCGAGGAACAGCTGCGGCTGACCATCGAGGCCCTGCGCGAACGCCAGGAGAACGAGCTGGTCAACAACCGCGAGTTCGGCCTGCTGCACAACGCCGACCTCAAGCAGCGCATCCACACCCGTACCGGCCCGCCCACCCCCGACGACATGGACGAGCTGCTGGCCCTGGTGTGGAAGAACCCCGGCTTCTTCCTGGCCCACCCGCGCGCGATCGCAGCGTTCGGGCGCGAGTGCAGCAAGCGCGGCGTCTACCCGCAGACGGTCGACATGGGCGGCCACCAGGTACCCGCCTGGCGCGGGGTGCCCATCCTGCCGTGCAACAAGATCGGGGTCAGCGACACCCGCACCAGCTCCATCGTGCTCATGCGCACCGGCGAGCAGGACCAGGGCGTCATCGGCCTGCACCAGACCGGACTGCCCGACGAGTACCGGCCCGGCCTCTCCGTGCGGTTCATGGGCATCGACGACAAGGCGCTCATCTCCTACCTCGTCAGCGCCTACTACTCGGCGGCCATCCTCGTCCCGGACGCGGTGGGCGTGCTCGAACACGTCGAGATCGGCCGGGAAGACTGAGGACATCGG
The DNA here is from genome assembly GCF_018141105.1 of Saccharopolyspora erythraea. Lineage (NCBI taxonomy): Bacteria > Bacillati > Actinomycetota > Actinomycetes > Pseudonocardiales > Pseudonocardiaceae > Saccharopolyspora > Saccharopolyspora erythraea. The sequence continues at coordinate 4,245,269 of NZ_CP054839.1, read as the reverse complement.
TGATGCCGGCCCCCCAGCAGCGGCAGCCGTACCGGCTGCCCGAGTTCTACCTGCCCCGGCCCGCGCGGCTGAACCCGAACCTCGACGCCGCCCGGGTCCGGTCCCGGCGGTGGGCCGAGGAGATGGGCATGCTCGGCTCCCTGGCGGAGCCGGCGGGTGAGCAGGTCTGGACGGGGGAGGACTTCGACCGGCACGACTACGCGTTGCTGTGCGCCTACGCGCACCCGGACGCGAGTGCTCCCGCGCTGGAGCTGGTCACCGGCTGGTACGTCTGGGCTTTCTTCTTCGACGACCACTTCCTGGTCCGCTACAAGCAGACCGGGGATCTCGACGGAGCGCGGGCCCACCTGCTGGGGCTGGCCGAGCTCATGCCCGTGGGGCCCGCGGACGCCGCCCCCGCCGCGACCGGTCCGGTCGAGCGGGGCCTGGCGGACCTGTGGGCCCGCACGGCACCGGAAATGCCGGCGCGGTGGCTGGTCCGGTTCGCCGCGAGCACCCGGGAGCTCCTGGAGAACCGCCTCCGGGAGCTGACCGGCACCGGACGCTTCGCGGTGCCCAACCCGGTCGACCACATCGCGATGCGCCGCGAGGCAGGCGGCGCGTCGTGGTCGGCCACGCTCGTGGAGTACGCCGTCGGTTCCGAGCTTCCCGACGTGGTGGCGGGCAGCAGGCCGATGCGCGTGCTGCGCGACAGCTTCTGCGACAGCGTGCACCTGCGCAACGACATCTTCTCCTACCAACGCGAAACCAGTGAGGAGGGCGAGCTCTGCAACGGTGTGCTGGTCGTGGAGCGGTCCTTCGACGCCGACCCGCAGGAGGCCGCCGACACCGTCAACGACCTGCTGACCTCGCGGCTGCACCAGTTCGAGAGCGTCACGCTCACCGAGCTGCCCGCGATGTTCGAGGAGCACGGGCTGAGCCCGGTGGAGCGCGCCGACGTGCTGGACTACGTCAAAGGGCTGCAGGACTGGCAGTCCGGCGCTCACGAGTGGCACCTGCGCTCCGGCCGGTACGCCGTCCCCGGCGGAGCGGAGCCGCGGGAGCCACGGCGTTTCCTCAGTGGACCGCACGGACTGGGCAGGTCGTCGTCGCACCTCGGTTCGCTGCTGCGGACCGCGCGGCCGGGGCTGCCGATACCGCACGGCCAGCTCAGGTACGCCCGGATCGCGGTGCCGCCGATGAGCTCGACGCACCCCGTGCGGACCAACCCGGAAGCCGACACCGTTCGCGCCCATGCCAAGGAGTGGGCGCGCCGGATGGGCATGCTCGACGGTTCCGGCGTGTGCTTCGACGCGGCCGACTTCGGCCTGTTCTCCGCGATGGCGCACCCGGACTCGACTGGTCCGGAACTCGAGCTGGTCAACGACTGGCACGTCTGGGGGTGGTTCTTCGACGACTTCTTCACCGAGGTGTTCAAGCGCAGCAGGAACCTGGCCGGGGCGGAGGCGTTCCTGGCTCGGCTGCCCGGATTCATGCCGGCCGACACCAGACGAACGCCGGCAACGGCCAACCCGGTGGAACGCGGCCTCGCCGACCTGTGGGCGCGCAGCACGCCCGTGCTGGCCACACAGCTGCGACGCCGTTTCCCGGGGCATGTGCGGGAGTTCGTCAACAGCTGGCTGTGGGAGCTGGACAACCTGATCCAGAACCGCGTCAGCGACCCGGTGGACTACCTGCGGATGCGGCGCCGGACCGGCGGGGCGGCCTTCCGCGGCGCACTGGCCCGGCACACCCTCGGTACCGGACTGGCTCCCGGGGTGTTCGACACGCCGGAGATGCGCGCGCTCCACGAGAGCTGGGCGGACGTCGGCCCGCTGCGCAACGACCTGTTCTCCTACCACAAGGAGGTCGGCCGGGAAGCCGAGGTCACCAACGGAGTCCTGTCCGTGCAACGGTTCTTCGACTGCGGCCTGCAGCAGGCGGCCGGCGTCGTCGCCGACCTCGCCGAGGTGCGGCTGCGCCGGTTCACCGCCGTCGCCGAGCAGGAGGTGCCCGCGCTGTCCGAGCGGTTGGAGCCGGGCCGGGCACCGCGCGAGGAGCTCGACCGCTACGTCGCGGGCCTGCACGACTGGCTCTCGGGCGAGCTCGCGTGGTCGCGGGTGACCGGCCGGTACCAGGAGCCGGCGGTGAGCGAGGTCGGCGCGACCACGCCGCCCACCCCGCTCGGCATCACCGGTGCGGCCGGTTGACGACCCGTACCTGACCTCCACTCGTCCACCCGCAACAGATAGGTGGTTGTGCTTTGACTGTCACTGAGCCGGAAACCGCGGTCGACGGCGACGCCTCGCTGAGCCTTGGCACCGCCGCGGCGCGCAAACTGGCCACCACGACCAAGACCGCGCCGCAGATGCAGGCCATCTCGCCACGATGGCTGCTGCGCATGCTGCCCTGGGTGCAGGTAACCGCGGGGACCTATCGGGTCAACCGGCGGCTCACCTTCGCGCTGGGCGACGGGCGGGTCGAGTTCACCAGCACCGGGACCGAGGTCCGCGTGATCCCGCAGAAGCTGCGGGAGCTGCCGCTGCTGCGCGGCTTCGATGACGACTCGGCGCTGGGCGTGCTCGCCGACCGCTTCGTCCAGCGCGAGTACGAGGCTGGCGATGTGGTCGTGGCCGCGGGTTCGCCTGCCGACCAGCTCCACCTGCTCGCCCACGGCAAGGTGGCCAAGATCGGCAGGACCGAGTACGGCGACGACTCCACGCTCGGCGTGCTGGCCGACGGCGACCACTTCGGGGCGGAGGTCCTCGGCGGCCGGACTGGCTCCTGGGCCCACAGCGTCAAGGCGCTCACCCGCTGCACCGTGCTGACCATCGACGAAGCCGCGATCAGCGAGCTGACCGAACAGTTCCAGGACCTGCGTGCCCACATCGAGCACATCCGCGACGGCACGCCGCGACCGCGCAACAAGCACGGCGAGGCCGCCATCGACATCGCCGCCGGCCACCGCGGGGAGCCGGCGCTGCCCGGCACGTTCGTCGACTACGAGCTGGAACCGCGGGAGTACGAGCTGGGTGTCGCCCAGACGGTCCTGCGGGTGCACAGCCGGGTCGCCGACCTCTACAGCAAGCCGATGAACCAGGTCGAGCAGCAGTTGCGGCTGACGGTCGAGGCGCTGCGGGAGCGGCAGGAGAACGAGCTGGTCAACAACCCCGACTTCGGCCTGCTGCACAACGCCGACCTCAAGCAGCGCATCCACACCCGCAGCGGCCCGCCCACCCCCGAGGACATGGACGAGCTGCTGTCCAGGCGGCGCAAGACGGAGTTCTTCCTCGCCCACCCGCGTGCGATCGCGGCCTTCGGCCGCCAGTGCAGCAAGCGCGGCCTGTCCCCGCAGAGCCGCACCGTCGAAGGGACCTCCGCGATCACCTGGCGCGGGGTTCCCGTCCTGCCCTGCGACAAGATCCCGATCTCCGAGTACGGCACCACCTCGATCCTCGCGATGCGCACCGGCGAGGAGAGCCAGGGCGTGGTCGGCCTGCACCAGGCCGGGATCCCCGACGAGTACGAGCCGAGCCTCAACGTGCGGTTCATGGGCATCGACGAGCAGGCGATCATCCGCTACCTCGTCAGCGTCTACTTCTCGGCAGCCGTGCTGGTCCCCGACGCGCTCGGCGTGCTGGAGCACGTCGAGATCACCCGCTGACGAGAGGTGGCAGGCCATGGCCATCGTGGAAACCCCCCATGCCAGGTCCGCCCGCGAGACCCTGGCCTGGAGCCGGGAGCTGGTGGATCCGGGGCTGCGCGCGGCGGTGAACACCCTCGCCCCCGCGATGCGGCTCGTCGCCGGCTACCACTTCGGCTGGTGCGACGAGCACGGCACGCCGACGCGGACGCAGGGCGGCAAGGCGATCCGGCCCGCCCTGGTGGTGCTCGCGGCCGAGGCCGTCGGCGGCTCGCCCGCGACGGCGCTGCCCGCCGCCGTGGCCGTCGAGCTGGTGCACAACTTCTCGCTGCTGCACGACGACGTCATGGACGGCGACCTGACCCGCAGGCACCGCGCGACGGCGTGGCGCGTCTTCGGCAACGGCCCGGCGATCCTGGCCGGTGACGCGCTGCTCACGCTGGCGTCCGACGTGCTGGCCGCCAGCGGGCACCCGGCGGCGAAGGCAGGCGTGCGGATGCTCAACACCGCGGTGCTGGACCTGGTCAACGGCCAGGTCGCCGACCTCGCCTTCGAGAAGCGCGACGACGTCGGCGTCGCCGAATGCCAGGCCATGGTGGCGGGCAAGACCGGCGCACTGCTCGGCTGCGCGTGCGCGGTGGGCGCGGACTTCGGCGGCGGCAGCGCCGAGCAGGTCGAGCACCTGCGGCGGTTCGGCGAGCGCCTGGGACTGGCCTTCCAGCACGTCGACGACCTGCTCGGGATCTGGGGCGACCCGGAGACGACCGGCAAACCGGTGCATTCGGACCTGCGGACCCGCAAGAAGTCGCTGCCGGTGGTGGCCGCACTCACCTCCGGCACCGCCGCGGGCGAGCAACTGGCCGAGCTCTACCACCGGCCGGAGCCGCTCTCCGACGCCGACCTCGCCCGCGCGGCGGAGCTGGTGGACCGCGCGGGCGGCCGGGACTGGAGCCGGCGGCAGGCCGACGAGCTGCTCCAGGCGGCGCTGGGCGCGCTGTGCGAGGCGGCACCCGAGAACCGGCCCGCCGCCGAGCTCGGCGCGCTGGCCCGGCTCGCCTCGCACCGGGAGAGCTGAGCCGGCCGAACCGTCCGTCGAGGACGACCGAACGTGCGCCGACCGGGGCACTCCCCCTTCCCTGCCCCGGTCGGCGCACACCCTCTCGCCCGGACATCGCTCTCCGGCAAGCGAATCGACGTCATCCAGGCGCAGCGACGAACCGTCAGCAGTCCACTGAGGACCAACCGGGTCAGCCGCAGCAGGCGGCCAGACCGGCGCGCAGGAGATCGAATCCCCGGCCGGCCTCCCGGACCGCGTCCGGGTGCCGCTCGTCCGCGCCGCGCCCCTCCGCGAGCAGGCGATGGTTCTCCAAGGCGAGCAGGCGCAGGACGGTGGTGATCTGCCCTGCGGCGAGCAGGCACGTCAGATCGTCGGCGCCGGTCGCCGTGCGCAGCTCGTCGGCGAGCGCCCGCGTGGAGCGGTCGGCGAACTGCGACAGGCGCGCGACCAGGGCGGGTGTGCCGTAGACCAGACCGCTGAAAGCCAGCACCTCCCGGGCGTCGCAGAGTCCGGTGATCGGGTCGCGCTCACGCAGCCCCGCCAGGAAGTGCTGGTGCAGCGCGTCCAGGGGTGAAAGCTCCGCGCGTTCGCGCACCACCCGCGCGGACTCGTCGACGTGGTCGGCGAAGCGGTGCAGGACCAGGTCCTCCTTGGTCGGGAAGTAGTTGAACAGCGTCGGCTTGGACACCTCGGCGGCCGCCGCGACCTCGGCCACCGACACGGCGTCGAACCCGCGCTCGACGAACAGCCGGATAGCTGCGTCCGAGATCGCCTGGCGCGTGCGCTGCTTCTTGCGTTCCCGTAGACCCGGCTCGCTCATGACCGTCATGCTAGCCCAGCGCAAGACTCGGTCAATCAGTTATCCAATACTAATTTTTAACTTGGTTAATCTTCATGTCATGCTCTCTCCGACCGGTGCGGCAGAGCACCGCCGGAGACGAGAGGGATGACATGACGAGGACGACGGCCTCCACCGCGGAGACCGGACACCGGCGCTGGTGGGGCTTCGCCCTGGCCAGTGCCGCTCAGCTCATGGTGCTGCTGGACACCACGATCGTGAACATCGCGCTGCCGTGGGCACAGCGCGATCTCGGGCTCTCCGACGCCGACCGGCAGTGGGTGGTGACCGCCTACATGCTGGCCTTCGGTTCGCTGCTGCTGCTCGGCGGCCGGATCTCCGACGCGCTCGGACTGCGGCCGAGCCTGGTCGTCGGCGTGCTCGGCTTCGGCGCCGCGTCGGCGGCGGGCGGGGCCGCGGTCGACGCCGGGATGCTGATCACCGCCCGCGCCGCGCAGGGCGCTTTCGCCGCGTTGCTCGCGCCGTCGACCATGGCAATGCTCACGGCGCTGTTCACCACCCCGCGGGAACGCGCCAGGGCGCTCGGGCGGTTCAGCGCGGTCGTGGGAGCCGGCGGCGCGCTCGGTCTCGTGGCGGGTGGGCTGCTCACCGGTTACCTGGACTGGCGCTGGTGCCTGTACGTCAACGTGCCGGTCGCCGTCCTCGTGGCCGCCCTGGCTCCGGTGTTGCTGCCGAACCCCGCCGGGCACAGCGGCGTGCAGCTCGACCTCATCAGCGCGGCACTCACGACCACCGGAATGGCCGCGCTGGTCTGGGGAATCGACGAGGCGAGCACTCAGGGATGGGGTTCGCCGGTGGTCGCCGGTCTGCTCACCACCGCGCTCGCCCTGCTCACCGGTTTCGGAGTGCGCCAGGCACGGTCACGCGATCCGCTGCTGCCGCCGCACATCGTGACCGACCGGCGTCGCACCGGCGCCTTCTGCGCCGTCGCGCTGACCATGGCCGCGATGTTCGGCACCATGCTCGTACTGACCTACCAGTTGCAGGGCGTGATGGGCTACTCGCCGCTTCGGACCGGCCTGGCGATGCTGCCCGGCTCGGCGCTGGCGATGCTCGTCTCGTCGCAGGTGTCCGGGCGGCTGCTTCCGAGGCTCGGCGCCCGGCCGCTGGTGGTGCCGGGCATGCTGCTCACCGCGTCCGGACTGGGATGGCTGACCCTGCTGACTCCGGACAGCACGTACCTTTCGGGCGTCCTGCCCGCGCAGTTGCTCTTCGGGGTCGGCACCGGGCTGGTCATGACACCGAGCATCGGCACTGCGCTGTCCGGCGTCGATCCGCGGGACGCCGGCGTCACCTCCGCCCTGGTGAGCACGGCCCAGCAGATCGGCGGCACGACCGGTATCGCGCTGATGAACACCGCCGCAGCAGCGGCCTCGGTGGCGTACTCGGGCGCGTCCCCGGTCGCCGCGCAGGTGCACGGCCACGCCGTCGCGGCGATGTGGGCGGTCGGCTTCGTGCTGGCCGGGGCGGTGGTGGCCGGGCCGCTGCTGGGCGGCAGGCCGCGGTCCTGACCCGGCGACGTTATCCTTGCCGCTGCAACGGATCGTTCTGGGAGGTGTGCGGTGGTGCGGCTGCGCGACTGGCCGGTCAACGTGATCCCCAGGAACAGCGGGGACGTCGCGGCGGCAGTGGAGCTGCTCTGCGGCCGCGTGCAGTGGAACGACGCCCACCGCGGAGCCCTGGAGCGCCTGCTCGAACCGTGGTTCGCCGAGGGCTGGCACGTGCAGGCGCTGCTGCACGCGCTGGACCAGCGCCCCGACGGCTCCGCGCAGAACCGGCGGGGCAAGGACGAGACGGCCGACGAGTTCGTCCGCAACCGCCTGCGGTACTGGTACGACGAGTCCCCGCAGGCCGAGACCGCGCACTCCAAGCTGCCCCCGCCGAAGCCGGGCCTGGAGTTCGGCCGCTACCTCGCGCTCGCCCAGGAACGGCAACGGCGGGAGGCACCGCGGCGAGCCGCGCGCCTGACGGAGCGGGGTGAGCGGGCCCGGGCGCGGGCGCGGGGCATCGCGCGTACCCGGGTCGACCCCGTCCAGCGGGGCCGCGAACAGGCCGAGCGGATGCGCGCGGCGATGGACAGCCTGCTGCCGCCCGGGGGCACCGCCCCGGAACCGCGGCCCAGCGGCTCGCCGCCGCACAGGCTCCGCGACTCCACTCGCGAGATCGCCGACTTCGCCGCGCGCAGGTCGCTGATCCGCAGCGACCCCCGGGTCCGCCGCTGCGTGCAGGAGATCGCCGACAGCGGCGGCAAACCGACCCGGGAGCAGATCCAGGTGCTGCGCGGGGCGGTCCTGCAGGCGAGGCAGAGCGCGCGGCTGGCGTCCCTGGACGCTTCCGCTCCCGGGCCCGACCTCACCCCGGACGCCCAGCGCATCCTGGACTTCCTGGAGAACGTGATCGACACCGCGAGCCCGGTCGACGCCACGCTCGCCGCCCTGGAGCAATGAGCCCGAGGATCAGCGAGCAGTGAGCCCGAGGATCAGCCGAGGGTCGCGCCGAAAAGCATCCCGAGCAGGTAGGTGACCGCTGCGGCCGCCGTCCCGATCGCGAGCTGCCGGATCGCCCGCGAGAGCGGAGGCGCGCCGGAGAGCACCCCGGCCGTGGCACCGGTCAGCATCAGCGCGCACCCGACCAGCACGATCGCGACCACGATCGCCGCCGGCCCCTGCAACCCCAGCAGGAAGGGCAGCACCGGAACGGCCGCGCCGGAGGCGAAGAAGCAGAAGCTCGACACGGCCGCGTGCACACCGGTACCGACGACCTCGTGGCCGTCCTCCTCCTGGTCCGGATGGGAGACCGGCTCGGGATAGCCGGTCCGCAGCACGGAGTCGGCGCGGCGCTGGGCCTCCTCGGCCGGCATGCCCCTGGCCCGGTAGACCAGCGCGAGCTCGTTGGCGTCGACGTCGAGGTGCGCCACCGCGGAGCGGGCCGCCCGGTCCGGCCGGGAGGCGGCGAGCAGTTCCCGCTGCGAGCGCACCGAGATGTACTCCCCGGCCCCCATCGACAACGCCCCGGACAGCAGCCCCGCCAGTCCGGTGAGCAGCACCGTGGTGGTGCCGACTCCGCCACCGGTCACCCCGAGGACCAGGGCCAGGTTGCTCACCAGGCCGTCGTTGGCGCCGAACACCGCCGCGCGGAAGGACCCCGACACGCGTGCCCTGCCGCGTGCGGCGAGCCCGCGCACGACCTCGGCGTGGATCCGCTCGTCGGCGGCCATCGCGCGGGTGGCGTCGGCGTCGATGTCGTAGACCGACCGGCTCTCCGCGCGCTGGGCAAGCGCCAGCACGAACACCGAGCCGAACCGGCGCGCGAGCAGGACCAGGATCCGCATCCGGAAGTCGCCGCGGCGCTCCGGGCCGACCTCGTCGCCGAGCAGGTTCTTCCAGTGCTCGGCGTGGCGTTCCTCGGCCTCGGCCAGGCCGAGCAGGATCTCCCGCTCCTCGCCGTCCCGGCGGGCGGCGAGCTCGCGGTAGACCTTCGCCTCCTCGCGCTCGTCGGCCAGCCGGCGCCGCCACCGGCGGATCGCCCGCCGGTCCGGGGGTGCGGACGCGGGGTCTTTCTCGCTCATCCGCTCAGACTCTCAAGTGGCGATGGTGTCCACCACTCGTGTCCGTCGCGTGGGTGGTACCGCACCTCTCGCCGGGATTGTCCAATGTGGACAACAAGCACACCGGTTCACTTCTTTCCGGTGTCCACGCGATAGACCCCGACTCCGGGCGGGACGCCCTTGGCGTGGAAGGAGTCCCTGCGGCACAACACGAATCCCGCGTTGTCCAGCCGGTCCAGAGTCGAGCTGGAGATCAGCACCTCGCCGGCGCCCGCCGCACCGGCCACCCGGGCCGCGATGTTGACGTCGCGTCCGAAGTAGTCCTGTCCAAGCTCGAGCGGCCGTCCCACGTGCACACCGGCGCGCAGGCGCAGCCGGTGTCCCCGCACGGCCAGCCGCTCGACGGCGTCCCTGGCCGCGAGACCGGCCTCGACCGCGTCCTGCGCGCGCGGGAACACCGCCATGAGTCCGTCGCCGAGCCGCTTGACCAGCCGTCCGCGCCGTTGGACGAGCGGCTCGATCGCCGCACCGACCTCCCGCAGCATCTCCACCGCGATGTCGTCGCCGACCTCCAGCGTCCAGGTGGAGAACCCGGCGAGGTCGGTGAACAGGACAGCGAGCTCCTGGTCCCCGTCAGCGGCGGCCTCGCCCTCCGCGTGGGCCTGCCACACCTGCAACGCACCGAACCCGAGCTCGCGCAGCACGCTCGGCTGCCGCGCCGCCAGGACCGCCAGCCGCCGCCCAAGCACTCCGGCCACCTCGCCACCGCCGATCGACAACGGGTCGCCGTAGCGGGCGTCGCCCGGAAGCCGGGTGCGCAGCCACTCGGCCAGCGCGAGCAGCCACGGATCACCGTCGATCCGGCGGGCCACGGCCCGCACCCGTCCGGCCGACCGCGGGCGGCGGGCCTCCTTCTCGCGCTCCGCGGCCGACGTCTTCCGCCTCGGGCGGCGCATCGGCCCGGGACCGCGCGACATCGACACCTCCTGCGGTCTGTTTCACAAGCGGCGCCCGCCGCTTGACCCACCCTCGCAACCGGCACCGCGCGCTGAAACACTCCCTAACGCACGAGCCTGCCGGCGACGGTGGCCACCAGGCGCTGGTAGGACGCGCCGAGCAGCCGGGGCAGCGCGTCGATCACGTAGGCGTCGGAGCCGACGAGGATGCGGGGCCTGCGCCGGCTGATCCCGTCGAGGATGATCCGCGCGGCGCGCTCAGGAGTCGTCCGCGCGATCCTGTCGAACGACCGGGCGACTTCCTCGCGCTCACCTGCGCCGACCCCGCCCGCGCTCCTGGCGATGCCGGACTTCACCCCGCCCGGATGGATGCACGAGACGTGCACCGGCGCTCGCTCGGCCAGCATCTCCTGTCGCAGGGCCTCGGTGAACCCGCGCACCGCGAACTTCGAGGCGTTGTAGGCGCTCTGCGTCGGCACGCCGATGAAGCCGAAGACGCTGGAGACGTTGGCCAGGTGACCGCGGCCCGAGGCGATCAGGTGCGGCAGGAACGCCTGGCTGCCGTGCACCACGCCCCAGAAGTTGACGTCCATGACGTGCCTCAGCTGCTCGGCGCTCATCGTCCGTACCGGAGCCTTCAGAGCGACGCCGGCGTTGTTGACCACCAGGTGCACGCGGCCGAACTCCTCGGCGACCCGCGCGGCGTGCCCGTACACCGCATCCCGGTCGGACACGTCCAGCGCGTAGGGGCGGGCGGTCGCGCCCAACCGTCCGCAGCGATCAGCGGTCTCCCGCGCCGCGTGCTCGTCGACGTCGGAGACCGCGACCTCGGCACCGGAGCGCGCCAGCCGCAGCGCGACCGCGCGGCCGATGCCCGATCCGGCTCCGGTGACCACCGCGACCCTGCCTGTCCAGGTTTCCCGCCTCACCAACGCCGCAAGCCCCCTCACGCTGTTCGACAGCCAGATAGGTGGTACTGCATGTACCTGATACTTTGCCGTTATCGTAGCCGCGTGATGGCCCGAGTCAAGAGCGCCGGCCCACCGGTGGACGGCAGGTCGACCCGGTGGGCGCAACACCGGGAACGCAGGCGCGCGGAGTTCGTGGACGCCGCGATGCGCGCCGTCGAGCAGCACGGCCCGGACGTGCTCACCGAGCAGATCGCGGCAGCGGCCGGGGTACCGCGCCCCAAGCTCTACCGGTACTTCGACGGCAAGGCCGACCTGCACCGGGCCGTGGCGGAGCGGGCCGTCGAGCTCTTCGACGCCGAGCTGGAGCCGCTGTGGCACGCGGGCCTGCCACCCGTCGAGCTCGTGCGCGGCGTCGTCGGGCGGTCGCTGGACTGGATCGGCGAGCACGCCAACCTCTACCGGTACCTGCAACGCGACGTCGGCTCGACCGGTGTCTACGCCAAGGGGCGCAGCGCACTGCGCTCCCAGGTGATCAACGTCGTCACCGCCTACCGCGACGCCATCGGCGCCCCCGCGTACCGCACCGACGCGCTCGCGGTGGGCCTGGTCGGACTCGTCGAGGCGACCGTCGACCAGTGGCTGGCCGACCCCTCCGGCCTCAGCGGGGACGAGCTGACCGAGGAGCTGGTGCGGTGGATCTGGGCCATCCTGAGCGACCTCGCCCAGCGCCACGGCGTGCGGATCGACCCTGAGCAGGTCGTGATCGCCGGAAGCCAGTGAGCGGGCCCGCCTGGACCCGGACCGCTTCCAGCGCGGCTCGCTGGTTGTCCACCGACCGGCTGCACGACTACGAGCGGACCATTACTCCGCCTTGTAGCGGCGCGCGAAGGCCGGGCTGTCGCCGAAGAGCTGTTTGACCCGCTCCGGGCTGGGCGTGACGAACACGCCACTGGCCTCGACGAGGACGACGTCGGGTTCCTCGGCGGTGGCGATCGTGGCGCGCGACCCGCCGCGGGCGTCGTCGGGGTCCACCCATCCGGTCAGGCGCAGCGGGGTCTGCAACGGCACCGGACGCCGGTACCGCAACGACAGCTTCACCGTCATCCCGGGCTTTCCGCTGGCGGCGTAGACGTGTCCGAGCAACTGGTCGAGCAGCATCGCGCTGACCCCGCCGTGGGTGTAGCGCGGCGGCCCCTCGTAGGCCAGCCCGAGTGTGCACGTACCGACGACCGTGCCGTCCTCGGCGACCTCCACCGACATCGGCGGCGAGAGCGGATTTCCCTTGCCCACCACCGGGTTGTACATCCGCCGGCCCGCACCGTCCACACCGGGCATCTCGTCCCTGGTGCGGGCGGCGGCCTCCAGCGGCGTGATGAGCTCGCGCGCCCGCTCGGCCACCTGGCGCAGCGTCTCGGCGTCGACCTCGGTGGACACGGCGGCCTCGTTCAGCTCCCGCAGCACCGCGCCCAGCTCCCGCACGGCACGACGCCGTTCCCGCATCGCCAGGTCGTCGGCGGCCTCGACGCTCACTCGCCCTTCCAAACCGGACGGCGCTTCTCGGCGAAGGCCCGAGCGCCCTCCTGCGCGTCGGCGGAGGCGAAGACCGGCTCGGTGATCTCCAGTTGCGCGGCGAACGCCTCCTGGTCGGTCCAGCCGACCGCGCCGGAGACGATCCGCTTGGTTGCGCGCACGGCCAGCGGGCCGTTGGCCGCGATCCGCGCCGCCAGCTCACGCGCTCCCGCGAGGGCCTGTCCCGGTTCGGTGAGCACGTTGACCAGACCGTGCGCGTGCGCGACCTCGGCCGTCAGCGGATCGCCGGTCAGCGCGACCTCCATGGCGAGCTGGTAGGGCAGCGCCCGGGGCAGCCGCAGCAGGCCGCCTGCCGCGGCGACCAGTCCGCGCTTGACCTCCGGCAGCCCGAACCTGGCGTCCCTGGCGGCAACGACCAGGTCCGCGCTCAGCGCCAGTTCGCAGCCACCGGCCAGCGCCCAGCCCTCGACCGCCGCGATGAGCGGCTTGGACGGCGGGCTCTGGGTGAGGCCGCCGAAGCCGCGCCCTGGGATGGAGGGGCGTTCGCCGCGTGCGAAGGCTTTGAGGTCCATCCCGGCACTGAAGGTGCCCTCGGCACCGGTGAGGATCGCGAGCACGACGTCGGAGCGTTCCTCGATCTCGTCGACCGCCGCGGCCAGGCCCTCGGCGACCGAGAGGTCGACGGCGTTGCGGGCGTGCGGCCGGTTGATCGTGATCACGGCGATGCCGTCGCCGTACTCGGTCAGGACGCTCTCACCCACGCTGTCTCCTCTGCGGTTCTGGCCGACGGGGCCCAGTCTGACGTGCTCGCCGAAAACAGTCCAGCTCGACTGTCAATGCCCGGGGAACCATCTCGGCACCTCCTCGGAGCTGCGGCGCAGCCGCCCGCCCGACTCCAGCAGCACCAGGTGCGCCAGCGACTCGCGGACGGCCAGGCGCAGCAGGAACTCCGGCATCGTCTCGAACGGCCGCGACCACGTCAGCCTGGTAGTGACCTCCCAGCAGGTGCTGCCGGGAGCCTCCAGCACCGCCTTCTCGATCTCGGCGAGCCGCTCGTCGTGGTGCGCCAGCAGGGCGTCGGTCCGCTCGCGCAGTCCGCGGAAGCGGTACTCGTGCGCGGGCAGCACCTCGCCGGCGTCGATCTCTCTCACCGAGCGCAGGGACCGCAGGTAAGTGCCCAGTGGGTCGACGAGCTGGCGCGGCTGGACCGAGATGTTCGGGCTGATCCTGGGCAGCACGTGGTCGCCGGAGAGCAGCACGCCGAACCCGCGCTCGTGGAAGCAGAGGTGCCCCGGCGTGTGGCCGGGCGTCCACACCGCCCGCAGGTCCCACCCGGGCAGGTCGACCACGTCGTGGTCCTCGATCAGGCGGTCCGGCCCGGTGTGGCGGAAGCTCTGGATCCCGGGTGAGCCGAGCGAGTAGCCGTGCACGACCGGGCCGGGCGCTCCGGTCGCCGCGAGCTGCGCGCGGCCCTGCGTGACGACCGACTCCAGGCTCGCGTCGTCGTGGCCGACCAGCGCGGCGTCGGCGGGATGCATGCCGATCCAGGCCCCGGAGTTCTCCCGCACCCGGCCCGCCAGCCCGAAGTGGTCCGGGTGGATGTGGGTGACCAGGACCGCGCGCACGTCGGCGACCTCGTAGCCGGCGGTGCCGAGCCCGGCCACCAGTGCCTGCCACGCGTCCTCGCAGTCCCACCCGGCGTCCACAATGGCCACTCCGCCGGGCAGCTCCAGCGCGTAGACGAGCACGTAGCGCAGCGGGCTGCCGGGGATGGGCACCGGGATGGACCACAGCCCGTCGCGAACGCGCTCGACGGGCGGCATCACCCCCGCGACCCACGCCTCCCGCTGCCGGACGCCGGTCACTTCCACGATTCGCCAATCCCTTCTGCCACCCTCGACCTCCCAATCCACCAGCTCCGGCAGCCGTTGGCAAAGATCGGCTGCCGCACGCACCGATAGCCGCCGCCTATACGCCGATCGTCCGTCCGGAATGCGGTTACCCTGCTCGGCGTGGACCTGCGGCTGGTGGAGTACTTCGTGGCCGTGATCGACCACGGCAGCGTGACCAGGGCCGCGCGCGAGCTGTACATCGCCCAGCCGTCGCTGTCGCAGGCCATCCGCAGCCTGGAGCGCCGCCTCGGCGTGGAGCTGTTCCACCGCACCGGGCGCAAGCTGGTGCTCACCCCCGACGGCGAGTCCTTCGTGGAACCGGCCCGCCGCATCCTGCGCGACGTCGAGCGCGCGCGGGCCGCCGTCGACGAGGTCCGCACCACCGTGGCGGGCAGCCTGGACATCGCGGCGCTGGCCACGCTCGCGGTGGACCCGCTGCCTGAGCTGGCCGGCGAGTTCGGCCGCCGCCACCCCGGTGTACTGCTCAACGTCATCGACCCCGGTGGGTCGGCGGCGGTGGTCGCGGAGGTGCGGCGGGGACGTGCCGAGCTGGGCCTGACCGATCTGTCCGTCCGGGCCGAGACGCTGCGCTCGCTGCCGTTGCGGACCCAGGAGATCGTGCTGGCCCTGCCGCCCGCGATGGCCGAGCGGCTGCCCGACCCGGTCCCGCTGTCGGCGATGGCCGACATCCCCCTGGTCATGGAGTTCGGCGACACCACCACCCGCGCCCTGGTGGACGACGCCGTCCGTTTCGTGGCGGTGGAATGCGCGCACCGCCAGGCCATCTGGGAGCTGGTCTCCCACGGTGCCGGGGCGACCTTCCTGCCCCGCGAACTGGCCGAACGCGAACTGGACGGCGTGGTGCTGCGTTCCACGGCGCCCAGGCTGGAACGCAGCGTCGGCGTACTTTTCCGGCCCGGCCCGCTGTCCCCGGCGGCCGAGGCGTTCCTCGCGGTCATCCGCGACGAGCCAGTTCCAGGAACGCCCGGCCTGCGGGCGAGAGCAGAGCGGGGTCGTACACCAGGCCGTAAGCGCGGTTGAGCGGCGGGTCCACCGCCCGCACCACCGCGCCGCGCTCGGCGGCGCGTTCGGCGACCGAGCGCTGCAGCATCGTCGCCCCGACACCGGCCAGCACGAACGGCACCAGAGCCTCGCGGTGCTGCACGACCGCCGAGGCGCGCGTCCGGCGTCCCGCCGCGCTGAGCGCCCGCTCGATGTGGGTGCGCTGCGAGGCGCCCCTGGGCACCGCGACCAGCGGGACGTCCGGGAGTTCGGCCAGCGGCAACGGGTCCTGCTCCGGTGCGTCGACGCCCGGCGGGAACACCAGCCAGTACTCGCGGCTGCCCAGCTCGCAGACCTCCAGCCCACCGCTGGACACCGGCAGGTGGCAGATCACCAGCTCGCAGTGCCCCTCCCTGATCAGCGCCGCGCACGCGTCCTCGTCGCTGAAGTCGCCGAGCCGCACCGAAACGTTGGGGTAGCGCTGCCGGTAGGCGCCGACCAGGTGGGCGACCGGGTCGACGGCCAGCGCGGGCGCGGCGTGGACGTCGAGCCGTCCGCGCGGCAGGCCGTCGGCGTCGACCAGCGCACCTTCCGCGGCGACCACGTCGCGCAGGATCTGCCTGGCCGGGCCGACGAAGGCAGCTCCCGCCGAGGTCAGCACCATGCCCCGGCCCGCGCGGTGGAACAGCTGCGCGCCGAGCTCCCGTTCGAGCGTGCGGATCGCCTGCGACACGCTGGGCTGGGCGAGCTGCAACGCGACGGCGGCGGCGTTGATCCCTCCGTGGTCCACGACCGCCAGGAAGTACTCGACCTGGTGCAGCTCCACGCCGGAACTGTAGTCGGCACCGTGAGCGCGGGCGCTGTGCCTTCGACCACTGTCACAGCAGCTCGACGATGGTCGCGTTGGCCATGCCGCCGCCCTCGCACATGGTCTGCAGGCCGTAGCGGATGCCGTTGTCCCGCATGTGGTGCACGAGCCGGGTCAGCAGGATCGCGCCGGATCCGCCGAGGGGGTGGCCGACCGCGATCGCCCCGCCCAGCGGGTTCAGCCGCTCCGGACGCGCACCGGTCTCGGCCAGCCACGCCAGCGGCACCGGCGCGAACGCCTCGTTCACCTCGAACGCGCCGATGTCGTCGATGCCCAGCCCGGCCTTGCGCAGCGCCCTTGCGGTCGCCGGCCACGGCGCGGCCAGCATCATCACCGGGTCGTCCCCGGCGAGCACGGCGGTGTGCACCCGCGCCACGGGCAGCAGCCCGCGAACGCGGGCGTGCTCGCTGGTCGTGATCAGCAACGCGGCTGCGCCGTCGGAGATCTGCGAGGCGTTGCCCGCGGTGATCACGCCGTCCTCGCGGAAGGCAGCAGGCAGGGCGGCGAGCTTGCTCATCGTCCCGCCGCGCCGCACGCCCTCGTCGGCGTCGAGCAGACCGGGCAGCGGGGCGAGCTGGCCGTCCAGGGCGCCGGAGTCGATCGCCGCCGCGGCCTTCTCGTGCGAGGCGAGGGAATACTCGTCGAGCCGCTGCCTCGACAGCCCCCACTTCGCGGCGATCATCTCCGCGCCGATCCCCTGGTTGAAGCCGTCGACGCCGAAGCGTTCCAGGACGCTCGGCGGTACCGGTCGCCCGTCCTGGCGCGCCGTGCCCATCGGCACCCGGCTCATCGACTCGACCCCGCCCGCCACCGCGACGTCGTAGTGACCGGCGATCACCCCGGCCGCCGCCGCGTGCACCGCCTGCTGGCTCGATCCGCACTGCCGGTCGACGGTGGTGGCGGGCACCGACACCGGCCAGCCCGCCGCGAACACGGCGGTGCGGGCGATGTTGGCCGCCTGCTCCCCCGCCTGGCTCACGCAGCCCCAGACCACGTCGTCGACCTCGGCCGGGTCGAATCCGGTCCGCTCGGCCAGGGCGCGCAGCACGTGGGCGGAGAGCTCGGCCGGATGGACTCCGGCCAGCGCGCCGCGGCGCCTGCCCACCGGAGTGCGAACCGCGTCGACTATGACGGCGTCCCGCATGCGCCTCTCCTGTCCTGCCGAGACCGGACCGCGACGGCCCTGTCCCGAATGAAGCACTCCCGGTCCCGCCGGGGCAAAGACCCGGTGCGCAACGCTGGGATAGGCGACATCAATGCGCCGTACGCGTGACACCGCGCTCCCGCGTTGAGCCGCCCGGAAGCGGACGGCTCAGCAGCAGCACCGCCCGGGGACGTATCCCTCGCGGTGCCACCAGAACCGCTGCTGCCCGAGGTGCTGCGGAACCTCGGCGGCGTAGGTGTGCACCGGGGCCGCCGAAGAACCCGCGGCGGCGGGCGCGGTCGCCGCTGGCCCGTTCGACAGCAGGCTCTCGACGGTGTGCAGCGCACCCCCGAGCATGACCTGGCGGACGTTCGCGGCGTTGGCGATGTCGGCGAGCGGATCGCCTCGCACGAAGGTCAGGTCCGCCAGCTTGCCAGGCTCGACCGTGCCCAGGTGCTCGCTCGCGCCAAGCACCCGCGCACCCTCCACCGTCGCGCTGCGCAACGCCTCATATGTGGTGATCCCGTCACGCACCAGGTACTGGGCGTTGAGGTGGTAGTACACGCCGTGCGGCACCAGCGGGCTGTCGGTGCCCAGCGCGACGTGCCCACCGCCGTCGAGGATCCGGCGTACCGTCCGCACCTGCCGGGTCGTGAAGGCCAGCGCCGCCTCCGGCCGGTCGGCCACCGCCTCCTGCACCTCCTCGCGGAACTGCTCGTACATCTCCGGTGGCAGCAGGGTGCGCAGGCGCGGGTCGTCCAGAGCCCAGCCCGCGTGGTGGTACAGCGCGGGGCGCATGCTCACCGAGCCGAGGCCGGAGAGCCCGAGCGTCGGGGTGAAGGTCATGCCCGAGCGCACCAGCGGCTCCACCACGTCGTCGTAGGCGTGACCGAGGTGGGTCTCCTTCTGGCGGCGCAGGTAGCGGCTGGTGCCGCCGTGGTGCTCCACGGCGTCGGCGCCCAGGTTCACCGGTCCGAACAGGTAGTGCGAGGTGACCGGTACGCCGAGCCGGTGGGCTTCCTCGATCGCGGCCTGCTGCAACGAGTACGGCAGCCGGACGTAGGTCTTGACCAGGTCGTGCTCCAGCTCGCTGACCCGCTCCAGCTCCCTGGCCAGTTCCTCGGGCGTGGTGACCGGACGGTTGCTGTCGTAGTAGACGCGCGAGCCGTCGATGATCTCCCCCGCGGTGAACAACCTCGGCCCGACCCGCTTGCCCGACGCCTGCGCCTCCTTGGCCTCCACCGCGAGGTAATGACCGGAACCGGGCGAACGCACAGACGTCACGCCGAAGGCGAGCCACAGCTTGGGGATGCTGTTGTTCTCCCACGGCATGTGCTCGTGCGTGGCGATCATCCCCGGCATGACGGTCAGGTCGCGGGCGTCGACGCCGTCAGGACCGAGTGCGCCACGGCTCGGCACCACCTCGGCGATGCGGTTCCCGCGCACCACGATGTCGACGTCGCGCCGCAGCCGCGGGCCGGTCCCGTCCCAGAGCGCGCCCGCGCGGATCACCCTGCGCTCCGACGGGGCAGCGGGTCGCCAGGTGAGCCGCGTCCGCACCGGCCGAGCCATCCGCGGACCGACGCTCACCCGCCGCAGTTTCCCGTTGGACAGGTAGAGCAGGGTGCGCGAATCTCCGCTCCAGCTCGGCGAGGCCGCTGTTTCGTCGCCAAGCGGGCGGGCGTCACCGGCCGGCCGCCCGCGATCGTCCACACCGGACACCCATAGCACACCGCCGACGACGAAGGCCATGCCGGCGCCATCGGGCGAGTAGACCGGACCGGAGTCGATGCGGTTGGACAGCGACCGGTCCGGCACGGCATGGGTGTAGTGCATCTCGCCGGTGGCCGGCTCGACGGTCAGCACCAGGTTCTCGCCCTCCCGGAAGCGGGCGGTGGCCGGCACGAACCCGGCCAGGCACACGCGGGTGCCGTCGGCGGAGAAGCTCGGCCTGCCTGGCGCGTTCAGCGGGCCGACGACCTTGCGAACCGCACCGCTTGCGACCTCCACGGTGTGCACCGAGCGGCCGGACAGGAACGCGACCGTGGACCCGTCCGGGCTGAACACCGGTCCGGTCTCGTCGCCTTCCAGATCCGTGAGCCGCCTGTCCTGGCCGGTCTCCAGGTCGTGCAGCCAGAGGTTGAGCGTGCCCGCCCGGTCGCTCGCGTAGACCAGCGTCCGGCCGTCCGGCGACCACGCCGGACCGGTGTTGTAGCCGCCGTCGGACACCACGGCCTCGGGCTCCTCGCCGTCGCGCAGCACCCAGATGTCGCCAAGCGCCTGGAAGGCGACCCGCGTTCCGTCGGGCGACAACGCCGGTCCGACGATGCCCTTGACCGCGCGGTCGGCGGTGGAGTCGAAGTCCCTGCGCGTCGGCGGCGGAGAGACCTCGCGCACGGAGACCTCGGCGGTGAACGGGATGTCGCTGCGGGCGCCCCCGAGAACGCGGCGCCGGATGCGGCCGTCGGCGGTGTAGACGAGTTCGTCGGCCGACAACCACCTCGCGGAGAACGGGAACACGTCCTCGCCCTCGTCGGAGACGACCTTCCCGTCGACGACCAGCGCGGTGCCGGACGGGGTCCGGTGCACGTAGCCGAGCCTGCCGTCCGGAGAGAAGGTCGGGCCGGCGATGTCGCCGTCGGAGACGGTGACGAGGGTGCGGCGGTTGCCCTGCGCGTCGACGAGGTCGATCGCCTGCGGGGTGTCGTCGTTCGACGACGTGAAGGCGATGGCCGAGCCGTCCGGGGTCCACACCGGCTGGGCCTCCTGCGCCGCACCACTGGTCCAGGGGGTGATCTCGCCGGTCGCCAGCGTGAGCACGTGGATGCCGTAGCGGCCGCCCGTCTCGGCGGCGAAGGCGACGCGGGTTCCGTCCGGCGAGAACCTCGGCTCGCGCTGGTCGGTCTGGCCTCCGGTCAACCGGGTGAGGCCCTTGCCGTCGCGGCCGGCCAGGCAGAGGTGGAAGTTCCCGTCCTGGTAGGACTGGAAGACGATCCTGCTGCCATCCGGGGAGAAATCGGGTTCGGTGGTCTCCTGCAACACGTCGGTCAGGCGGACGGCGGCACCGCCGCCGATGGGGATCGACCAGAGAACGTTCAGCAGGTCGACGACCACCGAGTCGGCGCCCGGCGCGACCGCGGCGGAGGCGTTGGTCGCCTGCGTGACCACGACCTCGCGGCTGCCCGGCGCGCCGGGCTGGGCCAGCGCCACCGGCGCCTGCCCGACGCCGTCGAGGAACCAGATCGCACCCGCGCCCGCCGCGGCCTGGCCGCCCCTGCGGAACAGAGCTCGCCGTGAAAGATCCACACGCACCTCCTGTGAGCGACTCCCCCAGCCCAGCGCGCCATGATCGGCTCCGACAGTGTCGGCGGGATGGTTTAGCGATCACAGAGACTGTGTTATTGATCACAAGTGGTTGTGCGGCCCGCCATCCGAATCGGGAGCCGCTCCCCCGGAGGCACCAGGAGGTTTCGCACGTACGCCTGACCAGCGCGAACGACGCCGGACGCGAGCGTGCGCGTCCGGCGTCGCATGCCGGCCCAGTACTTCACGGGCGGGCGGCGGTTCCGGTGTGCTCGCCGGAACCGCCGCGAGCACGCAGCCGTCGAGAACGACCCGCTAGCCTTCCTCACCCTCGAAGAAGTCGCCGACCTCGTCGACGACCTCGCCGAGCACCATGCCGCCGACGATGCCCGCGGCGGCACCGGCCGCCGCTCCGGCGATCATGCCGCCCATGCCCGGGCCGTGGTGCTCGCCGTGGTGACCGTGGTGGCCGTGGGGGTGATGCTCGTGGTGACCGTGCGGCATGGCGTGCCTGCGCTCGGCGACCTGCGTGAGCCACTCGTCGATGCGGGCGGCCCAGTCGATGTGCTCGGCTTCCTCGTAGCCGGCGTGGAAGCGCCCGAACGCGTCGTGCGAGGGTGTGAAGAATCCGCCGCGCTTGTCGGCCTCCAGCACCACGTCCAGCCCGTGCGGTCCGGCGACGAAGGTCAGCTCGACCTCGTTGACACGGCCCGCGTACTGTCCGGGCGGGTAGAACTCGATCTCCTGGTAGAACGGCAGTTCCTGGTGCACGCCGTGCAGGCGGCCGTGCTCGAGGTCGGCGTGCTTGAAGTGGAAGCCCAGCCGCGAGAACGCCTCCAGCACGCGCTCCTGCGCGGGCAGCGGGTGCACCGAGACCGGGTCGAGGTCGCCCTTGTCGACCGCCTTGGCCACCGACAGCTCGGTGCGCACGCCGAGGGTCATGCCGTGCAGGTGCCGGCCGTAGAACTCGGTCACCGGCGCCTCCAGCGGCACCGGGAACTCGAACGGGATCACCCGGTCCTCGCCCTCGGCCAGCTCGAAGCGGCCCGCCACCACGACGCGGTGGAACTCGACGACCGCGTCGCCGTCGTGGCCGCCGTGTTCGGTCTCGATCCGGGTGACCAGGCCGAGCGCGACGTGCTCGATGGTGACCGCCTGGGAACCGCCGGTGATGCGCACCTCGCCGGCGAGGACCTCACCAGGGCGGGTGCTGGGGTGGTGGAGCACCGTGTCCACCGAGGGGCCTCCGATGCCGAGCGCCCCGAGCAACTTCTTGAAGACCATCTGCCGGTCCGTTCCTTTCCTGCCGTTCCCGCCACGACGGTGGCTTCCGAGGTCGATCAGCGGTGGCGGTGCCACGCGGGAGCGCGGCTCCGCTGATCACCGCCAACACGTCCAACGCGGGTCGGCGGCGACTGGTTCCGGACCGCGCGAGCACGGTACGTGATCATCACGACACCACCGGAATGGGCGAACCCAGGCAGGTGCGGTGGAAAAGACCGCGGGCGGGGCCTCCCGGAGGAGACCCCGCCCGCGGCGCTTCACTTGAACGGACTCAGACCAGCGGCCGGTCCGTCGGCGCGATCGGCGCGGGCAGCACCTCGCGCTCGGTCAGGTAGCGGTCCACCCCGGCCGCCGCCGAGCGGCCCTCCGAGATGGCCCACACGATCAGCGACTGGCCCCGGCCCATGTCACCCGCGGTGAACACACCGTCCACAGTGGTCATGAACGAGTCGTCGCGCGCGACGTTGCCGCGCTCGTCAAGCTCCACGCCGAGCTCTTCGAGCAGACCGGCCCGCTCCGGGCCGACGAAGCCCATCGCCAGCAGCGCCAGGTCGCACGGCACCTCCTGCTCGGTGCCCTCCACGGGGACGAACCTGCCTTCCTCGCGGCGGACCTCCACCAGCCGCAGCGCCCGGACGCGGCCCTGATCGTCACCCAGGAACTCCTGGGTGTTGACCGAGAACAGCCGCTCGCCGCCCTCCTCGTGCGCCGAGGACACCCGGTAGACCATCGGGTAGGTCGGCCACGGCTGGTGCTCCGGCCGGGTCGAGGGCGGGGTGGGCATGATCTCCAGCTGCGTCACCGACGCCGCGCCCTGCCGGTGCGCAGTGCCCACGCAGTCGGCACCGGTGTCACCGCCGCCGATGACCACCACGTGCTTGCCCTCGGCGTTGATGGGCGAGCTCCCGAGGTCGCCCTCCTGCACCTTGTTGGCCAGCGGCAGGAACTCCATCGCCTGGTGCACGCCGTCGAGCTCCCGGCCGGTGATGGGCAGGTCCCTGGCCTGCGTGGAGCCGCCGGCGAGCACCACCGCGTCGAACTCCGCGCGCAGCTGCTCGACGGTGACGTCCACGCCGACGTCGACGCCGGCGCGGAACTCGGTGCCCTCCGCGCGCATCTGGCCGAGCCTGCGGTCCAGCCGGTGCTTCTCCATCTTGAACTCGGGAATCCCGTAGCGCAGCAGGCCCCCGATGCGGTCGGCCCGCTCGAAGACCACCACGTCGTGACCCACCCGCGTGAGCTGCTGCGCGGCGGCCAGGCCGGCCGGGCCGGAGCCGACCACGGCGACCTTCTTGCCGGTTCGCGCCGACGGGGGCTGAGGCTGGACCCAGCCCTCGTCCCACGCCCGGTCGACGATCTCGATCTCGACCTGCTTGATGGTCACCGGGTCGGAGTTGATGCCGACCACGCACGCCGCCTCGCACGGGGCGGGGCACAACGTCCCGGTGAACTCCGGGAAGTTGTTGGTGGCGTGCAGGCGCTCCGCGGCGTCGCGCCAGTCGTCGCGCCACACCAGGTCGTTCCACTCCGGGATCAGGTTGCCCAGCGGACAGCCCTGGTGGCAGAACGGGATGCCGCAGTCCATGCACCGGCCGGCCTGCTTGCGGACCTTGCCGGACTCGAAGTCCTGGTAGACCTCGCGCCAGTCGAGCAGGCGCAGGTCCACCGGACGGCGCTGCGGCGTCTCCCGCTGGGTCGTCAGAAATCCCTTCGGGTCAGCCATGAGCGGCCTCCATGATCGCCTCGTTCACGTCGCGGCCGTCCCGCTCGGCGGCCGACCGCGCCGCGAGCACCCTCTTGAAGTCCTTCGGCATGACCTTGCCGAAGCGCTCGACGGCGCTGTCCCAGTCCGCCAGCAGCTCCCTGGCGACCTGCGACTCGGTCTGCTCGAAGTGCCTGCGCAGCCGGTCGGTGAGGAACTCGCGGTCGGCCTCGTCGAGCGGGTCGACGTCGACCATCTCGTGGTTGACCCGCTGCGGGTCGAGGTCGAGCACGTAGGCGATGCCGCCGGACATGCCCGCGGCGAAGTTGCGCCCCGTGCCGCCGAGGATCACCACGCGGCCGCCGGTCATGTACTCGCAGCCGTGGTCGCCGACGCCCTCGACGACGGCCGTGGCACCGGAGTTGCGGACGCAGAAGCGCTCGCCCACAACACCGCGTACGAACAGCTCACCGCTGGTCGCGCCGTAGAGCAGCACGTTGCCCGCGATGACGTTGTGCTCGGCGGCGAAGGACGCCGAAGCGTCCGGACGCACCACGATCCGGCCGCCGGAGAGGCCCTTGCCGACGTAGTCGTTGGCGTCGCCGAGCAGCCGCAGCGTGACGCCGCTCGGCAGGAAGGCACCGAAGGACTGGCCCGCCGAACCGGTGAAGGTGACGTCGATGGTGTCGTCGGGCAGGCCCTCGCCGCCCCACCGCCGGGTCAGCTCGGAACCGAGCATGGTGCCGACGGTGCGGTTGACGTTTCGCACCGGAATGTCCAGCCGCACCGGCGTGCCTTCCTTCAGCGCGCCTTCGCAGAGCTGGATCAGGGTGTTGTCCAGCGCCTTCTCCAGACCGTGGTCCTGCTCGACGACCTGGTGCCGGGCGGCGCCGGGCTCCAGCTCGGGCACGTGGGTGATCGGCGCGAGGTCCAGGCCCTCGGCCTTCCAGTGCCGCACCGCGGCCTCGGTGTCGATCAGCTCGGCGTGCCCGACGGCCTCGGCCACCGAGCGGAAACCGAGCTGGGCCAGGTACTCCCGGACCTCCTGGGCGACGAACTCGAAGAAGTTGACGACGTACTCGGCCTTGCCGTCGAACTTCGCCCGCAGCTGCGGGTTCTGGGTGGCCACGCCGACCGGGCAGGTGTCGAGGTGGCAGACCCGCATCATGATGCAGCCCGAGACCACCAGCGGCGCGGTGGCGAAACCGAACTCCTCGGCACCCAGCAGCGCCGCGACCACCACGTCGCGACCGGTCTTGAGCTGCCCGTCGGTCTGCACCACGATCCGGTCGCGCAGCTTGTTGGCCAGCAGCGTCTGCTGCGTCTCGGCCAGGCCGAGCTCCCACGGGCCACCGGCGTGCTTGATCGACGACAGCGGCGAGGCACCCGTGCCGCCGTCGTGGCCGGAGATGAGCACGACGTCGGCGTGGGCCTTGCTCACACCCGCCGCGACCGTGCCGACACCGACCTCGGAGACCAGCTTCACGTGGATGCGGGCCTTCGGGTTGGCGTTCTTCAGGTCGTGGATGAGCTGCGCGAGGTCCTCGATCGAGTAGATGTCGTGGTGCGGCGGCGGCGAGATCAGCCCGACGCCCGGCGTCGAGTGCCTCGTCTTGGCCACCCACGGGTACACCTTGTGGCCCGGGAGCTGGCCGCCCTCGCCGGGCTTGGCGCCCTGGGCCATCTTGATCTGGATGTCGTCGGCGTTGACCAGGTACTCGCTGGTGACGCCGAAGCGGCCGGAGGCGACCTGCTTGATCGCCGAGCGCCGCGAGTCGCCGTTGGCGTCCGGGGTGAACCGGTCGGCGTCCTCACCGCCCTCACCGGTGTTGGACTTGCCGCCCAGCCGGTTCATGGCGATGGCCAGGACCTCGTGCATCTCCTGGGAGATGGAGCCGTAGGAGATGGCACCCGTGGCGAACCGCTTGACGATCTCCGAGACCGGCTCGACCTCCTCGATCGGCACCGGCTTGCGCGCGCCCTCGCGGAACTTGAACAGCCCGCGCAGGGTCATCAGGTCCTTCGACTGGTCGTCGACGGCCTTGGTGTACTCCTTGAAGATCTCGTAGCGCCCGCTGCGCGTGGAGTGCTGGAGCTTGAACACCGTCTTCGGGTTGAACAGGTGCGGGTCGCCCTCGCGTCGCCACTGGTACTCACCGCCGACGTGCAGCGTGCGGTGCGGCGCCTGCACGCCGTCGGACGGGTAGGCCCTGCGGTGCCGCTCGGCGACCTCCCCGGCCAGCACGTCGAAGCCGACGCCGCCGAGGCGGGAGGTGGTGCCGGTGAAGCACTTGTCCACGACCTCCTCGCCGAGCCCGATCGCCTCGAAGATCTGGGCACCGGTGTAGGAGGCCACAGTGGACACGCCCATCTTGGACATGGTCTTGCGCACGCCCTTGCCCAGCGCCTTGATCAGGTTCGCCGTCGCCTGCCTGGCGTCGGCCTCCTTGATCACGCCACCGCGGACCAGGTCCTCGACACTGGCCATCGCGACGTACGGGTTAACGGCGGCGGCCCCGTAACCGATGAGCAGAGCGACATGGTGGACCTCGCGGACGTCGCCGGCCTCGACGACCAGCCCGACCTGGGTGCGCTTCTTCTCGCGCACCAGGTGGTGGTGCACCGCACCCGTGGCCAGCAGCGACGGGATCGGCGCGTGCTCGGCGTCGGCCGCGCGGTCCGAGAGCACCAGTACGTGCGCACCGGCGTCGACCGCTTCCGAGACCTCCTCGCAGATCTCGTCCAGCCGCTCACGCAGCGCCTGACCGCCGCCCGCGACGTCGTAGGTCATCCGGATCGTCGCGGGGCGGAGCCCGGGGCGGTCGCCGTCGTCGTCGATGTGCACGATCTTGGCGAGCTGGTCGTTGTCCAGCACCGGGAACGGCAGCACCAGCTGGCGGCATGCGTCGGGGTCGTGGTCGAGCAGGTTGTGCTCGGGCCCGACGTGGGTGCTCAGCGAGGTGACCAGTTCCTCCCGGATCGCGTCCAGCGGCGGGTTGGTGACCTGGGCGAACAACTGCGTGAAGTAGTCGAACAACTGCCGCGGGCGCTTGGAGAACGCCGCGAACGGCACGTCGTTGCCCATCGAGCCGATCGGCTCGGCACCGCTGGTGGCCATCGGCCCGAGCAGCACACCCAGTTCCTCCTGGGTGTAGCCGAAGACCTGCTGGCGGTGCACCAGCGAGTCGTGCGAGGGCAGCTCGCGCTCGCGGTCGGGCAGGTCCTCCAGGTGCACGACGCCCTCGTCGAGCCACTGCTGGTAGGGGTGCTCGGCCGCCAGCCCGCCCTTGATCTCCTCGTCGTCGATGATGCGCCCGGCATCGGTGTCGACCAGGAACATCCGGCCCGGCTGGAGCCTGCCCTTGCGCACCACGCGCTCGGGCTCGACGTCGAGCACGCCGACCTCGCTGGCCAGCACGACCAGGCCGTCCTCGGTCACCCAGTAACGGCCCGGACGCAGACCGTTGCGGTCCAGCACCGCCCCGATCTGGGTGCCGTCGGTGAAGGCGACCAGGGCGGGGCCGTCCCACGGCTCCATCAGGTAGTTGTGGAACTCGTAGAAGGCGCGGCGCGCCGGGTCCATCTCGGCGTGGTTCTCCCACGCCTCCGGGATCATCATCAGCACCGCGTGCGGCAGGCTGCGCCCGCCCAGGTGCAGCAGCTCAAGCACCTCGTCGAAGGTCGCCGAGTCGCTGGCGTCCGGCGTCGCGATCGGGTAGAGCCGCTGCAGGTCACCGGGGATCAGGTCGGTGGCGAGCATGCTCTCCCTGGTGCGCATCCAGTTCCGGTTGCCGCGCATGGTGTTGATCTCACCGTTGTGCGCGATGAACCGGTACGGGTGCGCCAGCGGCCACGACGGGAACGTGTTGGTCGAGAACCGGCTGTGCACCAGTCCGATGGCGCTGGCGAAGCGCTCGTCGCCCAGGTCGGGGTAGAACGCCGGGAGCTGCGCCTCGGTGAGCATCCCCTTGTAGACGATGGTGCGCGCCGACAGGCTCGGGAAGTACACGTCGGCCTCGTGCTCGGCGCGCTTGCGCACGCAGAAGGCCCGGCGCTCGAACTGCAAGGCCGTCTCGCCCGCATCCGGCCCGCTCGCCTCGCCGTGTCCGAGGAAGAGCTGCCGGAACGAGGGCATGACCTCGCGCGCCGCCCATCCCGCGCACGACGCGTCGGTGGGCACCTCGCGCCAGCCGAGGACCCGCAGTCCTTCTTCGGACACGATCCGCTCGATCAGTGCCACGGCCTCGGCCGCGGCCTCCTCGTCGGCGGGCAGGAACGCGGTACCCACCGCGTACGCGCCCTCGTCCGGCAGCTCGAAGGGCACCGCTGAGCGGAAGAAGGCGTCCGGGATCTGGGTCAGCAGCCCGACACCGTCGCCGGTGTCGGGGTCGGCGCCCTTGGCGCCCCGGTGCTCCAGGTTCCGCAGCGCCGTCAGTGCTTTGCCGACCAGGTCGTGACTGCGTCGTCCGCGCAGGTCGGCCACGAACGCGACACCGCAGGCGTCGCGGTCGTTGGCGGGGTCGTAGAGCCCCCGCGCTTCGGCGCTACGCTGCGCCGCTCTCACATGGTGGGAATTAGGCATCGGTCCTCCCCGTCGCCAGGCCGCGGGCCGCGCGAGGGCGGAGTCACTCGACGCGTGCCCGCAAGAACCTTTCGGGCACTGACAAAAGGATGCGCCGTTGCACTCTCGGTCAGTTTGAGGCACTCTACATAGCGAGCGTCCGGAAAGCTACCGTTAAGTAACACGAGTTAATAACGCGTGACCGGTCCCACCCAATGGGAGCAACGGCGGCCACCCCCGCTGACCTCGCGAAATTCCGGCCGCCCGCGGTCCACACGCGACTCCGCAACCCCCGGTCCGTGGCGTGGTTCACGATCACCTTGTCGGCGCGGCGAAACACACGCTACCGGCCACCCCGCAAAGCACGAGCCGATGGGTGACCTGCCCCACAAATCCCTGGCGCCGCTCGGACGCCGGTGCCCGCCAGTCCACAGTCGACCCGTTGCGACGCGGATTCAGCGTGCTCCAGCCATGATCGATGCGACAGCGGGCTCCGAGACCTCGGACGCCTGGACCCTCGACCGCCTCGCACACCTGACCAGCAGCAAGAGCAACACCACTCCCAGCAACAGGTACGGGTTGCCGACCAGGTGCTGTACCGGCGTCCAGGGCCCGCCGCTGGGCATCCACCGGAAGGACGCGGTCAGCACCGCCAACGCGGTGACCACCCCGGCGGCCAGCCACCCCGCGCTGCGTTCCCGGACGGCGCAGGCCAGCATCACCAGGATCGCCGGCACGCACCACACCCAGTGGTCGGACCAGGACGTCGGCGAGACCAGCAGCGCCACCAGCGCGTTGGCCACCACCGCCAGCGGCGGTTCGACCCGGGCGATGGCGTATGCGGCGAGCAGGACGACGACCACGCACAGCACCGCCCACACCGCGGTCCGCAACGAGTGCGGCAGCTCCGAACGCGCGAGCGCCCCGGCGATCGACTGGTTGGTGTGGAAGGCCGAACCGCTGACGCCGTTGGCCGGGCCGCTTCCGAACCAGTAGTCCAGCGAGGCCGGGAAGCTCAGCAGGAAGCCCAGCACGGTGCATCCTGCCGCGGTCACCACGCCCGTCACCGCTGCCCGGAAGTCCTTGCGGACCAGGAAGAACAGCAGGAACGCCGCCGGCGTCAGCTTGATCGCGGCGGCGATGCCGACCAGCAGCCCGCGCGGCCAGCGGGGAGCGCGCGCCAGGCAGTCCATCGCGGCCAGGCCCATCAGCGCGATGTTGATCTGGCCGAGGCCGAAGGAGGCGTAAACCGGCTCCAGGAACAACGTCCACGGCAGCAGCGCCGAGGCCACCGCCAGCGCGGCGCGACGG
The DNA here is from genome assembly GCF_018141105.1 of Saccharopolyspora erythraea. Taxonomy (NCBI): domain Bacteria; kingdom Bacillati; phylum Actinomycetota; class Actinomycetes; order Pseudonocardiales; family Pseudonocardiaceae; genus Saccharopolyspora; species Saccharopolyspora erythraea. Next base: position 4,215,720 of record NZ_CP054839.1, on the reverse strand, counting down.
CCCAGGTGCGGCCAGGCGTGCCGGGCGACCAGGTACAACGCGGCACCGATCGCCGCCAGGTCGACCGCGTAGAGCGTGAACAGGCCCGCCACGTGCGGGAGCAGGGCCAGCGGTGCCAGCGGCAGCAGGGCGAACGGCGGGTACACCCAGGGAAGCAGCCTCTCGGCGCTGGTCATCGGCGCACCGTGCATGATGTCGCCGCCGGAGAGCCAGGTGTGCACCGCCCACCGGTACACCTGGTAGTCGATCCCGGCGTGCTCGTCGACGCCTGCGCGGCGCAACAGCACCATCACCGCCAGCGACAGCAGCACCGCGGGCACCGACAGCGCGATGACGGCGTTGGAGTGCCGGACGAGCTTCTCCTTCAGTCCGAACCGGTCGAGCACCGTCACCGCTGGACCGGACTCTGCTGGCACCGTGGCCATGGGGCCCTCTCGATCGTGCGGCCTCGTCCGCGATCGCTCGAGGTGATCGGTGACGATCTCCGACGCTGCACAACGCTCGGCCGCGGGGACTCAAACCCGTCGAAGAACCGCAAGACTCTAACCCACGGCCGCGCACGCGCGGGCGCGCCCCCGCGCGAAGCGGCGCGGAGATCGGAAAACAGGCCGGCCGACGCTCCTGCGCGGGCTGGGCCGCGGCACTCACGCTCCGCGGCGCGCGTGTCCCGAGTAGACCGTGGAACCGCCCTGATCAGCGCATTCGACGACTCGGCACCGCGCTCCACCGACACCGGCCGGATCATGGCGATCACCCCCCGCCGCCCCGCCGCGGCGGCTAAGCTGAAGGTCATCATCGGCGAGGAGCGGAACACCACGTGATCGAACGAGTGCTGCCCGAAGGCGCGACGTGGGTCGAAACGTTCGACGACCCGGCGGAGGCGACGCTGTTCCCCGAGGAGGAGGCCGCCATCGCCCGCGCCGTGGACAAGCGGCGCCGCGAGTTCACCACCGTCAGGCACTGCGCCCGGCGGGCGATGGCCGAGCTCGGCGTGCCGCCCGCGCCATTGCTGCCCGGAGAGCGCGGAGCGCCCCGGTGGCCGGCAGGCGTCGTCGGCAGCATGACGCACTGCGCGGGCTACCGCGCGGCGGTCGTCGGCCCGGCCGACAGCGTCGTGACCATCGGGATCGACGCCGAACCGCACGAGCCGCTGCCCGAGGGCGTGCTGGACGCCGTCTCGCTTCCCGAGGAGCGGGCACGCCTGCGCGAACTGTCCACACAGGACGGATCGGTGCACTGGGACCGGGTGCTGTTCAGCTGCAAGGAGTCGGTCTACAAGGCGTGGTTCCCGCTGACCGGGGCGTGGCTCGGCTTCGAGGAGGCCGACCTGACCTTCGACGCCGCGGGCGGCACTTTCCACGCCCGGCTGCTCAAGCCCGGAGGCCAGGCCGAGGGGCGCCCGCTCACCGAGTTCGCCGGGCGGTGGCTGGCCGCCGACGGGTTCGTGGCCAGCGCCATCGTGTGGCTGCGGGGCCGGTGACGCACACGCCGAACGGGCGGCCGCGTGGCGGCCGCCCGTCTCAGGGTCCGTACCTCAGGCTGCGCCGGCGGCCTTGAGCGCCGACGCGACGGACACGACCCGCTTGGCCTGCACCGCGGCGGCGGTGCGAGCGGTCTCGTCGACCTTGAACTGGCCCTGGCCGTCGACGTGGCTGGTGCCGTAGGGGTTGCCGTCGACGAACTTCGAGCCGTCGGTGAAGCCCGGCGCGACCAGGATGCCGCCGAAGTGGTGGATCGTGTTGTACAGCGCCAGCAGCGTGGACTCCTGACCGCCGTGCAGGGTCGCGCTGGAGGTGAAACCGCTGTAGACCTTGTCGGCGAGCTCCCCCTGCGCCCACTGGCCGCCCAGCGTGTCGAGGAACTGCTTGAGCTGCGAGGACACGTTGCCGAACCGGGTCGGCGACCCGAAGATCACCGCGTCGGCCCACACCACGTCGTCGGCCACGGCCTCCGGCACGCCCGCCGTGGCGTCGGCGTTGGCCCGCCACGCCGGGTTGGCGTCGATCGCCTCGTCGGGCGCGAGCTCCCGGACCTTGCGCAGGCGGACCTGCGCGCCGGCGGACTCGGCCTGCGCGGCGAGTTCGTTGGCGATCTCGGAGATGGTCCCCGTCGCCGAGTAGTAGATCACGCTGAGCTTGACCGGCTCACCCATAACCGCTGACTCCTTCGCATGGGACGGGTCGTCCCGGCCCGTTGTCGCAGTGCCGGAGGCGGTACCGCGGCACCGGTGCCGCTCCACCAACCGGCCTCTTCACTTGCAGTGCAGACACTACCGACGCAATATCTTCCACGCAAGCCATTTGCCCGCGAGTCACTTGCGGTAGACTCTCGTGGCAGCGCTGGAGCAGGGAGGAGCAGGCCGGTGAGCAGCGAGAACACCGCCCGGCAGGGGTCGGCGGTCGACCCGTGCACCGACGACGACGAGATCGTCACCTGGTGGGGCCTGGTGATCGAGGGCTACCACGTGACCCAGGCGAAGCTCGACGCCGAGCTCGCCGAGCGCTTCGAGCTGGCTCCCGCCTCGTTCGACATCCTCCTGCGGCTGGTCCGCTCCCCCGACTGCCGCATGCCCATGACCCGCCTGGCCCGCGAGGCCGCGCTGAGCAGCGGCGGGTTCACCAAGGTGGCCGACCGGCTGGCCGCGGCCGGCCTCATCCGCCGCGAACCGTGCCCGTCGGACCGCCGCGTCACCTACGCCACTCTCACCGACCACGGCCGGGACGTCGCCGACCAGGCCAGGCGGGCGGCGGCTCGGGTGCTGCGCCAGCGCGTGCTCGCTCCGCTGGGCGTGGAGCGCTCGGCGGATCTCGCCGACGTCATGCGGGTTCTGCGCGCGGCCAACGGCCGGGAGTGCTCCGGCTGACCACGCCGCGACGCGTTCGCCCGCGCCCCGCGACGGGACACGGGCGAACGCGCTGGGCCGCTGGTCGGAGCCGCCGAGCGACTGCTCACCGGACCCGTTCGCGCACCCACACCCCGGCCGGCTTGAGCGGATCGGTGCCGGTGTAGGGCCCGCTGTCGCAGGTCCCCTCCTCGAACACCGCGCCCGACCGGTGGTCGTCGGAGAAGTTCCAGTTGGTCCAGCTGATGTTCTTCTCCGCCATCAGGTCGAGATAGCGCTGCGCCATGCCGAAGTCGTCGCCGCCGTCACCGGAAGCCTCCTGGGTGCCGAACTCGGTGACGAACAGCGGGAGCCGGTCCGCCGCCCGCGACAGCGCGCGCAGGTACTCCTCGCCGTGGGACGCGGCGTAGAAGTGGAAGGTGTAGAGGATGTTGTCCGCGTCGACCGGGTTGTCGACGATCTCCTGCTCGTCGGCTCCGTCGGAGACTCCCAGCGACGACCACGCGCGGGTGCCGACCAGCACCACCGAGTCGGGGTCCTGCGCCCGGATCACCGGGATGACCTGCTCGGCGTAGCTCTTGATCGCGGACCACTCGACGCCGTTGGGCTCGTTGGCGATCTCGTAGAAGACGTTGGGCTTGTCGCGGTGGGTGCGGGCGACCTCGGCGAAGAACGTCTTGGCCCGCTCCAGGTTGTAGTTGGGGTCACCGGGATCGAGCATGTGCCAGTCGATGATCGCGTACATCCCCCGCTGCGTCGCGGCCTCGACGTACTGGTTCACCATCGCGGTGAAGCGTTCCGGGTCCTCCTCGTAGCCGCCTTCCTGGATATACATGGAGATCCGCAGCACGTCGGCCTGCCAGTCGTGGGCGAGCGCGTCCAGCGAATCGTTGTTGACGCACTGGCCGTACCACTGCAGGCCGTGCGTGCTCATGCCGCGCAGCTGCACCGGCGCGCCGCTGCTGCCGCACAAGGTGTTGCCGCACACCGAGAGCTTGCCGTTCGCCGCCACCGGGGTGGGCTCGGGCGCGGCAGGCGGCGAGGCATCGGCGACCGCGCCCACCGCGACCAGCATCGCGGCGAGAGCCGCCGCGCGAAGGGAGTTCTGCCATCTCATGAGCGTTCTCCTTGCCACGGCGGCGGAAAACAACAGGGAAGGAAGTTTCCGGTTGCGGGACCGTAGCGAGGTGCCCGAAAGATCGTCAAGGAATCCGGGGACGCAGCGGCACAACGGCGGTACCGGCCCCGCCGGACGGCGCAGTGCGGAGACCGGCTCCGGCCGCAGCGGCTCATGCGCGGCTTCGGGGCACGGCGGCCGGGCACGGCGACCGTGCACAGCGGCCCGGGCGCGACGGCAGGGCGCGGCGGGCCGCCGCTACCCCGTCATCGCGTCGACACCGGTGAGCGCGCGGCCGATGATCAGCTTCTGCACCTGGCTGGTGCCCTCGTAGAGGGTGAGCACCCGCGCGTCGCGCAGGTACTTGCCGACCGGGTACTCGTCGATGTAGCCGTAGCCGCCGAAGACCTGCAGCGCGTTGTTGGCCACCCGGACCGCGGTTTCGCTGGCGTGGTACTTGGCCATCGACGACGCAGTGGCCAGCTCCTCCCTCGGTACGCCTCGCTCGGCGAGCGCCGCGGCCCGCCAGGTCAGCAACCGCGCCGCCTCGACCTCCACTGCCGACTCGGCGAGCAGTTCCTGCACGAGCTGGTGCGCCGCGATCGGCTTGCCGAACTGGACGCGCTCCCCCGCGTAGCGCACCGCGGCGGTGAGCGCGGCCTGCGCCACGCCCACCGCTCCGGCAGCCACCGAGATGCGGCCCTTGGTCAGCGCACCGAGCGCGATGCCCAGGCCCTTGCCGGCAGTGCCCAGGCGGACGGAGTCGGGGACGCGCACGTCCTCGAGCACCAGCTCGGCGGTCGCCTGGCCGCGCAGACCGAGCTTGCCGTGCAAGGTGTTCGCGGTGAAACCCGCAGTCGCGGTCGGCACCAGGAACGCCGTGACCCCTTCCTCCGCCCGCGCGAACACCAGGGCCACCTCGGCCCAGGTGCCGTTGGTGATGAACATCTTCTGGCCGCTGAGCAGCCAGTCGTCACCGTCGCGGCGGGCGCGGGTGGCCAGCGAACCGGCGTCGGAGCCGGACTCGGGCTCGGTGAGCGCGAAGCACCCGATGGCCTGACCGCTGGTGAGCCGGGGCAGCCACCGCTGCTTCTGCTCCGGCGTGCCGTGCGTGGCGATCGACTTTGCCACCAGCCCCAACGACACCGACACGATCCCGCGCACCGACGAGTCCCCGCGGCCGAGCTCCTCGATGACCAGCGCGTAGCTGAGCATGTCGGCCTCGACGCCGCCGTACTCCTCGGGGATGGTCAGTCCGAGGAAGCCGAGCGCGCCGAGCTTCTCCACCACTTCGAGGTCGACCTCCTCGCGGCGGTCCCACTCGCGCGCGTGCGGCACGATCTCGGCGTCGACGAAGTTCGCGGCCATCTCGCGGAAAGCGGCCTGGGTGTCGTTGAGCTGGAGGTCCATCGGGTTCCTAGTCCTCACCGCCGCCGAGGACGTCGGCGGGCGTGGTGCCGGTTTCGGTCAGTGCGAGGCCGAGCTCGACGCGCTCGACCAGCCAGCGGCCCGGCCGGTAGCGCGGATCGCCGGTTTCGGCGTGCATGTTGCGCAGGATCGCCAGGATCCGCTCGCGCCCGGCGTGCTCGCCCCACTCCAGCGGTCCGCGCGGGTAGCCGAGCCCCAGGCGCACCGCGGTGTCGATGTCGGCGGGGCGGCCGATGCGCTGTTCGGCGATGCCGCAGGCCGTGTTGACGATCGAGGCCAGCAGCCGCTGCGCGATCGTGGCGGGTGCGTCGGCGGCCACCGTGACCGGCAGTCCGGTGGCCGACAGCGCGACGTGGGCGGAGGCGGCGGCAGCGGTGTCGGCGGCCGGGTGCACGGCGAGCACGAGCCGGGAGGCGAAGTCGCCGAGCGGGTCGACGCCGAACACCCGCTGCACGGGAAGCCCTCGGCTGCGCGCGACCTGGGCGGCGCTCCGGCCGTACGGGGTCACCAGCAGGACCGCGTCCTCCGACGGTTCCTCCTCGACCACGACACCCGCCTCCCGCAGCAGGGAGACCAGCCGGTCCCGGCTCTCCGGCTCGGTGTCGTCGACCCACACGGGCCTGCGCGGGGCGTCGGGAGCGGCTGGCTCGGGCGCCTCCTGCTTGACGCCGTCGACGTAGCGGTAGAAGCCCTCGCCGGTCTTGCGCCCGAGCAGCCCGGCCTCCAGCCGGGACCTGGTGATCCCGGACGGACGCAGCCGCGGGTCGCCGTAGAAACCGGACCAGATGCTCTCCAGCACCGGGTGCGAGACGTCCAGGCCGGTGAGGTCGAGCAGTTCGAACGGCCCCATCCGCAGGCCGAGCACGTCGCGGGCGATGCGGTCCACATCGGACGGTGCCACCGCGGACTCCGACATGATCTGCAGCGCTTCGGTGGCCAGGCCGCGTCCGGCGTGGTTGACCAGGAAGCCCGGGGTGTCGGCGGCCAGCACGGGCTGATGCCCGAGTCGGCGCACCAGCTCCACCAGGCCGGCCGGCAGGTCCTGGCGGGTGCGGGCGCCGGGGATCACCTCGACCAGCTTCATCAGCGGCACCGGGTTGAAGAAGTGCAGACCGATGAACCGGGACGGGTCGGCCAGCGCGGCCCCGATCGCGGTCACCGACAGCGAGCTGGTGTTGGTGGCCAGCACCGCGTGCGGCGGGCAGATCTTCTCCAGTCCGGCGAAGAGCTCGCGCTTGGTGTCCAGGTCCTCCCGGACCGCCTCGACGACCAGGTCGCAGGAGTCGGCAGGCGCCAGCGGGTCGCCGACCGGCCGCAGCCGCGCGGTCGCGGCGCCGGCCTCCTCGGCGCTCATCCGGCCCTTGGTCACCAGCTTGCCGAACATCTCACCGACGTGGTCGACCGCCGCCGACACCGCCTCCCGGCGGGCGTCGGCCAGTTCGACGGTCAGCCCGGCCGCCGCGGCGAGCTGCGCGATGCCACGCCCCATCACGCCGGTGCCGATCACCCGGACCACGTTGACCTGCTGTGCCCACTGCCCCATCGCAGCATCTCCTCCAGAAACCGTCGTAGGACCCGCTCGGCGGGCCGGTGACCGCGTACCGGCCGGTGGCCCTCAGCGTAGATAGACCCGCCGCGGGTCGATCTCCTCCCGCAGCAACCGGAGCTCGCGGTCAGTGGGCGGCTTCGTGGTCGTCAGCTCGGCGTCGACCTCCAGCGGCCAGCCGGTTGCCTCGCGGACCTTGTCGGCGTCGACGCCCGGGTGCACCGCGACGAGCCGAAGCTCGTCCTCGGGGCTCTCCCGCCGCAGCAGTCCGAGTCCGGTGATCACCGTGGTCACGCCCCGCCCGCGCACCGGTGCGTCCGGCACGGCCGCCCGCGCTCGCGCGGGTCCCGGGCTGGTGCAGAAGTCGAGCTCGTCGACGAAGGAGCGCCGGTCGTGCCTTCTCATCACGACGAACACCTCGCGGGAGCCGGCCATCACCTCGGCCGCGCCGCCCGAGCCGGGTAGCCGGGCCTTCGGCCGCTCCCACTCGCCGATGACCGTGCTGTTGAGGTTGCCCCACCGGTCGACCTGGGCGGCGCCGAGGAAACCGACGTCGACGTGGCCGCCCTGGAGCACGAAACCGAACAGCGCCGACATGCTCAGCACCGACTCCGCCCCCGAGACCAGGAACGAGTCGCCGATGGACTCCGGCAACCGCTGCGGGTGCGCCCCGTACACGCCGGACTCGTAGACCAGGCCGACGTCGGGTGCGACGGTGCGCTGGGCCAGCGCGACCGCCAGCGTCGGCAGGCCGATGCCCGCGAACACCCGGCGCTTGCCCGCCAGCTCCCGCGCGCTGAGCACGCTGAGCAGTTCGGTGGTGGTGTACTCGGCGTCAGTCACGTGCGGCTCCGTAGTCGACCGGTGCGGACAGCGCGGATCTCGGCGTCAGGTCGTCCCAGTGCTGCTCGCCGAGCTTGGCCAGGTACTCGGAGTGGTCGGCGAGGTCGTACACCCACTCGTCGAGCCACTGCCGCAACCGCTCCGGGTCGCGGCTGATGTCCGGCCACGCGCGGTAGAAGGCCCCGTCGCGCTCGTAGTAGCCCTGGACGTAGGAGGGGTGCGCGCCGCGCGGGCACTCCACGACCGCGTCGACGACGAACTCCGGTATCAGCGTGCGGTTCGGGTCGGAGCGGATCACCTCCGGCGCCACGACCTCCTCGACGACCACGATCACCTTGCGAGCGGCGAAGGCCACCTCCTGCTGACCGCCGAGCATGCCCCAAACCTGGGTGTTGCCCGCGGCGTCGGCGCGCTGCGCGTGCAGGATCGCCACGTCCGGGTTCAGCGGCGGGACCGCGTGGACCGTCGTCCCGTCGTCGAACGGGGAGCGGACCGTCCGGATGTTGGGGTTGACCCGCGGCAGGTCGCTGCCCGCGTAGGAGCGCAGGGGGTAGAACGGCAGCCCCTGCGCCCCGGCCAGGTAGCGGCCGAGCAGCCCGTAGTGGCTGTACTCCTCGAACTCCAGCGGTTCCGGGTCGGCGTCCTCGACGCGCCTGCGCAGCTCGTGCAGCGATCCGACAGCGCTGTTGCCGACGAAGGAGGAGATGAGCTTGCGGGCGACCCCGGCGGCCAGCATCTGGTCGAAGACGATGTCGGCGGTCATGCGGACCAGCGTCAGGTCCCGCCTGCCCTGGCGGATGATCTCGTGCCCGGCCGCCACCGGGATCAGGTGCGTGAAGCCCTCCAAAGCCACCACGTCCCCGTCGCGCACGTGCGCCGAGACGGCCTCGCGCATCGTGGCGGTGCGGTCCTCGCCCACCGTGACCTCCCTCGGTTCGGGTGGATCCAACCAACCACGCCGCGGCGAGAGCGTCCAATACTGAATTCAGACGCCAGTAAGATGGAATGCCGAACAATCGAGGAGGTGCGCCGTGGAGTTCCGCCACCTGGCCGGGTTCGTCGCCGTCGCCGAGGAGCTGCACTTCGGGCGCGCCGCCGCGCGCCTGCACATCGCGCAGCCGCCGCTGAGCCAGCAGATCCGCCAGCTCGAACACGAGCTCGGGGTGCAGCTGTTCGAGCGCAACACCCGCTCGGTGCGGCTGACCTCCGCGGGGCAGGCGATGCTCGACCCCGCCCGGCAGGTGCTCGCCGACCTCGATGTCGCGACCCGGGCCGCGCAGGCAGGCGGGCGCGGCGAGATCGGGCGGGTCAGCATCGGCTTCGCCGGGGCGAGCAGCCACGAGACGCTGCCCCGGCTGACCCGCGCGGTCCGGGCGAGGCACCCCGGCATCGAGCTGGTGCTGCGCGGCCAGACCTACTCCGGCGAGGCGCTCAACAAGGTCGCCGAGGGCGAGCTCGACCTGGGATTCGTGCGGTTGCCGGTGCGCCGCGACGGAGTCGCGGTGCGGCTGGTCGAGCACGAGCACCTGGTCGCGGCGCTGCCCGCCGAGCACCGGCTCGCCGGACGAAGCGAGATCGACCTCCCCGACCTGGCCGACGAGCCGTTCGTGACCTTCCCCGGCACCCGCGGCTCAGCCGTCCGCGACGCCCTCGTGCACGCCTGCGTCACCGCGGGGTTCCACCCGCGGATCGTGCAGGAGGCGCCGGACTCCTACACGATCCTCGCGCTGGTCGGCGCAGGCGTGGGGGTGACGCTGACGGTGTCGTCGGTGCAGCACATCCGGACCGAGGGCATGGTCTACCGCCCGCTGGCGGGCCCCTCGCGGCCGATGTCGCTGGCCCTGGCGTGGCGGCGCGACAACCCGTCGGCCGCGCTGCGGTGCGTGCTCGCGGTCTCCGAGGAAGCCATGCCGACGCCGGAGTGATCCAGCCGGGCACAGCCGACTCCAGCGTGAGCAGACCCGGAAGCGATTATGTCGATCCGTGTCTTGCTGCGCGCCTGATTTGGTATTGGACGGTATCGCGCGCGGCGTGTCAGGGTGGCCGCTACCGCAGCCCGTGAGCCCGATCACGCCCTGCGGCCTCCGCTCGCTTCCCAGGACGACGCAGTCCTGCCCACGAGGAGCCCGTCCATGAGCCAAGCCGTACCCGACACCAGAGTGGCGCGCCGAGCCGGTATCGCCTCGTTCACCGGCACGACCATCGAGTGGTACGACTTCTACATCTACAGCAGCGCCTCCGCGCTGGTGCTGAACAAGGTCTTCTTCCCCACCGTCGACCCGGCCGCGGGCACGCTGGCCGCCTTCGCCACCTTCTGGGTCGGCTTCCTGGCCCGCCCGGTCGGCGGTGTGCTGTTCGGTCACCTCGGCGACCGGATCGGCCGCAAGAAGACGCTGATCACCACCCTGCTGCTGATGGGCGGCGCGACCACGTGCGTCGGGCTGCTGCCCACCTACGCCACGATCGGCGTCGCCGCGCCAGTGCTGCTGGTGGTCCTGCGCATGCTGCAGGGCGTGGCCATGGGCGGCGAGTGGGGCGGAGCGGTGCTGATCGCCTCCGAGCACGCGCCGAAGGGCAAGAAGATCCTCTACGGGGCATTCGCCCAGCAGGGCTCCCCGGCGGGCAACGTGCTGGCGACCCTGTCGTTCCTGCTGGTCGCCCAGCTTCCCGACGAGGCGTTCTCCACCTGGGGCTGGCGGATCCCGTTCCTGGCCTCCGCGCTGCTGGTGGTGGTCAGCCTGGTGATCCGGCTCAGTGTCGAGGAGTCGCCGGAGATGCGCAGGCTGATGGAGTCCAGGACGGTGGCCAAGCTTCCCATCCGGGACGTGCTGCGCAGCTCGCCGCTGGTCATCGCGCTCGGCGTGGGCGCGTGCACCATCGCGGTGTCGGCCACCTACTTCAAGTCGACCTTCGCGCTGTCGTGGGCGGTGTCGGACCTGGGCTTCCAGCGCTCGACGTTCCTCACCGTCATCCTGGTCGCCGGCATCGCCCAGCTGATCTTCCAGCCGCTGGGCGCCGTGCTGGCAACGCGCTGGGACCTGCGGCGCGCGGTCACGGTGCTGCTGGTGCCCGAGCTGGTGCTGATGCCGGCGATGTTCTGGCTGATCAGCACCGGGTCGCTGGGGCTGTCGATGCTCGGCATGGCGGTGGCGACCCTGCCGCACGCGATGTACTACGCGGCGCTCGCGGGCATCCTGGCCCAGTCATTTCCCGCGAACGTGCGCTACACCGGAATCTCGCTGTGCTACCAGCTGTGCACGACGCTGTTCGCCGGTACCGCGCCTATGCTGGGCCAGTACCTCATGAACATCAGCGGGTCCATCGTGTCGGTGGTGTTCCTGGCGGTGGCCCACGTGCTGTTGACTCTGTTCTGCGTGCTCGCCCTGCTGCGGCGCGCACCGTCCACCGAGGGCGAGCCCGTGGCCGAACGGCCCGTGGTCGCCCGGTCCGCCTGACCCGACTGCAAGTGAGGAGCAGCAATGCGCGACGCGGTCATCTGTGAACCGCTGCGAACCCCGATCGGCGGCTTCGGCGGGGTGTTCAAGACCGTGCCCGCGGCCGAGCTGGCCGCCACGGTGATCACCGCCCTGCTGGAACGCACCGGGCTCCCGGGCTCCGCGGTCGACGAGGTGATCCTCGGCCACTGCTACCCGAGCTCGGACGCACCCGCGATCGGCCGGGTTGCCGCGCTCGACGCGGGCCTGCCGGTCGAGGTCGGCGGCACCCAGATCGACCGCCGTTGCGGCTCGGGTTTGCAGGCGGTGCTCGACGCGGCGATGCAGATCCAGACCGGGGTCAGCGACGTGGTGCTCGCGGGCGGCGCCGAGAGCATGAGCAGCGCGCCCTTCTACACCACCGAGGCGCGGTGGGGCATCCGCGGCGCGGGTCTGCAGCTGCACGACTCGCTGGCGCGCGGCCGGGTCACCGCGGGCGGCGTCAACCACCCGGTGCCGGGCGGCATGCTGGAGACCGCCGAGAACCTGCGTCGCGAGTACGGCATCTCCCGGCAGGAGCAGGACGAGCTGGCGGTCCGCTCGCAGCAGCGCACCGCCGAGGCGGTCTCGGCCGGGCTGTTCGAGGAGGAGATCGTGCCGGTGACGGTGCGCTCCCGCAAGGGAGACACCGTGGTCACCGCCGACGAGCACCCGCGCCCGGACACCACGCTGGACAAGCTGGCCGCGCTGAAGCCGGTGCTGGGCAAGTCCGATCCGGACGCCACCGTGACCGCCGGCAACGCCAGCGGCCAGAACGACGCGGCGGCCGCGTGCATCGTGACCACGTCCGAGAAGGCCGCCGAACTCGGCCTGCGTCCGCTGGTGCGCCTGGTGTCCTGGGCCCGGGCTGGCGTGCCACCGCGCGCGATGGGCATCGGTCCGGTGCCCGCGACCGCCAAGGCGCTGGAGCGCGCCGGCCTGGGGCTCTCCGACATCGACCTCATCGAGCTCAACGAGGCGTTCGCCGCGCAGGTGCTGGCCTGCACCCGGGAGTGGGAGCTCAAGCCCTCCGACCTCGACCGGCTCAACGTCAACGGATCGGGCATCTCGCTGGGGCACCCGGTCGGCGCCACCGGCGGACGCATCCTGGCGACGCTGTCGCGGGAGATGCGGCGCAGGCAGGCCCGCTACGGCCTGGAGACGATGTGCATCGGTGGCGGCCAGGGTCTGGCGGCGGTCTTCGAGCGGATCTGACCCCGGCGGACCGGGCCCGCGCGGTCGGCGCGAGCCCGGTCCGTCCGGTCAGGACGCGCCCTGCGCGCTGGGGTGCGCGCCGATCTCGTCCAGCTCGCGTCCCTTGGTCTCCGGCGCCGCGACGGCCATCCACAGCGAGGCCAGCAGCAGGAGAACGCCGATCACCGCGAAGGTCATCGGCAGCCCGAGGTGCGGCCACAGCAGCGAACCGAAGATCAGCGGCACGAACCCGGCACCGATGCGGCTGACCGTCGAGGCCCAGCCGAACCCGCTGGCGCGCAGCCCCGTCGGGTACAGCTCCGAGACGTAGGCGTAGAGCGCCGGGATCGTCAGCTCGATGAGGAAGCCGAACGCGGTGATCCACGCCTTGGCCGCGAAGTCGATGTCGAGCTGGTAGGCGAACAGCACCAGCGACAGCGCCGCCAGCGGGCCGCTGGCCCCGATCACCCACTTGCGCCCGATCACGTCGACCAGCCACGCCGACACCAGCACCCCGACGATGCCGATGGCGGTCATCAGCGTGGTGACCATGAACGCCGCGTAGTTGCCGTAGCCCTGGCTGATCAGGATGCTCGGCAGCCAGGTCAGCGCGCCGTAGTAGACCAGGAAGACGGTCAGGAACAGCGCCCACGACGCCGAGGTGATACCCGCGCTGAACCGCCACAGGTCGCGCAGCTGCCCGCCGAGCGCCCGAGGTGAGAGCCTCGCCTTGGGCGCCGGTTCGGGCAGCGCCCACGGTTCGGCGGGCGCGCCGGTGCGCCGCACCAGCGCGTCGATCACCGCTCTGGCCTCCTCCCCGCGTCCCTTGCGGACCAGGTACATCGGCGACTCCGGCACCGAACGGCGCACCCAGAACAGCAGCAGCGCGGGCAGCACCATGACCAGCAGCAGCACCCGCCAGCTTCCGGTGGCCACGATCAGCCCGGCCGAGACCACGCCGCACAGCGTCGCCCCGATCGGCCACCACACGTCCATCGCGGTCAGCACCTTGCCGCGCACCTTGGCCGGGGTGAACTCGCCGACCAGCGCGTAGTCCACCGGGATGCAGCCGCCGAGGCCCACTCCGGCCAGGAACCGGAACACGCAGAAGGTGACGAAGTCCGGCGAGGCCGCACCGGCCACCGAGAACAGCGAGAACATCAGCAGGGTGAGGCTGAACGCGCGCCGGCGGCCGATGGTGTCGGCGATCCAGCCCCACACGATCGCGCCGACCGCCATGCCGATCAGGTTCGAGGTGCCCACCCAGCCGCGCGCGCCGGGCGAGAGGCCCCATTCGGCTCCGACGAGCGGGATGAGGAACCCGTTGAGGGCCACGTCCCACGCGTCGAACATGAACCCGAGGCCGCCGATCACGAAGATCATGCCCTGGGTGTTCCACTTCCACGGCAGTTCCTGGACGACCTGGTCTCCGGTCTTCATGGGAAATCCAATCGGTCTGGGCCGGCAGTGCGGACCTCAGAGGTCCATGATCGCCTTGCGCTGCCCGCCGTCGAGCGGGATGTGCGCGCCGTTGAGGTAGCTCGCCCGCGGCGAGGCGACGAAGGTCACCACGTCGGCGACCTCGTCCGGTTCGCAGATGCGGCCCAGCGGCAGCGACGCCAGCGCCAGCTCGTGCGCCCGGTCGCCGGAGACCTGCTTGTCGCGGGCGAACGCCGCTTCCAGACCCGCCCACCGGTCGGTGTTGACCGGCCCGGGGTTGACGGTGTTGCAGCGAATGCCCATCGGTCCGTACTGCTCGGCCACCGACGAGGCGAAGTTGATGTCGGCGGCGTTGGCCGCGCCCGCGGTCATCTCCCAGTAGGACGGCTTGAGGCCGTCGTTGCCGACCACCAGCACGATCGACCCCTCACCGCGCTCGCGCATGTGGCCGATCACCGCGCGCACCGTGCGCACGTAGCCGAGGAACTTCAGCTGCATGCTGCCCAGCCACTGCTCCTCGGTCAGCTCCTCCAGCAGCCCGCCCGGGGACGAACCCGCGCAGGTCACCACGATGTCGATCTTGCCGAAGCGGTCGATGGCCGCCTGCACGCACCGCTCGACCTCGGCGGTGACGCTCATGTCCCCGGCCAGCCCCAGCGCCTCGCCGCCACCGGCGGCGGTGATCTCCTTGGCCGCGCGCAGGATCTCGGCCTCGGTGCGCGAGACGACCACCACGTCGCAGCCCTCCGCGGCGAGCCGCTCCGCGGTGGCGCGGCCGATGCCCTTGCTGGCGCCGGTGACCAACGCGGTCTTGCCGTCGAGCTTCAGATCCATTGCGGACTCTCCCTTGTCGCGTCGGGGCTCACTTCGCGCCCGTGGTGGATGTGCTCAGCGAACGCGGATCCCTGCCGGGCCAGCGGTCGTTGCCGACCTGGGCCAGGAAGCGCTCGACGTGGATGTTGAACAGCTCGGGTTCCTCGAGGTTGGTGACGTGGCCGGTCTTGGGCAGCACCAGCAGGCCCGCCCGCGGCATGGTGCGTTTGAGCATGAGGTCGGTCTCCAGCACGCCCTCGTCCTCGTCACCGGCGACGATCAGGGCCGGAACCTGGCAGCCGGCCAGCTCGCCGCGCAGCGCGTACAGCGAGGGACGCGCCTTCTGCACCGCGCGCATCGTCAGCGCTGCACCCACCGGGTCGTGCTCGGCGAGCACGGCCACGTGTTCGGCGTGCCCGCGCGGGTCCTTGGTCTCGAACTGCACGCGGGCCGGGCCGTAGCCGTACCACTGGGCCAAATCGGCCGATCCCTCGGTCTCGAAGGCGGCCGCGACCTTCTCCGACTCGGCGCGGAACCTGTCCTGGGCGTCGGGATGCGCGCCGTAACCGCACCCGGCCACCACCATGGAGCGGGCCCGGGACGGATAGCGCAGTCCGAAGTGGAGGGCGCAGAACCCGCCCATCGAGTTGCCGACGACGTGGGCGGACTCCGCGCCGATGGCGTCGAGCACCGCGGCCAGGTCGTCGACCGCCCGGTACTGGCCGTACGCGGCGGGATCGCCCGGCACGTCCGACGGCGGGAAGCCCCGCGCCGCGTAGACCACGCAGCGGTAGGAGCGGGAGAAGTGCCTGATCTGCGGCTCCCAGGAGCGGTGGTCGCCCGCGAACTCGTGGACGAACACCAGCGGGACACCGCTGCCCGCCTCCTCGTAGTACAGGCGCACTCCGTCGTCGGTCGTGGCGTGGGGCATCCGGGCCTCCGTTTCCAGAACTCGTCTCGCGGCCGCGGCCGCTACCTGCGGGGAACCTCCCCGGTGAACACGGCGCCGTTCTCGGTGCGTTCGCGGGCGAGCCTTTCCAGCAGCCGCTCGCCGTGCACGACGTGCTCCTTGGCCCTGCGCACCGCGTCGGGGTCGAGGCCGGTCACGGTGCGCGCGACCGCCAGCGCCTCGGCCAGCGGGTCGTCGGCGACGCGGTCGAGCAGTCCGATGCGGACGGCTTCCTCCGGCTCGACGAAGCGCTGGCTGAAGATCAGTTCGAGGGCGTGCCTGCCGACCGTCGACGGCAGCGCCCACGGCCCCACCGAGAGCCCGTGCGCGGGACCGACGAAGCGGAAACGGGCGCGCTCGGACCCCAGCCTCACGTCGCAGGCCAGCGCGAGCTGCGCCCCACCGCCGACCGCCGCGCCGTCGATCGCCGCGATGACCGGCACCGGCGCGATGATCATCTGCTCGAACAGCGCGTACAGCTCGTCGCTGACCGATTTGCGTTCGGCGTCGGGGACCGCGAGGTCGGCTCCGGCGCAGAACCGCCCGGACGTCTGCGAACACACCACGATCGCCCGGGTGCCGGGACCGGCACCGGAGATGTGCTTGCGCAGCGCGGCGACCAGCTCCAGGTCCAGCGCGTTGTGGACCTTCGGGCGGTCCAGCGCCAGCAGCAGAACGCCGGCTTCGGGTTCGGAGGGCTTCAACGACGTGCTCATCGGCGCCCCAGCAGGGTCACGACGCGGCGGGCGGGCACGGTGTAGCGGTCGGCGCCGACGCGGACGGTGGCCTCGACGATCTCGTCGGCCAGCACGCCGCGCCGCCCGCCGCGGCCGCCCAGCAGCCTGCCCGCGACGACACCGACGGCGAGCGCGGCGGCCAGCGGCGCGATCCGCTTGGCAAGCGGTAACGCGACCAGCGACATCCCGTCGAGCTCGGCTCCGGCCGCCTGCGGTTCCGGTGCGGGTGCGGCGGTCGGCGGCGCAGAGGCGGGCTCTGCGGGTGAGGCGGCCGGAGCGGGTTCGGCGAGCAGGCCGCTGAGGTTGCCCGCGAACTGCTCCATCAGCTTCTGCGAGACGTCCCCGAGAGCGCCGCGCCCGAACTGGGCGACCTTGCCCCGGATCACCAGATCGGTGTCCAGCGACAGGACGCTTCCGTCGTCGTGCGGGCGGACCTGGACCCGCACCTTGGCCTCGGCCGCGCCGCCGCCGTGCTGGTCGGCACCCCGCGCGTCGAGAACGATGCTGCTGCCCGCGCGGTCGACCTCCAGGAAGCGCACGACGCCGCTGTAGGCCGCCGAGATCGGCCCGACCTTGACCTTCACCTTCCCCTGGTAGCCGTCGTCGCCCGAGCGCCCCTGCAGGGTGGCCCCCGGCATGCAGGGCGCGACCCGTTCGACGTCGTTGATCAGGTCGAAGACCTGCTCCGGCGGCGCGGGCAGCACCACCTCGTTGGTCAGCCGCATGGCAACTCCTCCCTCTCGCCGCGGCGAGCACGTCAGTTCGCGAGCTCGGCGACCCGCCCCGGTCCCAGTGGCAGGTGGCCGACATCGCCGGACAGGCCCAGGGCATCGCGGACGGCGTTGGCGACGGCCGCGCCGACGGCGGTGATGCCGCCCTCGCCCGCGCCCTTGACGCCCAGCGGGTTGTCCGGGCTGGGCGCGTCCTCGGTCACCAGCGCCTCGACGACACCGGGGACCTCCGCGGCCGTCGGCAGCAGGTAGTCCATGAACGTCGTCGCCTGGGGCTGTCCCTGTTCGTCGTAGTGGAAGTTCTCGTAGACCGCACCACCAAGCCCCTGTGCCACTCCCCCGAGCAGCTGACCCTCGACGAGGGCGGGGTTGACGGCCCTGCCCACCTCGTAGGCGACCAGGTAGCGCAGCACCGAGACGTGCCCGGTCCCCCGGTCGATGTCGACCAGCGCCACGTGGACCCCGTAGGGGTAGGTCATGTGGTCGGCCTCGAAGACGCGCCGCGCCTGGAGCCCCGGCGCGGTCCCGGCCTCCAGGTACCTGCTGCCGGGCGCGCATGCGGCGGCGACCTCGGCCAGCTCGACGCGTCGGCCGCCGGCGGCGAAGCCCGCCCCGTCCTGCTCGACCCACGCCTGCGGCACGTCGAGCATCAGGGCGGCGACCTGCCGGGCGCGCTCGACCACCGCCTGGGCAGCGAGGTCGACGGCGTTGCCCGCCAGCACGGTCGAGCGGCTGGCCCAGGACCCGAGCCCGAACGGCTGGAGCTCGGTGTCGCCGTTGACGACGTGGACCGCGGTGTCGTCGACGCCCAGCCGGTCGGCGGCGATCTGGGCCAGCGCGGTCTCGATGCCCTGCCCGAGCGACGTGCCGCCCGAGTGGACCCGCACCAGCCCGCTGGGTTCGACCAGCACGTCGGCGGTCTCGTGCGGTCCGAGCCCGCTCTTCTCCAGAAACACCGCGAACCCGAAGCCCGCCGTGCGGCCCTCGGCGCGCAGCCGCTCGGCTTCGGCCCGCCACGGCAGCGTCCGCTCCAGCGCGGTGCCGAGCAGCCCCGGGTAGTCGCCCGCGTCGAGCACGACGTCGGTGCCGAGCGCTCGCAACGGCCGGACGTGCGGCATTTCGTCGGCTCGCAGCAGGTTGCGGCGCCGCAGCTCGGCGCGGTCGAGACCGATCCGGTCGGCGGCCACGTCGAGCAGGTGCTCCCTGGCGAACGTGCCCTCGTAGCGGCCGGGCGCGCGGTAGGTGCCGCACGGCGTCTTGTTCGTCAGCACCACGTCGACCGCGGCGTGGTAGGCCGGGACCCGGTACGGCCCCGGCAGCATGCCGATCGTCAGCTCCGGCACCAGCAGCCCGTGCGTGCGCAGGTAGGCACCGTTGTCGTGCACGATCTCGTCGCGCAGCGCGAGCAGGCGCCCGTCGGCGTCGAAGGCGGCGGCCACGCGGTGGCGCTGCTGCCTCGAGTGGTTGAGCGCGACCAGGCTCTCCGCGCGGTCCTCGGTCCACTTCACCGGACGTCGCAGGTGCCGCGCGAGCCACGGGATCAGCAGGTCCTCGGGGTAGAACTCGCCCCGCGCGCCGAAGCCGCCACCGGCGTCCATCGCGTGCAGGCGGATCCGCTCCTGCGGCATGCCCAGCATCCGCGCGAGCACTCCGCGGTTGAACACCGGGACCTTGGTCGCACCCCATACCTGCAGCGTGCGCGCGGCGACGTCGTACTCGGCGACCAGTCCGCGCGTCTCCAGCGGCACCGCGGCGTGCCTGCCGACCTCCAGCTCGAGCTCGACGACGTGCTCCGCCGCCGCGAACGCCTCGGCGACGTCCCCGTACCCGGCCTCCAGCGTGGCGGCGGGCTTGGTGCCGGTCGCCTCCACCGCGGCGGGCAGCTCCCGCAGGTCGACCACGACGAGTTCGGCGGCGTCCTCCGCGGTGTAGGGGTCCTCCGCCACGACCACGGCCACCGGTTCGCCGACGTAGCGCACCCGGTCGGCGGCGAGGACCGGTTGCAGGCTCTCGGCGGGTTCGTCGCCGCGCGGCAGCCGGATGGGGATCGGCGGGATACCGGCCAGGTCCGCGCCGGTGATCACGGTGAGCACACCGGGCACGCCCCGCGCCTGCGCCGTGTCGATGCCGAGGATCTCGGCGTGCGCCGAGCCGGAGCGCACCACGCGGGCGTGCGCCTGGCCGATGCGGTCGACGTCGTCGGCGAAGCGGCCCAGACCGCGCAGGAGCCGGTCGTCCTCGTGCCTGCGCACACTGGTGCCGATGACGCGGTGCCCGACCGCCGCGCCGGTGGCCGGCGCCGCGGTGCCGGTGGTGCTCATGCCCGCTCCCGCCTGCTCTCGGCGACCTCGGTGACCGCCTCCACGATCCCCTGGTACCCGGTGCAGCGGCACAGGTTCGCCGAGACCGCCTCCCGGATCTCCTCCCTGGTGGCGCCGGGGTTCTCGGCCAGGAACGCCTCGGCGAGCATCAGGAAGCCCGGCGTACAGAACCCGCACTGCAAGCCGTGCCTGCGGGAGAACGCCTCCTGCAGGTCCGACAGCCGGTCCCCGTCGGCAAGGCCCTCCACGGTGCCGATCTCGGCGCCGTCGGCCTGCACGCCGAACATCAGGCACGAGCGCGCGGGCACACCGTCGACCAGGACGGTGCACGCCCCGCAGATGCCGTGCTCGCAACCCAGGTGCGTGCCGGTGTAGCCGAGGTCGTGGCGCAGCACGTCGGCGAGGGTGCGCCGGGACTCGGCCAGGACCTCGTGGGGCTCGCCGTTGACCGTCAGGCTGATCAGGTGCTGGTCCTTCATCGGTTGCGCTCCAGGGCTCGGTGGATGTGCTCCGGCCGGACGGGCAGCGCGTCGAGTTCGACGCCGGTGCCGCGCAGGGCGTCGTTGACCGCGTTGAGGACGGCGGCGGGCGCGCCGATGGTGCCGCCCTCGCCCATCCCCTTGGCACCCGTCTCAGTGAACGCGCACGGCGTCTCCAGGTGCTCGACGCCGATCTCGGGGATCTCCGAGGCGGTCGGCACCAGGTAGTCCATCAGGCTTGCCGCGGTCGGCTGGCCTTCGGCGTCGTAGCCGATCTCCTCGTACAGCGCGCCCGCGATGCCCTGCGCGACGCCTCCGCGCACCTGGCCGTCGACGATCTTCGGGTTGATCACCACGCCGCAGTCCTCGACGACGAGGTAGCGCAGGATGCGCGGACTGCCGGTTCCGGGATCGAGCTCGACCACGACGCCGTGGGTGGCGTTGGAGAACGTGCCGGAGGTCAGCACGTCGAAGGCCGCCTCGGCCGACAGGCCGGGGTCGACGTCCTTGGGAAGCCGGTTCGCCCGCAGGTAGGAGACCTCGGCGACCTCGGCGATCGGCAGCCCGTCCTCCTGGTTGTCGCGGCGGCGGCACCAGCCGTCGACCAGGTCGACGTTGCCTGCCTCGGTGTCGAGCAGGTGCGCGGCCACCGTCCGGATCTTGTCGGCCAGCCGGGAGGCCGAGAGCCGGACCGCGCCGCCGCCGATGGCCGCCGAGCGGCTGCCGAAGGTGCCCCAGCCGTAGGAGACCAGGTCGGTGTCGCCCTGGCGGACCTTGATCCGGTCCGGGTGCAGGCCGAGCTGGTCGGCCGCGATCTGCGCCAGGGTCGTCTCGTGTCCCTGGCCGTGCGCGGAGGTGCCGGTGGTCACCGTGACCCAGCCTGCCGGGTCCATCCGCGCCTCGGAGATGTCGTAGCCGGGAACGACCGCCATCTTCCGCTGCGCGAACGCCTCGGTGCCGTACCCGGTGCGCTCGTTGAAGCAGGCGAAGCCGATCCCCACGCGCCGGTCGCCGTCGCGGGAGTCGAACCAGCCCTCCTCGCGGAGGCGGCGCTCGCAGAGGTCCAGGGACTCGCGGTAGGAGCCCGGGTCGTAGGTGATGCCGTTGATGCCGGTGTAGGGGAAGGAGTCGATCAGGTTCCTGCGGCGCAGCTCCAGCGGGTCCACCGAGAGCTCGCGGGCGGCGCGCTCCATCAGCCGCTCCATCACTGCCACGATCTGCGGGCGGCTGACACCGCGGTACGGCGCGGTCGGCGCCTTGTTCGTCGCGACCGCCCTGGCCCGCGCCCGGTAGCGCGGAACGCGGTAGACGCCCGGCAGCTCCGCCGAGGCCATCAGCGGCTCGACCCCGCTGGTGAACGGGAACACCGAGTACGCCCCGACGTCGCAGCGGATGTCGGCGTCGAGCGCGAGGATGCGGCCTCCGGCGTCGAACGCTGCCCGCACGTCGTACTGCTGCTGGCGGCCGTGGAAGCTGGCCGACAACCCCTCGGAACGGTCCTCGATCCACTTCACCGGCCTGCGCAGCCGCAGGGCCGCCGCGGCCGCCGCGATCTCCTCGCGGCCCACCACGCACTTGAGCCCGAACCCGCCGCCGACGTCGGTCACCACCACCCGCACCTGCCGCTCGGCCAGGCCCAGGCAGCGCGCGGCGGCGGTGCGGACCTGGTGCGGCACCTGGGTGGAGACGTGCAGGACGAGCTGCTCGTCGCGGTCCACCCACTCGGCCAGGCAACCCCTGGGTTCCAGCGGTAAGGCGTTCTGCCTGCCGGTGCGCAGGGACGTGCGCACGACGCAGGGCGCGGAGGCCAAGACATCGTCGATCTCGTCGTCGCTGAAGGGCGCGACGTCGAGGAACGTGTTGGCCGCGAGTTCGTCGTGCACGCCCTGAGCCCCCGGTGCCAGCGCCTCCTCGATCGAGGTGACCGCCTGCCGCGCTTCGAAGTCGACCGAGGCCCGCTCTGCGCCGTCCTCAGCGGCGTACGGGTCCTCCGCGAGCACGATCGCCAGCGGTTCACCGGCGTAGCGCACGGCGCCGGTGGCCAGGATCGGCATCGAGGTCGCGGTGAACTCCTCCCGGTCCAGCAGCGCGGTCAGCCCGGAGACGCCCAGTTCCCCGCTCGCGAACGCCGCCCGCACACCGTCCACGCCGGACACCTCGGACAGGTCGACCGACACGCGGGCCGCCGAGGCGACCGGGCTGCGGACGAAGGCGGCGTGCAGCGCGTCCGGCCTCGGCCGGTCGTCGACGAAGCAACCGCGACCGGTCAGCAGCCGGTGGTCTTCCTTGCGGGCGAACGACTTGCCGATCCAGCCCTGTCCGTGCCCGGTCATACCGCCGTCGCCTCCCGGCACGCGCGGGCGACCAGCGTGCGGGTCAGCATCCGGCGGTAGTCGGCGCTGCCGTGCGCGTCGCTGCCCGGATCGATCGCGGTGGCCGCCGCCTCGGCGCAGGCAGTGAACAGCTCGTCGCCGATCTCGGCCCCGGACAGGACCTCCTCGGCCTCGGGAACCCGGACCGGCACCGCGTCGACCCCGCCCAGCGCGATCCGCCCGCCGCGGCACATCCCGCCGGCCACGTCGAGGTCCACGGCGGCGGCCACGATCGCGAAGTCCCCGGCGCGCTGGGCGAACTCCGTCAGCGCCGCGTGCGGAGCGGGGCGCGGGAACACGACCTCGACGATCATCTCGTCGGGACGCAGGGCGGTGTCGAGGAAGCCGAAGAAGAACTCCGCCGCCGGGATCGAGCGCCGCCCGCTGGTGCTCTCGGCGACGATCTCGGCGTCCAGCAGGACCGCGAGCAGGCACCACTCGGCGGTGGAGTCGGCGTGCGCGAGGCTGCCGCCGACGGTGCCCCTGGTCCGGATCGGGTAGTGGCCGATCCAGCGCGCCGCCCTGCTGAGCACGCCGAAGGAGTCGGGGATCCGCGGTGCGCGGGCGGTCTGCACCTCGTGGTGCGTGGTCAGCGCGCCGATGCACAGCGCGGCGCCGTCGGAGCGCAGGTAGCGCAGGCCGTCGACGCGGCCGACGTCGACCAGCGCGGTCGGTCGCGCCAGCCGGAAGTTCATCATCGCGACCAGGCTCTGGCCGCCCGCGAGCAGCTTGGCGTCGTCGCCCAGCTCGGTGAGCAGCTCGACGGCGCCGCGGACGTCGTGCGCGCGGTGGTACTCGAACGGTGCCGGCTTCACGCGGACTCCAATCGGCGCGGTAACGCACGGCCTCGCGCGGCGGTGAGCGGGCGCGGTCGGCGACCGCACGACGACCGGCCGGACAGCGCGAGGGTTGGCATTACCGTCGCGGACCGCGCGATGGTTCGCACGCCGGTCGGCAGGTGGCGGGGGCACGGTCGGGTGTCGGCGCACAGGACCGTGCCGGTGTGGCGGCCCTGTCGGGCGTCGCCGCAGCGGCGCCTGGCCGTCTCGGCGGTGCGGCTTCGTCGGGTGGTGACGGGCCGGCTTCCGGCGGTCTCGTCGGCGCGGCGCTGCCGGGCGACGGCGGGTCGGCGCTCGGCCGTGTCAGTGGCGCGGCTCGGCCCTGCGTCAGCGGTCCGGCGCACGGCCGTGCCGGTGGGGCGAGTCGGGCGGGCGTCATCGGACCGGCGCCCGGCCGTCTCGGCGACGCGGCGCTGTTGGGCGTCGGCAGACCGGCGCACGGCGGCCGTTTCGGCGTTGCGGCTCCGTCGGACCTCGACGGGCCGACGCACGGCCATGGCTGCAGGGCGGCTCCGTCGAAGGTCAGCGGACCGGCACACGGCCATCCCAGCCGCGCGACTCAACCGGGTGTCGGCGGGCGGCTGCAAGGTGGCCGTGTCGGCACGGACACTCGCCTTGCCAGCCGGGAGCGGTGGCGCGATCACTTCCGAGGGCCGTCGATGCCGAGCGGTAGCCGACCGCGGCGGGGAGGAAGGGCGGGGCAGGCGCTCGCTCGCGTTGGGGACAGGGTCCATGACGGCTCTCCTCTCGGTTGCCGTCGGCCTGACACTTCGTGCGATTTGATATACCATATCGCAAACCTGGTGGTCCAGCCTTCGCCGACCTCGCACGAACCCGAGCCTAGAACGCGGTTTTCGTTGTGTCACCGGCGAAAGCGCGGTACCACCAGGAGCGGACCCGGCGTGCTGGAGGACGCATTGGCGGTATCCGAGGAGTCCCGAAACCGGACGGCGTGGCTGTGCCACGGCCCCGAAGTCCACGTCGAAGACCTCGTCGCGGGCACGCTGCCGGGAGCGCTGCGCCCCGGCGACGGGCCCGCGCTGCTCTTCCCCGCCGAGAGCGAGCACTGGCTGGGCCACCGCGCGCTCGACGAGCGCAGCCGGCGCACCGCCTCCTGGCTGCTGAGCCGCGGTCTCGCCCCCGGCGACCGGGTTCTGCTCTGCGGTGGCAACTCCGCCGCATTGGTGGTGGCCTACCTGGCGATCCTGCGAGCCGGCGGCACCGTGGTGCTGGCGAACCCCGCCTACACCGCCGATGAGCTCGCCCACCTCGTCGACGACAGCCAGGCGGCGTGGGCCTTCGTCGCCCAGCCCGCGTCCGCGCTGGTCGACGTCGCGAACCAGGTCTCGCTCGACGAGCCGCTCCCCGAGCTCGAACCAGGTCCGCTCCCCCGGATCGGTACCGCTGACGTCGCCCTGCTCGCCTACACCTCCGGCACGACCGGCGCGCCGAAGGGCGTTCCGCTGACCCACGCCAACCTGCTCTCGTCGATCCGCGCCGCTATGCACGCGTGGCGCTGGAGCGCAGGCGACGTACTGGTGCACTCGCTGCCGTTGAGCCACCAGCACGGGCTCGGCGGCGTGCACGCCACGCTGCTGGCCGGTTCGTCGGCGGTGGTCCTGCCCCGTTTCGACGCCGCCGAGCTGGGCGATGCGATCCAGCGGCACGGCGCCACGGTGCTGTTCGCGGTGCCCGCGGTCTACGAACGCCTCGTGGCCGAGGTTCCCGGCGCACTGGGTGCTCCGAGCCTGCGGCTGGCGGTCAGCGGCTCGGCTCCGCTGTCGCCGGACCTCGCCGGGCGGATCGCGGCGGTCATGGGCGAACCGCCGCTGGAACGCTACGGCAGCACCGAGAGCGGGCTCGACGTGTCCAACCCCCTCGACGGTCCCCGCGTGCCCGGCACGGTGGGGCTGCCGCTGCCGGGCGTCGAGCTCCGCATCGGCACGGACTCCGGCGATCCGGTCGAAGACGGCACCGAAGGCGAGATCCTGCTCCGCGGGCCGCAGGTGTTCTCCGGCTACTGGAAGCTCCCCGATGCCACGGCCGAGGCTTTCCACTCCGGCGGCTGGTTCCGGACCGGCGACCTCGGCCGGATCGACGCCGGCACCGGCTACCTGCGCATCACGGGCCGCAAGAAGGAGCTCGTCATCACCGGCGGGCTCAACGTCTACCCCCGCGAGGTGGAGCTCGCCCTGGAGAAGCATCCGGCCGTCAGCTCCGCGGCGGTCGCCGGGCTGCCCTCGCGGCGCTGGGGCGAGCAGGTCACCGCGTGGGTGGTCGCGGAGTCGCGGGTCTCGGCCGAGGAGGTCGTGGCCCACGCCAGGAAGCTGCTGGCACCGTACAAGTGCCCGAAGCAGGTGTTCTTCGTCGACGCCCTCCCGCGCAACAGCATGGGCAAGCTGCGGCGCTCGGAGCTGCGCGAGCCGCTGGACACCTCGGAACTCGACAAGGCGGTGGCGAAGCTGTGGCGAGCGGAGTTTTGAGCTCCTCGGTGACCGGCCTCGCGGCGCGGTTGCGGGCGTCCGGCACCACCGCCACCGAGCTGGTCGCCCAGGCGCTCGGCGCCGCGCGCGCGAGCACGACCGGTGCGTTCGTCGAGCTGCTGCCCGAACGCGCGGCGCGGGACGCCGCGGTGGCCGACCGCGAGCTGGCCGCCGGGACGGATCGCGGCCCGCTGCACGGGATTCCGGTGGCGGTGAAGGACAACATCGACGTCGCCGGTGCGTGGACCCGCTGCGGCACGCGCGATCTCGGCCACCACCGCGCCGAGCGGGATGCGGCGATCGTGAGCGGGCTGCGCGACGCGGGCGCGGTCGTGATCGGCAAGACCCGCACCCACGAGCTGGCCTGGGGAATGGTGACACCCGGCTGCCGAAACCCACTGGACCCGGCGCGGATCACCGGCGGCTCCAGCGGTGGCTCGGCCGCCGCCGTGGCCGAGGGCGTCGTCCCTGTCGCGCTGGGCACCGACACCGGCGGTTCGATCCGCAACCCCGCCGCGCTGTGCGGCGTGGTCGGCATCAAGGCCGGGGTGGGCACGCTTCCGACCGATGGCATCGCGCCCCTCGCCCCCACCCAGGACTCGCCGGGAGTGCTGGGGGCGACGGTTTCCGACTGCCGCATCGCGCTGACCGCGCTCGGTGCGGAACCGACCGGGCAGCCCGTGCGCAGGGTCGGCGTGATCCGCGACCGGTGGGCCGGGCGGGTCGAGCCACCGGTCGCCGCCGCCGTCGACGACGCCGTGTCACGTCTGTGCGAAAGCGGGGTGGACGTGGTGGAGGTCGCCGTGCGCAACTCCGGCCTCGCCCCTGCGGCGTCCTACGTGATCATGCTCGCGGAGTCGGCGCGGCACTGGTGGCCCGCCGACCCCGACCAGGTCGGCCCGCAGGTGCGCGAAGTGCTGCGGCTCGGCGCGCGGGTCGCCGATGCCGACTACCAGCGGGCGCTCGCGGTCCGCCGGTCGATCATCGCCGGGCTCGACGACGCCTTCGGCCAGGTCGACGCGCTGCTGCTGGCGAGCTCACCGGTGCCGGCGAGCAGGATCGGTGACGAGCTGACCGAATGCGCGGGCCGGATGCTGCCGGTGCAGGCCGCGCACGCTTCCACGACTTCCCTGGCCTCGGTGTCCGGTGTACCCGCGCTGTCGGTGCCCGGCCTGCCGGGGCCGGGGGGACTGCCCACCGGCGTGCAGTTCCTCGCCCCCACGACCGACCCCCTGCTGCGCTGCGCGGAACTGCTGGAGCGCGGGCGCGGCGACGCAGAGAACGGATGAGCCTTGTCCCAGCCGCTGTACACCAGCAAGACCGAACTGGTCACCAGCATGCTCCGGGAGATGATCGTCACCGGTGAGCTGGCGGCGGGAACCACGCTGCGCCAGCGCGATCTGGCCGACCGGCTCGGCGTGAGCCCGACACCGGTCCGCGAGGCGCTGCGCAGGCTCGAGTCGGAGGGCCTGATCACCACCGACGCGCACCGCAGCGCCACGGTCGCCGAATCGGCGTTCGACGCCAAGGAGGAGAACTACCTGATCCGCGCCGCTCTGGAATCGCTGGCCGCGCAACTGGCGGCCAAGCGGATCACCTCGGAGCGGTTGTCGGCGATCCAGTCGGTCAACGACCGGATCGCCGGACTGGCCGAGGACGACCGAGCCTACGGCTCGCTCAACCGCGACTTCCACTTCGCCATCTACCAGGCCGCCGAGAGCCCGGTGCTGCTCTCGCTGATGCGGATGCTGTGGCAGTCGATGCCCGACGGGCCCAAGGTCGCGCGCTCCCACCGCGAGTCCGCCGAGGAGCACCAGGCGATCATCGACGCCCTGCGCGAGGGCGACAGCGCCCGGGCCGGTGAGCTCACCCGCTCGCACATCGTCGGCAGCACCCATCTGGAGGACGAGCGCCCGGCCAGGCGCAAGGGAGGCCGCTGACGCGGGGACGCTGCGGAGCACGAACGGCGCCCCAGGGACCATCCCTGAAAAGGGGTACTCTGCGCGACGGCATTCCCACCACCCGATGGGTACTCCACTGCTGAACACCCGCGTGGGTGAACCCGAATCCGGATCCGGATGCTTTCCGTACTGCTGGATCTCAATCCACTGAGGACGGAGCTTCGGAACGCTCACCCTTCGACGTCCCGATCGAATGTACTCGCTTGCGCGGACGCATACCGAGGGTCTACCGACCCCACCCACGACCTGCACCGCACACCGAGCGCAAGACCCCGACCGAACTCAGCATGGGGTTGCTGGCCGGTGACTGGGGAGGGGTCGATGGAGCAGGAGTCACGCCCGGAGGCGGCAGGTCAGGAAGCCAGCGAGCTCCTGACCGCCAGGCCCGCCGCCGACCCGGGGCGCCCCGGACCCGGCCCCGCACTGTCCACACCGGACCCTAAAGATCTCGTTCCGCTGCTGCGCGACGCGCTCGGCGCCCGCGCGGACGCATCGCGCTGGCGTGTCGCCGAGGGAGAACCGTGGTGCATGGTTTCCCCCTCCGGCGCCCGGGAGGTGCTCCAGGGCTGGAAGCTGCACGTGTCGGCCACGATGGGGACCGCGGGCGCGGTGTTGCAGCGGTGCCTGCCCGTTCTCCTCGATGCCGAGCGCCCTTTCAAGTTCGCGATCACGCTGCACCACGTCTACGCCCTGAACTCCGGGCACGCGCCGCGCTACGGCGCGGGCAAGTTCCTGACCTGCTACCCAGGGGACGACGAGCAGGCGGTCGAGCTCGCCGAGGCGCTGCACCTGGCGACCACGGGGCTGAGCGGTCCGGTGATCCTCTCGGACCGCCCGTACCGGCCGGGGAGTATCGTGCACTACCGCTACGGCTCGTTCGCCAACCGGCGCGTCCTGACCAACGACGGCCTGTACCGTCACATCATCAGCAGCCCCGCCGGGGAGCCGGTGCCCGACCTCCGGGAGCCGCGTTACACGCCGCCGGAGTGGGCGCGATGCCCCTTCCCCGCCGCCGAACCCGCGCCCGCGCCGTCCTCGGGTGACAGGCGGATCCTGCTCGGTGACCGCTTCGCGGTGCGGGAGGCGATCCGGCACGCCAACAAGGGCGGTCTCTACCGCGCTCAGGATCTGCGCACCGGAAAGCCGGTCGTGATCAAGGAGGCCCGCCCGCACACCGTCGTCGGCTCGGACGGCACCTGCGCCCAGGACATGCTGCGGGCCGAGGCCCGGGCACTGGAGGCACTGGCACCGCTGGGCGTCACCCCCGAGGTCGTCGAGTTCTTCGAACAGAGCGGGCACCTGTACCTGGCCATGCGCGACCTCCAGGGGCCGCCCTTGCGGCGGTGGGTCACCGACCGGTTCCGGCAGCACGGGCCGCGCGGGTACCTGCCCGCCGCGCTGCGGCTGGCGGAACGGCTCGTGGACAAGCTGCAAGCGGTGCACGAGACCGGACTGGTGCTGCGGGACTTCACGCCGAACAACGTCATCGTCGTCGACGACGAGCCGTGGCTGATCGACTTCGAGCTGTCGGTCCGCGCCGGGGACACGACCGGCAGGCTCTCCGCGGGCACTCCCGGCTACGCCGCGCCGGAGCAGCTGCGCGGCAGCGAGCCAGACCAGTCGGCGGACCGCTTCAGTCTCGGCGCGACGCTCGCCTACGTCCTCACCGGGGCCGACCCGCGCCTTCCCGAGGACGAGCCGGCGGGCCGGCCGCTGCGGGAGCGCCTGTCGGTGTGGCTGCCCACGGTGACGGCCACCGAGCTCCCGGCCTCGGTGACCGCGCTGATCACCGGCCTGATGGACGACGAGCCGGCCAACCGGCCCGCTCCGTCGCACGCCCGGACGGTGCTCGCGGCGGCGCCGGGCCTCGGGCATCGCTCCAGCTCGGTCGAACCCTTCGACGGCGACGAGTGGCAGGAAGCCGTCGACGGGATCGTCGACCACCTGCTGGCGACGATGAACCCCGACGATGACGACGCGCTCTGGCCCGTACCGCGCCCTGTCAACGACCCGTGCAACGTCCAGCACGGCGCTGCCGGTGTTCTGGGCGCTCTGACCTCGTACTACCGGCTGCGCGGTGGTGGCCGGGTCGCGGAGGCGATCGGCACGGCCGCCGAGTGGATCCGCCGGCGGATGCGGCAGGACGGGTTCCGCCCGCCCGGGCTGTACTTCGGCCGGGCCGGCATCGCCTGGGCCCTGCACGACGCCGCCGCCGCGCTCCGCGACCACCCCGCCGCCGACGACGCGGTGGGACTGGCCAAGGAGCTGCCGACCAGCTGGCTCAGCCCGGACATCACCCACGGGATGGCCGGGATCGGGCTCACCTACCTGCACTTCTGGCAGGTCACCGGCGACGCCGAGTTCGCCCATCGGGTCCGGCAGTGCGCCGAGGCGCTGCTGCGCTCGATGCGCCACGACTCCGACGGGCCGTTCTGGCAGGTGCCCGAGGACGCCGACTCCATCTTCGCCGGGCAGCGCTTCCACGGCTTCGCCCACGGCACCGCGGGAGTCGGCTACTTCCTGCTCGCGGCGGGGGAACTCGGCGGAGCGGCATGCGAGACGACCGCCGAGCAACTGGCACGGCCGCTGCTGCAACACGCCGTCGTGGACGAGGCCGGGGCGCGTTGGCACAGCGGGCTGGACACGGCGGAACCGCTGCTCCCCCACTGGTGCAACGGTTCCTCCGGGGTGGGGACGTTCCTGGTGCGGCTGGCCAGGCTCACCGGTGACACCCGCGCCAGGGGCATGGCCGAGAAGGCGGCCTCCGCCACGGTCGAGCACAGCCGGACCGGCGCCGTCGGCCAGTGCCACGGCTTGACCGGCAACGCGGAGTTCGTGCTCGACATGGCCGACTTCCTCGAGGAACCCGCCTACGTCGCCACCGCGCACCGGATGGCGCATGCCGTCTTCGGACGCCGGGTCTACCGCGACGGGCGGACGGTGTTCACCGACCCGGAGGGGCACGTGTCGGCGGAGTGGGCCGACGGCGTCAGCGGTGTGCTGGCGTTCCTGCTGCGCCTGCGCTACGGCGGGCCGCGCCGGTGGATGGCCGACGCCGGCGGCTGGACCGGGCAGCGGTGAGCGCGCCGAGCACGACCGCCACCGGGAGCGCGGTGGTGCGGTCGAACTTCAGCTTCGCTCCCGGCGGACGCCACGCGGCCTGCGTGCGGACGCGGGGCGCGGAGTCGGTGTTCGAGATGTGGGGGTTCGACTCGGGCGCGGCGAGGCTGCTGCGGCAGGAGCCCGCCCCGCACCGCGGCGCCCAGGCGCAGCCGCTCGCCGACGGCCGGGTCCTGCTTTTCCCCAACTCGTCCGAGCCGCACGAGCTCGTGCTGCTCGATCCCGAGGGGGGCCGCCGGGTCCTCAAGCGAGTCCACGCGGTCGCCGGGTACCTGCTGCCCCACCCCACGTCCTCGGCGCTCGGAGTGCTGGTCGCACGCGAGAGCGCCTGCCAGTCGGCGATCTGGCGGGTCACGGACGCCGGAGCCGAGCTCGTGCTGCGACTGCCCGGTTGGGTGTCCGGCGGCGTGTGGCTGGACCCCAGGCTCGAACTGCTGGGCGCCAACCTCACGACGGGCCAGGGACGGTGCGACGGCGTACTGGTCGACCTGGGGCGGAGGCGCTGGCGGACGATCCTTTCGCTGTCCCCGGAAAGCCGCGACAGCATCGTCGCGTGCCATCCCGGCACCGGCCTCCTGGTGATCGAGACCAACGCGGGCGGCCACCACCGGCTCGGCTGGGCGCGGCTCGACGGCGCGAACGCGGTCAGCTTCCCGGAGCGGCTGGACGAGGACGGACTCCGCCACCGGGCGCTGGCGATCGACCCGCCGGGCAAGCGGGTGCTCGTGCAGAGGCAGCGCGGTGCGGTGACCACGCTGCACGTCTACACGCCGCACGACGACCAGTTGCGGCAGCTCGCCATCCCCACCGGGGTCACCCGAGGGCGGGCGCACTGGTCCACCGCCGCGATCCGGGTGCCGTTCTCCTCCCCCACCAAGCCGACGACGCTGCTGACGATCACCTCGTGCGAGGAGACGTCGTACCTGCCCGACGACGGCGCGGGCGGCGAGTGGGTGGACGCCGAGCTCGTGCGGCTCAGCGCCGCGGCCGGAGGGGTCGAGGCGATCGTCTACGGCAGGGACTGGCTGAGGTCGGACCGTCTCGTGCTCGCGCTGCACGGCGGACCGCTGTCGGCGTGGCGCATGCAGTTCGAGCCGCTGTTCCAGGCGCTGGCCTCCGCGGGGGTCGCGGTCGTGGCGCCGAACTACCGCGGCAGCACCGGCTACGGGCACGAGCACCTGAGTCCGGTGCTGGAGGCCTGGGGCGGCCCGGATCTCGACGACGTGGTGGCCATCGGCGCCGACCTGGGCTCGCTGCGCGCCGACCTCCCGCGGCCGATGGTCCTCGGCGTCAGCTACGGCGCGTTCCTCTCGCTGCTGGCGGCCAGCGCCGCGCCGAAGCTGTGGTCGGCGTGCGTCGCGTTGGCGCCCCTGCTGTCGGGGGCACGCCTGCACTCCGCGAGCGCGCCATGGGTCGGGCATCGCGCGATGCGTTTGGGCGCTCTGTCCGAAATAGACGATCAGCTCGGTGCGCGCGACGTGTTGCGGCTGTGCCCGGAGATCTCGGTTCCGCTGCTGCTGATGCACGGCACCGATGACGACGTGATCCCGGTCGGCCAGTCGAGGGAGCTGCGCGACCGGCTGCTGGAGTCCGGCTGCACCGATCTGACTTACCAAGAGGTCCCCGGGAACCACCACGAGGTGGTGACCGGTGTGTCCGCGGTGGTGCGCAGCACCGTGGCCCGCTTCTGCCGCACGTGGGGGCGCCCATGACGTGAGGCGGATCGGGTGCGTTCGGGCTCGGGGCCATCCCCGGGCCGGAGGTGGTGACCGACCACCGATCGCAGTTCCAACCGGAAAACCCAGGAGGTATGTCATGTACGACGAATTCGAGCTCGACGTGACCGCTCTGCAGCAGCTCCCGGAAACCGACCCGATCGACCAGGACGGCGTGCAGTTCGGCGGCGGCGACCAGTGCCTGCTCGCGTCGAACTGCCTCCTCGCCAGCCTGCTCATCGACGACTGATCCAAGACATCCGCTGCTGGGCGGAAGTGGCCGCGCGCGCGGCCACTTCCGCCCGCTCGTTCGTACCAGGGAGGAGTCGGATGTCCGACGTCGCCATGGCGCCGCCGCGACGGCGCGGCTTCGCGCGCTTCCTGCCGCTGGAGCACACCGAGGGAGAGGACGGCGCCGCCGGGCGCGCGCTGCTCGTCGAGTGCCTCCGCGAGTGTCCGCTGTGGAGTTCGGTGCTGGTGCCTGCGGTCATCGCCAGGGCCGCCGCCGCGCTGCTGCTGCCCGCCGCCGTCGCGGAAGGCATCGACGCCGCGGTGACCGGGACTGGTGTGACGAGCGCGGTCCTCCACGTCGGTGTCGTACTGGCCGTGCTCAGCGCCACCGACGCCGCCACGGAACTCGCGAACGCCTACTACCTGGCCTCCGTCACCGCCGACCTGCGCAACCGCTTCATCCGCCACGTCCTGGCGCTCGGTGTCGCGGGCCGCCGCCGCTTCGCCTCCGGCGACCTGCTCTCCCGCCTGACCACCGACACCGCCAAGCCCGCCGGTTTCCTCCTCGTGCTGCTCAACATCGCGGTAGGACTGCTCACCCTCGCCGGTTGCGCGGTGGCGCTGTGGGTCATCGACTGGACGCTGGCGGTGACGCTGCTGGTGGGGATCCCGGTCGCGTTCGGGATAGTCCGGCTGTTCCTGTCGAGGACGGCCAAGCACTTCCTGCGCTACCAGCAGATCCAGGCCGACATCGTCGCGCGGTTCCTCGACGCCCTGCGCGGCGCCCGCACGATCCGCGCCAACGGCACCCAGGTGCGCGACGCGGCGCGCGTGCTGCGCCCGCTGGGCGAGCTCAACACCACCGGACGCGCGGTGTGGAAAGCCCAGGGACAGATCGGTTGGCAACTGCTGCTGCTCATCCCGCTGCTGCAGATCGCGGTGCTGTGCGTCGGCGGGTTCGCCCTGGCCGCGGAGCGGATCACGGCGGGCGAGTTCGTGGCGTCGGCGGGCTACGTGCTGCTGGCGGTTCACGGCTTCGAAGCCGTCGAGAGCATCGTGATGGTGCTGAAGGCCCAGATCGGCGCGACGCGGGTGGCCACCGTGCTCTCCACACCCGCTCGGGAGCCGGGTTCGCCGGTGGTGCCCGACATCGGGGCCGGTCGGCTCGACCTGCGCGGGGTCACGGTGCGCGAGGGCGACCGGGTCGTGCTCGACAACGTCTACCTGCGGATTCCAGCGGGCAGCAACGTCGCCGCGGTCGGCAGGTCCGGCTCCGGCAAGTCGGTGCTGGCCGCGGTCGCCGGACGGCTGGTGCACCCCTGCGGCGGCACCGTGACCTTCGACGGCGTCGCCTTCGCCGAGGTTTCGGAGTCGGCGTTGCGGACCTCGGTGGCCTACGCCTTCGAGAAGCCCGCGCTGCTGGGCCGCACCATCCACGACGCCATCGCCTACGGACGTCCCGGCGCCTCCCGCGCCGAGGTCGAGCGGGCCGCGCGGATCGCGCGGGCCGACCACTTCGTGCGCAAGCTCCCCGACGGGTACGACACCCCCGTGCGGGAGGCGCGGTTCTCCGGCGGAGAGGTCCAGCGCCTCGGCCTGGCGCGGGCGGTGCTGGTCGACGCGCGGCTGGTGATCCTCGACGACGCGACCAGCTCGCTCGACGCGGCCACCGAGGTCCAGGTCGCGCACGCCCTCGACCGCGTGCTGGCCGGGCGCACGTGCCTGCTGGTCGCGCACCGGGCGTCCACGGCCGCGCGCGCCGACCTGGTGGCCTGGCTGGACGAAGGGCGCGTCAGGGGCTTCGCCCCGCACGCGCAGCTGTGGTCCGACCCCGCCTACCGGGAGGTGTTCGGTGGCTGAACCGAGCAGTGTCCAGGCCGGGTTCGCGCTGCTGCGCAAGCGGCTGCGCGCCAACCGGTACGCGATGAGGAAGCTGATCATCTGGTCGTCCCTGGAAGCCGCGCCTCCGCTGGTCTCCGGCCTGCTGGTGGCGGCGGCCATCGACCGCGGGTTCCTCGCGGGTCGTCCGGACCTGGGCCTGGTGTGGCTGTCGGTCCTCGCGGCGGTGCACTGCCTGGCGGCGGTGGCGACCCGGCGGGTGTACCCGTGGCTGGCCGAGATCGTCGAACCGCTGCGGGACTACCTGGTCACCGCCCTGGTCACGGCGACCGTGCGCCGCGCGGTGGCCCAGCTCGCACCACTGGACGGCGCGAGCGTGGCCCAGTCGACCGACCAGGTCGACAGCGTGCGCAACCTGGCGGCGTCGGTCCTGCGCAACGCCCGCCAGTTCCTCACCGCACTGGTCGCCGTGGCCGGACTGGCGTTGCTGTCGCCGCTGATCGCCGTAGTCGTCGCGCCGATGGTGGCGCTCGCCGTGTTCGGGTTCCTGCGGGTGCTGCGGACACTGGTCGCCAGGCAGCGCGAGGTCGTGCTCACCGGCGAGCTGGTCACCCGCGAGGCCGAACCGGTCATCGACGCGATCCGCGACGTCGTCGCGTGCGGGGCGCAAGGCCGGGCCGCCACGGCAGTGGCCGCCGCGGTCCACCAGAACGCACGGGCGGCCCGTGCGTATGCGCTGACCCGGGTCGCGCGGGTACTGGTCCTGGCGGTGGGCGTGCACCTGCCGCTGCTGGCGCTCCTGCTGCTGTCACCGTGGCTGGTCGCACACGGTGCGGCCACCGCGGGCGTCGTCGGCGGCGCGGTGGTGTACCTGGCGCACCAGCTCGATCCGGCCATGCGGTTCCTGGTGAACGCGGGCAGCACGTGGCTGGTCGCGCTGGGCGTCGTGCTCGGGCGGCTGGCCGAGGTCACCCGGCGCGACCCCGTCCCGCCGGAGACCGGCGGGGCGCTGCCGGTCATGGCTCGCGACATCCGCGCCGAGGGCCTGCGGTTCGCCTACTCGCCCCACGCCGCCCCGGTCGTCGACGGCCTGGACTTCGCCATCGCGGACGGCACGCACCTGGCGGTGGTGGGGCC
This sequence comes from Saccharopolyspora erythraea, assembly GCF_018141105.1. Lineage (NCBI taxonomy): Bacteria > Bacillati > Actinomycetota > Actinomycetes > Pseudonocardiales > Pseudonocardiaceae > Saccharopolyspora > Saccharopolyspora erythraea. The sequence goes on along the minus strand of NZ_CP054839.1, from coordinate 4,180,110 downwards.
CAGCGGTGTCGGCAAGTCCACCCTGGCCGACCTGATCACCGGCATCGCCCGCCCGCAGGGAGGCCGGGTGCTGCTGGGCGGTGTCGACATCGCCGAAGTGGCCGACGTGGTCCTGCGGCGCGAGATCGCGCTGATCCCGCAGGAGGCCTACGTCTTCGCCGGCACGGTCCGGGACAACCTGACCGTGCTCAACCCCGACGCGACGCGGGAGGAAATGGAACACGCAGCACACGAGGTCGGCGCCACCGCGCTGATCGACCGGCTCGGGGGCTGGGACGCCGAGATCAGGGCGGGCGCCGACACGCTGTCGGCGGGTGAGCGCCAGCTCATCGCGCTGACGCGGGTGTGGTTGTCGCCGGCACGCGTCGTCGTTCTCGACGAGGCGACCTGCCACCTGGACCCCGAGGCCGAGGCACGGGCCGAGGCCGCCTTCCAGCGGCGCGGCGGCACGCTTATCGTGCTCGCGCACCGCATCAGCTCGGCGATGAGGGCGCAGCGGGTCATGGTGATGGACGGCGAGACCGCCGTCATCGGCACGCACGAGGAGCTGCTGACATCAAGCACGCTCTACGCCGACCTGGTCGGGTACTGGCGCGGCGCGACCGTGCCGGCTCCCCGCGGCGAATCGTCCACACCGGACGGAACGGCGGCGGGAGCGGTGCGGCCCTGAATGCCCGTCCTGGGTCTTTGAAGCGGCGAAGCCGCTTGGCCCACCCCCCGCAACCCGCACCGCCGCGGGTTCTCAGGCGCCCTCTGGCGAGGACAGCTTTTTCGCAGCGTATGGCTGATACGTCAGAAAAAGATCCCGGAGCCAGAGGGCGCCTGAGGTAACGCCACCGGAAGCGCCACGCACGGCGAGTCCTAAGACGCGCAGGGATTCCTATGCTCTGAGGTTGGGCTGATCGATCACCCAGAGCCAGCTCCCGTCGGGCTGGCGCCTGGCGACCTCCGCGGTCGTCACGCCCCGCGCCAGCTTCGTCGCGGTGAGCGCGATTTCCCCGTTGCGCAGCACGGGAAGCGGCTCACCCGGCGTGAACACCGGCCGGTCGACCAGGAGCTGTTCGTAGACCTTCCTGATCTGCTCGCTGCCCCGCACCACCTGGCCCGGCCGGAACGCCAGCACCGCGTCCGGCTCGTAGAGCTCCACGAGGCCCTCCACATCACCGGCGTTGGCGCGTTCCACGAACAGCCGCGCCAGATCTTCGGGGCGGGCGGCGCGTTCCCGCTCGGTCATGGCACCCGCCCCCGCGCGCCGGTGCCGGGCGAGAGCGGCGTTCGGCGGAGGGCCGGACCTGCCAGTCCGGGCCCTCCGCCGAACGCGTCGGGTGAACGCGGTCGCATCAGCTCGCACGTTCGCCGGTCCGGGCGGCTACGCCCGCGCCCGGTGGAAGATCAGCCGGTAGATGATGAGCAGGACCAGCGACCCGATGACCGCCCACACGAAGCTCATCACGTTGAAGCCCGACACGCCTCCGCCGCTCACGGCCGATCCCAGCCAGCCGCCGAGCAGTCCGCCGAGCACACCGATGATGATCGTCACGATGATCCCGCCCGGATCCTTGCCCGGCATGATGAACTTGGCGATCGCGCCGGCGATCAGCCCGAAAACAATCCAACTCAGGATGCCCACCGGATTGCTCCCTTCGGCCTCGGAATCCGTCTTGGCCCCATGGGTGCCCTCCGACGGGCGCGGTCACACATTTCTCCCTCACGACACCGTCCCCCGCGAACGCGCTCCGTCGCCCAAGTCAGCTCCCGACCCGACCGCACCAGTAGCATGACCAGCCGCGATGCCGCAGACCACCACCCGGGGCCGATGCCACGGCGGGGCGGAGATCACACTCGTGGCAGCGCTGGGAACACCCGGTCGACACGGCGCCGAGCCGCGGTCGCGGCGTTGGTATGACGACCCGAACGACCTACCAGAAGTGCGGAGGTCAGGCCGCGAGCGGCTCGGCGAGAGCGGACAGCCATTCGCTCCACTCGCCGGCTCGCGAGGGCGGTCCTGGCACGATCGCGGTACCGACCCACGACACGACCGGCCGGATGCCGTGCAGCGCGTTGACGAACCACGCTTCGCGCCCGGCGAGCCCGGACAGGTCGCACTCGCGGTACTCAATCGGTACGCCCAGGTCAGCGGCGCGGTCGACGACCAGCCCCGCGGTGACGCTGTCGAGCACGGGAAGCGACTGCGACGGCAGGCAGAGCACGTCGTCCTCCCACCACAGCAGCGCCGAGGTCGCGCCTTCCACCACGGTTCCCCCGGAGGTGGTCAGCAGCGCCTCGTCGGCACCGGCGTCGACGGCGCGGGCGCGTGCACGGCCCAGCCACGGCAGGTCCGGTCCCTTCGTGCGCGGCGCACTTCGCTCGTCGGGGCCGTCCAGCGGCCACACCCGGATCCGCGTGCCGAGCGGCGGTGCGGGGCGGACGCGCAGCCGCAGGCGCGGCCCCGGCGCGGCGGTGACCAGCTCGACCCGGGGGAACCAGTCGCCCTGCCGCGGCAGCGCCGCCACGACGGCGTGCCAGAACTCGCCGAGCTCCTCCGGCCCCACGTGCTCTGCGCACACCGTGCCGAAACGCGCGCGGTGCCGGTCGAGCGCCCGCACCCGGCCGCCGGTCACCAGCCATGAGTCGGCGGCCGCCATCGGAGCGTCCTCGACGGGTGCGGCGAGCAGCCCCTCCCGCCGGTCCCAAACGTAGGACTCGGCGGCGAGTTGCGGAACCGAGCGGCCCACTGTCAGTACCTCCCGCGTGCGGTCTGGTCTTCTTCGGCCCGCAGGTCGCCTGCTCCAGCCATTCGCCGAACGCCGGGACCACCGGAGAGAGCGCGGCGGCGCGCCGACTGATGCGGTTCTTCGGCCGCAGGTGGGCCAGTGCCGACCCGGTGGCTCGCACCGTCCTCAGTGGTCAGCAGCACCTCGCCCGGTCCCACATCGACCGCGGTGACGCCGGAGATCGCCGAGGCCAGGCCGGGACTGGCGCGATCGAGCAGCGCCAGGGACTCGCGATGGACGAACAGGGCGCGGTTGCCCTGCCGGACCCGGTTGGCGGGGTCGGCCTCGAGGACGGTGACCTCCAGCCCGTAGGACCGCAGCGCGACCGCCGACAGCCCGACCGGGCCCGCTCCGACGACGATGACCGCCGCCCGGGAGTTGGTGTTCCGCGCGCTCACTGCGTCTGCGCTCCTTCGCGTTCGGCTTGTCCGGAACCACCGCCGAGCCCTCCGGCCACCGCGACCAGCACCGCTCCGGCGACCTGGACGGCGCCGAGAACGACCAGCACCGCTGTGAAATCGGCGCCGCTGATCACGGCGACCAGTTGCTGTCCGGCGCTGGCGCCCACGTGCAGGGCGGAGGTGCAGAGCACCACGCCCGCACCCCGCGCGGGTGCGCTCAGTTCGCTCACCAGCCGCGTCAGCCCCGGTGCGACCACCATGATGGCGGTGACGAACACCAGCATCAACACGCCCACCACCGGCACCGAGTCACTGGCGGCGGTGTCAGCGCGCAAGGGTTGCGGCCGCTCCCGCGGCCAGCGCCAGGCCCGCCCGGTGGGTGGCGCGGTAGCGGTTGGGCAGCGGGATCGCCACCATCGCACCGACAGCGCCGCCAAGCTCACCAGCGCCAGTCGCGGATCGTGATGCTCCCCGACGCACCCCGCCAGGCGGCTCGCTGCTCACTCCGTTCCGGGCAATGTCGCGGCTGGTCATGCGTCCACAACTGGGCGCCCGGTCAGCAGGGCGACGACCCGGTCGAATTCTGGTTCGAGGAACTGCGGCGGACCGGGACGTGGAAATCCCCGCACCAAATCGCGGAAATGCCGCGCGTGGTAAAGTGATCAAGAAGTTGGAATGCGTCTCGCTTTCGGCTTCGGGGCGAATCGCCCGTTCTTCCAGCGAGTCGGGCGAGCCCGCAGTTCCGAGCACCACCCTGCCGCGGGAGCCATCCGGCGGCAGGCGCACCATCGCGGAAGTTCGAGAATCCGGGGACTTCGAGCACCACGGCAGTTCCTGCGACGCAATTCGGAACCGCCGCCGTTCACGGCACCGAGAAGCGCCGTCAGCGGATTCACGAAAGCGGCCGGACCCGCGGTCGCCGATTCCGCACCGATCAACACCGCGACTCCCGCGGCCGCGGCTCCCGCCGACGGCGGATTCCCGGCGCGCGGCCGCACGACACCGGTAAGGATGGTCAAGTTGCCACAAGAGGCACGAATCGAGCTCGCCAAGGCGTGGGGCGAGGGCTACCGCGCCCTCGCGGGAATGCACGCCGCGGTCGTCAACTCCGGCCTGGACCACACGCTGAAGGAACTCGTCTTCATCCGCGCCTCGCAGATCAACGGGTGTGCGTTCTGCCTGGACATGCACACCAAGGACGCACGCGCCGCGGGCGAGACCGAGCAGCGCATCTTCGCGTTGAACGCCTGGCGCGACACCGACTTCTTCACCGAGCAGGAGCGCGCCGTGCTGGCGCTGACCGAGGCCATCACACTGGTCACCGAGGGGCACGTGCCCGACGACGTCTTCGACAACGCCAGAAAGCACTTCGACGAGGAGGGCCTGGCCAAGGTCATCATGGCGATCGTGCTGATCAACGCCTGGAACCGCACCGGCGTCACGCAGCGCAGTCCCGTCGGCGGCTACCGGCCCCCGGCGAACTGACCTCCGGTCCACCGGACGGATTCCCGGAACGCCTCCAGGCATGACCGGCCGGCGCCGCCGCCCCGGGCCGGCGGCGCCACCGGCGTTCCTGCTGGCGGAGATCCACGACGGCCGATAGCGTCTTGCGCAGCAGTACGCAGCCCCGGGAGGCCCACCATGGCAGTTCCTCGTCGCGTGGTCATCGTCGGTGCCGGGCTCGCCGGTGCCTCCGCCGCCGGTGCGCTGCGGGAGCGCGGTTTCGACGGCGAGATCCTGCTGTTCGGCCGCGAGCGGCACCGGCCGTACGAGTTGCCCGCGCTGTCCAAGGAGATCCTGCTCGGCAACGCCGACGAACCCGCGTGGGTTCACGACGAGAACGCCTACGCCGACAGGGACATCCGCCTGCACAGCGCGACGGCGGTGGAACGGGTGTCGCTCGCCGGTCACAGCGTGCTCGACTCCGAAGGCGAGGAGCACCGCTACGACCGACTCTTGCTCGCCACCGGCTCGCACCCGCGTGCGCTGCGCGTTCCCGGGAGCGACCTGCGCGGCCTGCACCTGCTGCGCACGCTGGACGACTCGCTCGCGTTGCGCACGGCGTTGCGGCAGGCCGAGCGGGTGGTCGTGGTCGGTGCGGGCTGGATCGGCTGCGAGGTCGCGGCAGCGGCCCGCTCCCACGGGGCGGCGACCACCGTCGTCGACCCGCTGCCGCTCCCGCTGCGAGGTTCGCTCGGCGACGAGATGGGCGAGGTGTTCCGCGCGGTGCACGCCGAGCAGGGGGTCGACTGGCGGCTCGCCACGGCGGTCGCCGGGTTCACCGGTGAGGACCAGCTGACCGGCGTCGTGCTGACCGACGGCACCGAGATCCCGGCCGACATGGCGGTGGTCGGCGTGGGAGCCGCGCCCCGGCTCGGCCTCGCCGAGCAGGCGGGGCTGATCCTGACCAACGAGGTGCCCGGGGGCGGTGTCGCGGTGGATTCGACGCTGCGCACGTCGGATCCGGACGTCTTCGCCGCGGGTGACATCGCCGCGCCCGACCACCCGGTCCACGGGCGCATCCGCGTCGAGCACTGGGCCAACGCGAAGGACCAGGGAGCCCACGTCGCGGGCAACCTGCTCGACGCGGGGCAGCCGTACCGGGCCGAGCCGTACTTCTTCACCGACCAGTACGAGCTTGGCATGGAGTACCGGGGACTCGCCGACCCCAGGCACGACGAGCTGGTGGTCCGCGGCGACCTCGGCGCACGCGAGTTCATCGCTTTCTGGTTGCGGGAGGGCCGCGTGCAGGCCGCCATGAACGTCAACTGGTGGGACGACGGCGACGCGCTGCAGGCACTGGTCGATCGCCACGCCGAGGTCGACGCGCGGCAGCTGCGCTCGGGCGACCTCGCCTCGCTCGTGCCGTAGCCGACGGCGGCTCGCTCCGGTCAGCGGGGTTCGCCGGCGCGCCGAACCAGTCATGTCCAATGTGGACCACCCACGCAGACGAGGCGGATCGCTCGTGCGTCGCACATGGCCGTGGGGCTTCGTTCGGCCCCGCCGCGACCCACCCGGTTGATACGATCACGAACGTGAGCGGCACCGCAGAAGGCAAGTTGTTCGCCACCAGCGACCTGCACGTGGGCTACTCCGAGAACCGGGAGATCGTGAAGCGCCTGGTACCGGAGTCCGACGACGACTGGCTGATCGTCGCAGGCGACGTCGGGGAGTCCACCAAGCAGATCGAATGGGCGTTGGCACTGCTCAGCAGCCGGTTCTCGCGGGTGCTGTGGGTGCCGGGCAACCACGAGCTGTGGACGCCGTCGAAGGACCCCGTGCAGCTGCGCGGCGACGCGCGCTACCGCCACCTGGTCGAACTGTGCCGCAGTCTCGACGTCGTGACGCCGGAGGACCCCTATCCGGCGTGGGAAGGCGCCGGCGGACCCGCGCGGGTCGCGCCGCTGTTCCTGCTCTACGACTACTCCTTCCTGCCGCCCGGCACGTCCAACAGCACCGAGGCGCTGAAGAAGGCCTACGACACCGGCGTGGTGTGCAGCGACGAGTTCCTGCTGCACCCCGACCCGTACCCGAGCAGGGCGGCCTGGTGCGAGGCCCGGGTGACCGAGACGGAGAAGCGCCTGGAGGCGCTGGACGACGACATCCCGCTGGTGCTGGTCAACCACTACCCGCTGGTGCGCAAGCCCACCGACGTCCTCTACTACCCGGTGTTCGCGCAGTGGTGCGGCACCGAGCGCACCGCGGACTGGCACCGCCGCTTCAACGTCAGCGCGGTCGTGTACGGACACCTGCACATCCCCCGCCGCACGCGCTACGACGGCGTGCCCTTCGAGGAGGTGTCCATCGGCTACCCGCGCGAGTGGGGCAAGCGCGGTCACCCGCACGGGCTGGCGCGTCAGATCCTGCCCCTGCTCGACCCGGCGGACGGATCGTGACCGGCGGCGCTCCTGCCGACCGGGCGGGAGCGCCGACCGGCGACAGCAGGAAGGTGGAAACGAGCATGCCGAACGACGTGGTGGAGCTGATCCTGGCCGACCACCGGCGTTTCGAGGACCTGCTGCGCGAGCTGCGCAGCTCCGAGGGCGACCGGGAAAAGGCGCTGGGCGAACTCTCGGAGCTGCTCGTCGCGCACGCCGAGGCCGAGGAGTCCGACGTCTACCCGGTGCTGCGGCGGTCCTCGCAGGTGGACTCGGAAGAGGTCGAGCACGGCGCGGAGGAGCACGCCGAGGGCCATGCGGCGCTGCTCGGCCTGCTCGAGGCGGGCGGGCCGGGGACGCCGGAATGGGACCGCAAGCTCGAGGAGCTGAGCGAGTCGCTCACCCATCACCTCGACGAGGAGGAGCGCACGATCCTCAACGACGCCCGCGCGACGCTGGACGAGGCGCGCCGCGGCGAGCTCGGCGAGGCGTTCCTGCGCGCCCGCCGCGCCAGGATCGAGGAAGGCTGCGGCAGCGTCGAGTACGTCCGGGCGCTCGTCGAACGCCAGTCGTGACGCGCGGGCCGGCGGCCCGCCGGGCGCGGACCGCCGGCACCGTCGTCAGTTGACCACCTGGTCGACGAAGGAGACCAGGGCCTGGAAGAACGCGATCGGCGCGTACAGGACCGCCTTGGCACCGTCGTCGAGGGCGGACAGGAAACCGTTGACCCCGCTGGCGGCGCGCGACGGATCCTGCGCGATCACCACCGCGGCCACGACCACGGCGATCACGAACAACGCGACCAGCGCACCGACCAGGCGCAACCAGAACCGCAGCCGACGTCTGACCTTGCGAACCGCACCTTCTTCGGTCTTGGACATCGATCCTCCCGTTGCTCTCGCATCCCGGCCGGCGGCCCGCCAGGCCGGGCCGTTCCCGGCCGGGCGGGAGTGATCCCCTACGAGACCGTTGCCCCGGGCGCATGGGAACCAAACCAGCACCGGCGCACATGATCGATCAACCGGACTCGCGGTCTCTGGCCCTGACACACCGCGCCCGGCCGCCGCAACCGCCGTTCGAGTCGTTCACACCTTGCGAGGACACCGCCATGGAATTCGGGATGCTGACGATCGGGGACCTGCTGCCGGATCCCCGCACCGGAGCCCGCCCCAGCGAGAACGACCGCGTCCGGGCGCTCAGCACGCTCGCGCGCCGGGCCGAAGAGGCGGGGCTAGACGTGTTCGCGCTGGGAGAGCACCACAACCCGCCGTTCGTCACCAGTTCCGGCAGCACGCTGCTGGCCTACATCGCCGCGGTCACCTCGCGGCTGGTGCTGTGCACCGGCTCGACCCTCATCACCACCAACGACCCGGTCAGGATCGCCGAGGAGTTCGCCACGCTCCAGCACCTGGCGCCCGAACGGGTCGAACTGATCCTCGGGCGGGGCAACACCGAGGCGGTCTACCCGTGGTTCGGCAGGAGGGCCGAGGACGGCGTGGAGCTCGCCGCCGAGAACTACGCGCTGCTGCACCGGCTGTGGCGGGAGGAGGACGTCGACTGGGACGGCAGGTTCCGCACTCCCCTGCGCGGATTCACCTCGGTACCGCGACCGCTGGACGGCTCGCCGCCGCCGGTGTGGCACGGCTGCGTGCGCCAAACCGAGACCGCCGAGAACGCCGCGCGCTACGGCGACGGCTTCTTCATCAGCAACCTGTTCATCCCGATGGGCCATTTCGGGCCGCTGGTCGAGCTGTACCGGCGGCGCTACGAGGAGCACGGCCACGGCCGGGCCGAGGACGCCGTCGTCGGCGTGGGCGGGCAGATCTTCATCCGGCCGAGGTCCCAGGACGCGGTCGAGGAGTTCCGCCCCTACTTCCACAACACCCCCGTCTACCGCGAGCAGACCTCGCTCGAGCGGGTCATGGAGACCACCGCGCTGAGCGTGGGCAGCCCGCAGCAGGTCATCGACAAGACCCTCACCTTCCGTGAGCGCTACGGCGACTACCGCAGGCAGCTGTTCAGCCTCGACCTCGGCGGCATCCCGCTGGACACCGCGCTGGAGCAGATCGACCTGCTCGGCGAGCACGTGCTGCCGGTCCTCCGGCGGGAGACCGCCTCCGGGCAGGCCGGTGCTAAGTTGGTCGGATGACCAGTTCAGGTGGAGCCGGGCGGGGTGCCCGTCGCCGGGCGCACCTGGTGGAGGTCGGCGTGGAGCTGCTGGCCGAGGGCGGCTGGCCGGCGGTGACCACCCGGGCCGTGGCCGAGCGCGCGGGCGCCAACCTGGGGCTGATCCACTACCACTTCGGCGGGTCGGCGAACCTGCACGCCGCCATCGCCCGCCGGGCGACCGAGGTGGTGGTCAACCCGGTCCTCGACGAGCTCCTCGGGGCACGCGACGAGCACGCCGCGCTCAGCGCGCTGCGCAGGCTGCTGCCCGCCACCACCGACGACACGAGGGCGACGCGGCTGGCCGTGGAGCTGATCGCGGGAGCGATGCGCGACCCGCTGCTCGGGGAGGTGCTGCGCGACGAGCTGCGGCAGGCGCGTGCGGACCTCGCCGACCGGCTGGGGCAGCTCCACCGGGACTGGACGCCGCAGCGCCGGATCGGCGCCGCGACGCTGATCGTCGCCCTCCTCGACGGGCTGATGCTGCACCGGATGGTCGATCCCGAGCTACCCGCGGACCAAGCCCTGGAGGCCCTGCGGGAACTGGTGGCGCGAACGGACTCGTGACCGCGGCTACCGCGCGCCGCGCACCTCGATGGTGGACAGGAGCTCGGCCGTGGCCCGCTCGATCTCGTCCACCGCGCGGTCGAAGGCCGCGGCGTTGTGCGCCGCGGGCTGCCGGAAGCCCGACACCTTGCGCACGTACTGGAGCGCGGCGGCACGGATGTCGGTCTCGGTCACCTGCTCGGCATAGGGCGGGCGGAGCGTCTTGATGCTGCGGCACATGCCGGCATTGTGCTCCGGCGCACCGACAGGCGCCGCGCGGCATCGCTCATGCGGCAGCACGGTCGAGCTCGATCGCGCTCGCCGCCCTCGCGCCGAGCCAGCGGAAGAAACCGCTTCCCGCCCGCGACGAAAGGACGCGGTAGAGCTGGTTGCGCCGCCAGATCGCCGCCCGCGTGGGCGGGGCGAAGAACGGCCCGACCCGCGCGGCCCCTTTCTGGCATTCAGTCGCGTAGCCGCGGATGCGCCGCTCGTACCGTTCGAAGGCGACCCGGTGGTCGCCTCGGGCCGCCGCCAGCTCGGTCGCGAGCACGTACGCGCACACCACGGCCAGGCCGGTGCCCTGGCCACCGAGCGCGGCGCCGTAGCCGGCGTCGCCCAGCAGCACCACCCGCCCGGTCGAGTAGCGGTCCAGGTCGACTCGGCTGATCGAGTCGAAGTGGAGGTCGGTGGTGTCCGGGAGCGCTGCCAGCAGGCGCGGCACCTCCCAACCGACATCGCCGTAGGTCTCGGCTAGCAGCTCCTTCTGCTGCTGGAGGTCGTAGCGGTCGTAGCCGGCGTCCGGGGCGGCGAAGACGAGGATCGCCCGCGCCACGTCCGGATCGCCCGTCGCCGCGATCGCCGCGCCGCGGTTCGGCACGCAGTAGCCCAGCGCGGTGCGCCGCAGACCGAGGTGGTTCGGGACGGTGAAGCTGGCGAAGCAGTGGCCGAGGTAGTGCAGGAAGCGCGAGTCAGGGCCGAACGCCAGCGCGCGGATGCCCGAGTGCAGCCCGTCCGCGCCGACCACGAGGTCGAAGGTGCGGGGGCCTGCCCGCTCGAAGGTGACGTCCACGCCGCCCGGGGTCTGCTCCAACGAGGTGACGCGGTCGCCGAAGACGTACTCGGCGTTGCCGCGGGTCGCGTCGTGCAGGATGCGCACCAGCTCACCGCGTTCGATCTCGACGTCACCGCCGGTGAACTCCGCGGGGAGGTCGACCAGTCGCCGTCCGGTGGCGTCCACCACCGACTGCCTGCCCATCCGCGTCCGGTGGCGCCTGATCTCGTCGAGAACTCCCATGCGCTCCAGCACGCCCAGGTGCGCCGGGCCCCGGAAGTCCACCGCCTGCCCGCCACCGCGCGGTGCGGGTGCGCGTTCGACCACCGTGACGGTGAAACCGCTGCGGTGCAGCCAGTACGCCAGCGACGGCCCGGCGACTCCCGCGCCGGAGATCAGGACGTTGCCGTTGTTCACCACAAACCTCCCAGGTTCGCAGCCGCAGGGCCTTCCGGTACGCCGTACAGCTCGGAATGTCGTTATGCCGTAAGAGGTTATTGCGACGGTTTGGTGCGAGAAGCGGGTGGCTGACCTAGTGCACGCGCGCGAAGTCCACCAGCAGCAACGGTAGTCGGATAAGGTCGTCGTGGGTCTTTGCACTAGTGCAGTTCTCGCGAGCAGTGGAAAGGGACCGTGGACACTCCGCCCTGCCTCCGCGTCGTGGCCGAGATCCGGCGGCGGATCGCCACCGGCGAGCTGGCGCCGGGCGATCGGGCGCCCTCGACCCGGCGCATCTGCCAGGAATGGGACGTCGCGATGGCCACCGCAACCAAGGCGCTCGCGGTCCTGCGCCAGGAAGGTCTCGTGCGGACCACGCCGCGCGTGGGCACGGTCGTCGCGGGAGCCGAACCCGCCCCCGCGAGGGAGCCGAGCCGCGAGCACATCGCCCGCGCCGCGATCGCCATCGCCGACTCCGAGGGCCTGGCCGCGCTGTCGATGCGAGGACTCGCCGCCAAGCTCGACATTCCCACGATGTCGCTCTACCGGTACGTCGAGGGCAAGGACGACCTGCTCCTGCTGATGGCCGACACGGCCTTCGGCGAGGAGCGGATGCCCGCCGAACCGCACCCGGACTGGCGCGGGCGTCTGGAGGAGTCGGCGCGCTCGCAGTGGGCGCTGTACCGCAGGCACCCGTGGCTGGCGCACGTCGTCACGGTCTTCCGGCCGCTGCCGTTGCCCAACGTCGTGCACCACGCCGAGTGGGCGCTCGGTGCGCTGCACGGCCTGGGGCTGTACCCGGCGACGATGCTGCACGTGCACGTCGTGCTGTACGGGTTCGTGCAGGGGCTGGCCGTGAACCTCGAGGCGGAGGCAGGCGCCGAGTCCGACAGCGGGCTCACCGAACGGCAGTGGGGCGCTGCCCAGGCGTCCGCCTACGCCGTGCTGGCCGCCTCCGAAGACTACCCGGCGTTCGCGCCCGTGCTCGCCGCCTTCGCCGACGGCCACGACCTCGACCTGGACTCGGTGTTCGAGTTCGGCCTCGCCCGGCTGCTCGCGGGCGTGGAGCGGCTGGTCGGCGCCGACTGACCCCGGCCGCTAACGCGGCATGAAGCGCACGAACGGGATGCGCCGTCCCACCTCGCGGTAGTCGGCCGCGGAACCGTCGACGGCGAAGCCCATGAACCGGGCCAGCTGACGGGCCGCGGCCGGGTGGCGCGGGGCGTAGCGGGCCATGAGTTCGGCGCCCTCCTCGGCGGGGAGAGAAACGGCGGTCACCGGGAACGTCCGCCCGCGCACCTGGATGGTGACCTGCGGTGTTCGCAGGACGTTGCGGTACCAGTCGGCGTTCGGGCCGAACCCCGAGGCGACCACGTAGGAACCGTCACCGGGCTCGTGTTCGACGACCTCGACGACGACCTGTCGCATGCGCCCCGACACCCGGCCGACGTGGTTGATCAGCAGGAAGCGCCCGCCCAGCAGGCGGCCGAGACCCATCCGGCAGAGCCGGACCGGAATCCGGAAGAGAAGCCGCGCGAGCCCCGTGGGCGGACGGCGGCGGCCGAGGTCTTCCATTCCCGCTCCCGTCTTGGTCGATCGACCAAATTGGTCGCCCGACCAAGATAGCACGGCGGCGGCGCGTGTTGGCCGGTTCCGCGGTCGTGCGGTCACGGCCCGCGGCCGGGCCGCCCGCCTCGGATCAAGCTGCACCGGCCGCCCGGCCCCAGGTCAGGCTGGGCCAAGCCGCCCCGCCTCGGATCTGCTGCACCGGGCAACCCGGCCTGGGATCAGGCTGCACCGGGCCACCGGCCTCGGATCAGGCCGCGCCCAGTCGCGCGGCCACCGCCTCGGCCTCGCGCAGCACGCGGAGGACGTTGCGACCCGCCAGCTTCGCGCAGTCCTCCTCGCTCCAGCCGCGCTCCAGCAGCTCGGCGATCAGCACCGGGTAGCAGGAGACGTCGCCCAGCCCCTCCGGCAGGTCGGAGACCCCGTCGTAGTCACCGCCGAGGCCGATGTGGTCGATCCCGGCCACCTCGCGCGCGTGCTCGACGTGCGCGAGGACGTCCGCCGTGGTCGCCGCGGGCTTGGGGTGGCCGGCCTCCCACCTCGCCGCGAAGTCCTCGCGGGCTTCGAGGTCCCGCGGATCGCCGCCCTCGCGGCGCATCGCCTCGCGCAGCTCGGCGTCCCAGGCCGCCCGCGCCTCGGACACGAACGACGGCACGAAGGTGACCATGCAGACACCTCCGTTGCCGGTCAGCCGCGCCAGCACGTCGTCAGGGACGTTGCGCGGGTGGTCGGCCACCGCCCGGCACGAGGAGTGGCTGAACACCACCGGTGCCTCGGCGACGTCGAGCGCCGCGCGCATGGTGGCCGGCGCGACGTGGGACAGGTCGACGAGCATGCCCAGCCGGTTCATCTCGCCGACGACCTCGCGGCCGAAGTCGTTGAGTCCGCCCACCGCCGGCTCGTCGGTCGCCGAGTCCGCCCACGGCACGTTCTCGTTGTGCGTCAACGTCATGTACCGCACGCCGAGCCGGTGCAGTGCGCGGAGCACGCCGAGCGACTCGGCGATGCAGTGCCCGCCCTCGGCGCCCAGCAGGGACGCGACCCGGCCGTCGGCGAACGCCTTCTCGGCGGCATCGGCCGACCGCACGATCGCGAGGTCCCGCGGGTAGCGGGCGGCCAGCTCGTGGACGAGCTCGACCTGCTCCAGCACGGCGGTCACCGCGTGGTGGCCCGTGTAGCCGCATGGTACGTAGACCGACCAGAACTGGCCGCCGACCCGGCCCCGCCGCAGCCGGACCAGGTCGGTGTGCAGGCCCGGCTGCTCGACGGCCACGTCGAGCGGTCCGGGGTCGACCCGCGCGGGGTCCGCGCCGACGCTCTTGCGCAGCGCCCACGGCAGGTCGTTGTGCCCGTCGATCAGCGGGGTGCGCTCCAGCAACGTCTTGGCGCGGTTCAGGGCATCGGCTGTCGGCACGCGGTCTCCTCACGTCGTCACGGCGTCAGTGCCCTCCGCACGCTATCCCGGCGCCATCGGCCGACGCGCGGAGTTTCCCGTGCGACCGGACCGGACACGCGCGGGCCCGGCGGGTACCGAGTGGAGCACCCGCCGGGCCTTCGCGTCCACGATCAGGACGCGAGCGGATAGCGCAGCACCGCACCGATTCCGTCGGTGAGCTCGACCGAGCCGGGTTCCACCAGCACCAGCTCGGCGTCCACGCCCGCGACCGCGCGCACCAGCGCCGCGCTGGCGGGAGCGGTGGAGATCTCCTCCACGCCCATGTCCCGCAGCGGGCGCTCGTCGAGCGCGACCTGGCTGGCACGCGGACCGGTGCTCAGGTCGGACACGTCGTGCGCGGACTTGGACCACAGCAGTACCTGGACCTGCTCGCGCTGCAACGCCTCGACCGTCGGCTGCCAGCCCTCGACGGCGCGGCTGTGCCTGCCGCGCTCCTGTTCGAAGAGCCCGACCACCTCGTCCACGCGCGCCGACACCGCCGAGCCGACCGCCTCGTCGACCTTGGCCTCCAGCGGTTCGACGGCGGCCTTGCGGTCCCTGGCGCCGGCGTCGGTCTCCACGACCAGGTCCTGGACTCCCTTGCCGAGCCGTTCGCGGACCAGCTTGCGCTGCTGCACCTCACCGGCCAGCACGATCGCCTCGGCGCTGACCTTCTCGGCCGACCTGGTGATCTCATCGGCGGACTTGACCGCGTTGTGCTTCCAGGTCTCCTCCGCCGCGTGCTGGTGGTGCTTCTGCAGCTCCTCCGGCGCCGAGTGCGCCTTGTGCACCGGGTGGTCCTCGCCCTCGACGGTGCGGGTGCTCATCTCACCCTCGGCAGGCACGACCGTCAGGTCCGCCCCGACGTGGTCGACCACCGCCACGACGTGCGGCAGGCGGGGCTCACGCGCTTGCAAGTAGGGCATCAGGTGCGGCAGCGGACCGTAGCTGACGTGCTCGTCGGAGGCCAGCTCCGAGGGCAGCCCCGGCATCTCGCCGGTGAACACCACGCCCGTCCGGTCGGCGACCAGCACCTGCGCCCGCCTGCCGGTCTCCTGGCGGTGCTGTCCGACCCTCTCCTCCAGCGACGACAGGACCGCCTCGTCGACGCCCCGGCCGGCGAGCTCCTCGCGCGCCGCGCGCCAGCGCAGCCCGACCGCCTTGCCCGCGTCCTCGGCGTCGGCCGAGGTGTCCAGGTACACCGTGGCGAACGGTCCGGGACTGCGGTAGATCTCCTGCAGGAATGCCAGTTTCATGGCCACCTCCACACGAACTCACGCGCTGCGCGCCTGGCTGCGGTGCGCACCTTCGCCGATCTCCTCGACCGCCTTCGCGCAGAAGGCGGGCAGGTCCTGCGGCCGGCGGCTGGTGACCAGCCCGGCGTCGACCACGACCTCCTCGTCGACCCACTCGGCTCCCGCGTTGCGCAGGTCGGTGGCAAGGCTCGGGTACGAGGTCAGCCGCCGTCCGCGAACGACATCGGCCTCGATCAGCAGCCACGGCGCGTGGCAGATCGCCGCGACCGGCTTGCCGCGGGCGAAGAACTCACCGACGAAGCGCACCGCCGACGGGTCCTGCCGCAGGTTGTCCGGGTTGGCAACGCCGCCGGGCAGCACCAGGCCGTCGTAGTCGGTCGGCCGGACCTCCGAGACCACCTTGTCGACGGTGAAGGTGTCCGCCTTGTCCAGGTGGTCGAAGGCCTGCACCGATCCGGGCCGCACGGACACCAGTTCGGGTGTGCCGCCGGCCTCCTCGACCGCCTTCCACGGCTCGGTGAGCTCCACCTGTTCGATTCCCTCGGCCGCGACCAGGAACGCGACCTTCCGCCCTTCCAGGGCCATCACATACCTCCCGTGGTCGTCGCCACCAGCCCAGGCTTGCCCAGGCGGGGAGGCGGGCAAACATCGACGCCGACGGCCACAGTGGATGATCGGGGGACCGGCTCCGGGCCAGATCGCGCCGTTGCGCCCCACCGCCGCCTGATCAGCGGCTTCCCGGCGCCGGACGCGGGCGCGACCGAAGATCGCGATCGCCAGGAACCCGATCAGCAGGGCCACGAGCACGCCCGGGTGCGCACCGGCCCACGCCCCGCCCCGGCCGCCGAGGCCCAGCGGGCCGAGCAGGTAGCACTGCCAGCCGGCCGCCTCGTTGGTGACCAGGCCCCAGCCGATGGCGGTCGCCACCAGCAGCACGGCCGCAGGCAGCACCCGGACTTCGCAGTAGCGCCCCGCAGGCCGCTGGAGGTCGGTCTCGCTGTAGTCCCGGCGGCGCGAGGCGACGTCGGCGATCATGATCACACAGTCGGCAATCGCGGCGGTGTCCGGGCAGGTACCGGGAGTAGTCGGCCGCGACAGCGAACAGCGCGAGGATCTTCGTCGTGGTACCGACGCGAAGGAGCCGTAACTCAGCCCCAGCACCGAGACGTTGACGCCGAACCACGCCGCACGGGCGGCGCGATCACCGGAAATCCGCCGAATCGCACCAGTTCCGCGACCGCGGGCACGGTTTCGCCGCCGATGCCCGGTTTCCGCGAATCCGGCGTATGGCCTGCCCCGTGGCGAACTTCGGACACTTTCCACGTTTTGGCGTCATGGAAACAGATTTCCTGTCGTGCGTAGGCTGGTCTGCGAACCGAAGCAACACCGAACGGAGGACCACGTGACCGAACCGACCCAACCCCCGAAGCCGTCCCGGCGGACGCTCGGGCGGGGTGGCCCGCGGGTCAGCGCCATCGGGTACGGCGCCATGGGCCTCTCCGGCGTCTACGGCGCGGCCGACGACGCCGAGTCGCTGCGCCTGCTGCACCGGCTGCTGGACCTGGGCGTGGACTTCGTCGACACCGCCGACGCCTACGGCGACGGGCACAACGAGCGGCTCATCGCCGGACTGCTCGCCGAACGCAGGCAGGAGGTGTTCCTGGCCACCAAGTTCGGCGCGACCGCCGACTCCGGGCTGGGCAGGCCGGAGAACGTGCGCCGCTCCATCGACGCCAGCCTCGGCAGGCTCGGGACCGACCACGTCGACCTGTACTACCTGCACCGCCTCGACCCGGACACGCCGATCGAGGAGACCGTCGGCGCGATGGCCGAACTGGTCCAGGCCGGCAAGGTGCGGCACCTGGGGCTGTCCGAGATCAGCGCCGCGACCCTGCGCCGGGCGCACGCGGTGCACCCGATCGCCGCCGTGCAGCAGGAGTACTCCCTGTTCACCCGCGAGCCCGAGGCGGAGCTGCTGCCGGCGATGCGGGAGCTCGGAGTGGCGCTGGTCGCCTACTCGCCGCTGGGCCGCGGTGTGCTGACGGGCGCGTTCCGCGAGGTTTCCGACGTGGAGAACCTCCAGGTGCGCCAGCAGCGCTACCCCCGCTTCGCCGAGGAGAGCCTGCGGCACAACATCACCCTGGTCCAGCCGTTGCGCGAGCGCGCCGAAGAGCTCGGGCTCACCCCCGCGCAACTGGCGCTGGCGTGGCTGCTCGCGCAGGGCGACGACATCGTCCCGATCCCGGGCAGCCGCCGGATCGGCAACGTCGAGGCCAACATCGTCGCGGCCACCACGCAGTTGGACCGGCGCGTCGCCGACGAGCTCTCGGAGCTCTTCCCCGCAGACGTCGCCGCAGGTGAGCGCTACCACCCGGACGGCATGGCGCGGCTGGACCGCTGAGGTCCCGCCCCCTCGCCGAGCGGTCCCCGCGCGGGCCGGGGTCTTGCGGAAATGTGACGACCGTTCAATACTCCGCACATTGTCCTCGGCCCGCATGAGGGGGAACGACGTGGTCCACGGCAACAGCCGCCCGTTGGAGAAGGACGTCGTCCGGGACCTGCGCCGCGAGCTGTCCTACGGCCAGTACCTGCGCCTGGACCGGCTGCTCGACGCCCAGCACCCGGTCAGCGAGCCAGAGCACCACGACGAGCTGCTGTTCATCATCCAGCACCAGACCGTCGAGCTCTGGCTCAAGCTGATCCTCCACGAGCTGCGCACCGCGCGGGAGCACCTGGCCCGCGACGAGCTCAAGCCCGCGCTCAAGCAGCTCGCCCGGGTCAAGCACGTCCAGCACACCCTCACCGAGCAGTGGTCGGTGCTGGCGACCCTCACACCGGCGGAATACGTCGAGTTCCGCGGGTTCCTCGGCAGGTCGTCGGGGTTCCAGTCCTACCAGTACCGGGCGATCGAGTTCATCCTCGGCAACAAGAACGCCGAGATGCTGGAGGTCTTCGCCCACGACGAGTTCGCCCACGAACTGCTCAACGGCCTGCTGAAGGAACCCAGCGTCTACGACGAGTTCGTGCGTCTGCTGCACCGGCGAGGGCACGACGTCCCCGCCGCGTTCCTCCAGCGCGACGTCAGCCTGCCGCACACCTTCACCCCCGAGCTGGTGCCGCTGTTCCGCGGCATCTACGAGACGGCGGCCGAGAACTGGGACGCCTACGAGGCGTGCGAGGAACTGGTCGACCTGGAGGAGAACTTCCAGTTCTGGCGGTTCCGCCACCTCAAGACCGTCGAGCGCACCATCGGGCTCAAGCACGGCACCGGCGGTTCCAGCGGCGTGTCGTTCCTGCGCCGGGCGCTGGAGCTGACCTTCTTCCCGGAGCTCTACGCCGTGCGCACGGAGATCTAGGTGAGCGCCGCCCATCCGCGCGACGAGTGGCTGCGGGCGGTCTCGGCCTGGTGGGGGCGGTGGTTCGGCCGCTGCGCGGTGCGCGTCCGCGACGGCGTGGCGTCGGAGCCGGTCCCCGAAGCCCCCGCGGGCGTGCCGACGCGCGGGGTCGAAGGCACGCTGCTGCCCGGTCTCCGCGACGCGCACGTCCATTGCGGACTCGTCGACCTCCGGACCGTCCGCGCGGGCGGAATCTCCACCGCCGACGATCTCGGCAGTCCCGCGGACGTGCTGTCCCGGCTGCGCGACGATCCGGCGGCACCCCGCCTGCGGTTCGCGGGTGCCTTCCTCACCGCGCCGGGCGGATATCCCAGCGACCGCGCCTGGGCGCTGCCGGGCAGCTTCCGCGAGGTCGGCTCCGCTGCCGACGCGCGGGTCGCGGTGCGCGAACAGCGGCGGATCGGCGCGTCGTTCATCAAGATCGCGCTGCACTCCGGCGCCGGACCGCTGCTGCCGGAGTCCGTTGTGGACACCATCGTGACCACCGCGCACGACGCCGGGCTGCCGGTCGTGGCCCACGCCGAGGGCGAAGGCACCTTCGGCATGGCGATGCGGCACGGTGTGGACCGGCTCGCCCACACCCCGTGGACCGAGCAGCTCCCCGACCGGGTGCTCGCCGAAGCCGCCGAGAGCATGGTGTGGATCAGCACCCTCGACATCCACGGCCACGGCGCGGACACCGAGGCCCGCCGGACCGCGATCGCGAACCTGCGTACTTTCGCCGGGTACGGTGGCACCGTCCGGTACGGCACCGACCTCGGCAACGGGCCGCTCCCGCTCGGCGTCAACACCCGGGAGGTGGCCGCGTTGCTCGCCGCCGGGCTGAGCCCGGACGAGGTGCTGGCGTCAATGACCGACCGCGAGGCCCCACCGTGCTGGGTCGCGGGCGGGCTCGACCTGGACCCCGGCCGCTTCCCCGGTTCCCTGTCCACCGCGCGGGTCCTCGGCTGACCCGCCCCGCGAAAGGCGCCCCGACGTGCTCGACTTCCAGCAGCAGGCGAAGGAACTCGACGAGGCCGATCCGCTGCGCGACTTCCGGGAGCGCTTCCTCTCGCCCGAGGACTCCGACGTCGTGGCCTACCTGGATGGCAACTCGCTTGGCCGCCCGGCGCGGGAGACCGCCGAGCGGATGGACGAGTTCGTCCGCGGCACCTGGGCGCGGCGGCTGATCCGCGGGTGGACCGACGAATGGCTGGACTGGCCGCTCACCGTCGGCGACCGCATCGGCCGCGTGGCGATCGGCGCAGGCCCCGGCCAGGTGGTGGTCGCCGACTCGACCACGGTCCTGCTCTACAAGCTGGCCCGCGCCGCGGTCGCGGCCCGGCCGGGACGGCGTGAGATCGTGCTCGACACCGACAACTTCCCCACCGACCGCTACGTGCTGGAAGGCATCGCCGCCGAACGCGACCTGGTGCTGAGGTGGATCGAGACCGACCCGGAGGCCGGGATCACCGCGGAGCAGGTCGCGGAGGCGGTCGGCCCGGACACCGCGCTGGTCGTCTTCAGCCACGTCGCGTACCGGTCGGGATACCTCGCCGACGGTGCGGCCGTCACGCGCGCGGCCCACGACGCGGGTGCGCTGGTGCTGTGGGACCTGTGCCATTCGGCCGGATCGGTCCCGGTGCGACTGGACGACTGGGAGGCCGACTTCGCCGTCGGCTGCACCTACAAGTACCTCAACGGCGGACCGGGCTCGCCTGCGTTCGGCTACGTCAACCGCCGCCACCTCGACGACCTCCGCCAGCCGATCTGGGGCTGGATGGGCAGGCGCGACGCCTTCACCATGGGCCCCGGCTACGAGCCTGCCGAGGGGGTTCGCCGGGTGCTCAGCGGCACACCTCCGATCCTGGCCATGCTGCCGCTGCTGACCGGGCTGGAGATGCTCGAGTCAGCCGGCATCGACGCCGTCCGCGCGAAGTCGACGGAGCTGACCGGCTACGCGCTGCGGCTCGCCGACGAGTGGCTGCTGCCGCACGGTGTGAGCGTCGGCTCGCCGCGCGCGGCGGAGCGCCGCGGCGGTCACGTGACCCTGCGCCGCGCGGACTTCGGCGAACTGATCGACCCGCTCTGGCAGCGCGGGGTGATCCCCGACTTCCGCGCCCCGGACGGCATCCGGATCGGCCTCGCACCGCTGAGCACGAGCTTCACCGAGGTGCACCGGGGCATGTCGGTGCTCGCCGAGCTGGTGCGCTCTGAGGGATGACGCTGCCGGCGGGTGTCAGAGGAGCTTCCAGAGCCAGCCCAGCGGGCGCAGGCCCAGCGTGCGCGCGACCGACCGGGACGCGTGGTTGCCCGCGCTCGTGCTGTAGAACAGCACCTCCCTGTTCCGCCGCTCCCGTCGCGACCACGCCGCGACGACCGCGGGCGCGAGACGACGACCGCGGAAGTCCTCACGGGTCCAGATGCCGGCTTCCGCGGCGACGGAGTTGGCCGCCGGCGAGAAACAGATCGACACCGGCGAACCGCCGTGGACGGCCATCGCCCACTCCCCGCGCTGCCCGGTGATCAGTTCCGACCACTCCCCCGGCTCCCAGTCGGCCGGGCGCATGAGCCGCTCGGCGGCTTGCTCGCCCTTCACATCGGAGACAATGACGGGCAGCGCCGCGTCGGGTCCGCCGATGGCGCGGTCCTCGGGAAAGACGTAGGTCGGGCCGCCCTCCACCTCTGCCCCCAGGGTCTCGCCCAGGCGCGCAAGAACACGGGGAACTTCCCCGGGCGCGTAGTGCTGCTCATCGATCGGGAGCCCCGCAGCGGCGTCGTCGGCGGTGGACGGGCCGAGCGCCAGCAGCCGCGCCCGTGGCGACCACGACCACACCGCCCGGATCTGCCGGTCCCGAACCCGCACTTGCGCACCATCGGCGACGAGACCGAAGATCACGTCGATTTCCAGTGCGAGCAAACGCTTCTCGTCGCTGTCGACGCCTCCGCCGGTCGGCTCCCGGGGCTCCACTCCTACGGCCGGGGTTCGCCGTACCAGCGCCACTCGACCAGGCGCGGGCGGCCGGGCAACTCCACACGTCCGGTCGCCCAGAGCAGCGTGCGCCACGGATCGTCGTCGACCGGCACGTGCGGGAAGAGCCTCGCCAGCGCCCGCGAGCAGAGATCACCTGGCGGTGACCAGTCGAACCCGAGTCCCTCCGCGAGGTCGTGCAGATGGACCAGCGTCTCGACCACGCCCATCGCGGCGAAGCCCTCCGGGTCCGACGCCCCGAAGACGTGGTGCGCGCGTACTTCCGGCGGTGTGGTGCGCACCATGGCGACCAGCAACGCGCCACTGGCCTCCAGCACCTCCATCAGCCCCGCGACCCCGGCCGCGCGGTCGGCGTGCACCGCGTTGGCAGGACCGCCGGGCCTGCGGCTGTGCCAGACGAAGGGAACCTCTCTGTCGGCCGGTGGCCTGCGTGGGCCCAGCTGGACGGCGTATGCGAACAGGTCGTCGCCGAGGTGCTCGACCGTCTCCCAGCAGTCCCATTCCAGCGAACCCGCCTTGGCGCTCCACCGCTCCAGCGGTACCTCCCGCATCGCGGCGGTGGCGAGTTGGACCGCCCGGTCCAGATCGTCGGCGGTCACCTGTCGTTCGGATCCAGACATGCCGGTGACGGTAACGGCTGCCGGGCTGCGGAGTCGCCGGATTTTCAGCGGCAGCACCGTCGAGAACAGCTGTCTATAGCTGGCCTCCGCGCGGCGGGTGGGTCCCGTTGAGGGCGTATCTGCCGATGTGCTGGACCTTCCAGCGCACCGGGTCGTGCAGGGTGTGCGTCCGGGCGTTCCGCCAGTGCCGGTGCAGGTTGGTCTCGGCGAGGCTGGACCGGGTGCCGGACACCTCGAACAGCGCGCTGCCCAGCTCGACCGCGGCGCCGCCGGCGAACGCCTTCGCCGTGGCCACCGCGATCGAGGCAGCCGCGGCCGAGTCGTCGTCGAGGTCGGCGCGGGCCTCGTCGATGGCGGCTCCCGCCTGGTCGAGCAGCGCTTCGGCGGCCCGGACGCGGATCTCCAGCTCGCCGAAGCGCTGGATGGTCAGCGGGTCGTCGCTCGCCCGCTCGACCCCGCTGTCGGCCCACGGCCTGCTGCGGGTGCGCACGAACGCGGTTGCCTCGTCCAGCGCGGCACGCGCGATGCCCACGTCGATCGCGGCGTGCAGAACCTGCGCGAGCGCGCCGTGCAGTTGCGGACGTTCGAAGGTGCGGTGGTGCGCGACGACGTTGGCCGCGGGTACGCGCACCTGCTCCAGCCGGACCGTGCCGCTGGCCGTGGTCCGCTGCCCCATGCCGCCCCAGTCGTCGACGACGGTCAGCCCGGCGGCGTCGGACGGCACGTAGGCCACCCGCAGGGCGTCGTCGTCATCCTTGGCCAGCACCGGGATCCAGTGCGCCAGCAAGGCGCCCGTCGAGTACGCCTTCGTGCCGTCGAGGACGAAGGCGCCGCCGGGACCCGCGGTGAGCCTGGTGCGGATGTCCTGGGCGTTGCGGCTGCCCGACTCCGACTGCGCGTTGCCGAACCGCCGTCCCGCCAGCACCTCGGCGAAGAAGAACCGCTGCTGCGCCGGCGTTCCGTTCTCCCGCAGCACGTTGACGTAGACGACGTGGCTCTGCGGGATCTGCGCGATGTTGGGGTCGGCCGCGGCCAGCAGCCGGAAGACCTCCACCAGGGTGCGGGTCGACACCTCGGCACCGCCGTGCTCGGCGGGCACCGTGACGCCCAGCAGCCCGCTCGCCGACAGCACGTCGAGCTCTGCCACCGGCAGTCTTCGCCGCGCGTCCCGTTCCGACGCACCAGGGGCGAAGTCCCCGGCGAGCCGGCGCGCCTGTTCCAACGCCTCTGCGTCGCTGCCGATCACGTGCGCCCGCGTCGTGGCCTCGGCTGTCATGTGGCTCCTCGGGTGGGGCCGGGGCCGGCCGGAGCCGGCCCCGGCGGCGATCAGGTGTACCAGGTGGGCTCGGGGAGCTCTCCGAGCAGCGCGTACCGGCCGACCTCGACCCGCTTGTAGGCGACCGGGTCGTGCAGGCTGTGGGTGCGCAGGTTGCGCCAGTAGATGTCGAGCCCCACGGAGCTGGCGGTGGCCCGGGCGCCCGTCACCTCGAAGATCCGGTTGCCGATCTCCAGCCCGGTTTCGATGATCCGCTGCTTGGCCGCGGCCACCAGCACCGCGACCTCGCCGCGCTGCTCCGGGGTGACCGATTCGCGCTCGGCGTGCAGCAGCTCCTCGATCGCCGCACCCGCCCTGTCGACAAGCGACTCGGCCGCCCACAGCTTGGCCTGCAGGTCGCCGTAGGTGTCGAGGATGTGGAACTCCTCCGACGCGTGCTGCTTGTTGTCGCCGCCGTAGGGCCACGGGCGGGTCTTCTCGGTGGTGTAGGAGGTCGCGTAGCGCAGTGCCCCCTGCGCGATGCCGAGGTAGAAGTTGGCGAAGACGAGCTGGATCGTCGGCAGGTTCAACGTGTTGTAGGTCAGCGGCTGGAACTGCTTGTCCACGTAGCCCGCCGCCGACTCCCACGGGACGCGCACGCCCCGGATCTCCACGCTGCCCGACTCGGTCAGGCGCTGGCCGAGGTTGTCCCAGTCGTCGTTGAACACGATGCCGTCCTGCTGGGAGGGCACGATGGCGAAGACGTGCTTGTCGGTGCCCTCGATCACCCCTTCCAGCACGGTCAGGTCGGAGACCTTGCTGCCGGTGGAGAACGACTTGCGTCCGTTGTAGACCAGATCGTCGCCCTCGTCGGTGATGACCAGGTCGTGGTCGCGGGGGTTGACCGCACCGCCGAAGAAGTGGTCGTTGGTGGTGTAGAGCTCCTCCACGGCCGCGATCTGCTCCGGCGTGCCCACCAGGCGCACCGCCCAGGCCCACAGGTAGTGGTAGCCGAGCAGCTGCCCGATCGAACCGTCCCCGGCGGCCACCGCCCGGGTGACCCGGTAGGCCGTCGACCACGACTGCCCGCCGCCGCCGTGCTCGACCGGACCGAGCAGCGTCACCAGCCCGGAGTCCTTGAGCAGCCGGACCTCCGCGTAAGGGGTTCGGTTCGCGCGGTCGCGATGCACCGCGTCGGCCGCCAGCACGGCGGCCACCTCGTCGGCCCGCCGCACCCAGCCCTCGGCGGTGGTCGGGCGGTTCTTCCAGCTCACTGCGTTCTCTGTCGCTGTCACAGCTTCTCCCTGGTTTCCGGTGGTGCTCACTGCTTCACCGCCGCGCCGCTGCGACGGCCGGTACCTCGCCCGTTCGGTCGAGCTCGGCCTCCAGCTCCCGCACGATGGGCAGCACGCGGGTGCCGAACTGCTCGACGTCCTCCAGGTAGTGCAGGAAACCCAGCAGCAGGAGGTCCGCACCGCGCCTCTTGTACTCGACGATGCGGTGCGCGATCTGCTCCGGAGTCCCGATGAGTCCCGTCCGGAACCCGTCGTTGTACTGCACCAGGTCGGCGAACTCGGAGTCCGCCCACATCCCCTTTCCATCCGAAGTGGACTTGCCGGCCTGCGCGACCGCCTTGCGGAACCCCTCGACGGCCTCGGTGTCGGCCTTGGCCACGATCTCCCGCAGCACCTCGCGCGCCTCCGCCTCGGTGTCGCGGGCGATCACGAAACCGTTGAGCCCGAAGCGGACCGCGCGCCTGTTCTCGGCCGCGAAGGCGCGGACGTCGGCGACCTGGCCGGAGAAGCCGTCGAAGTCCTTGCCGTTGCTGAAGTACCAGTCCGAGACCCGCCCGGCGAGCCTGCGGGCCGCCGTGGAGTTGCCGCCCTGGAAGATCTCCGGGTGCGGCCGTCCCGGCACCGGGTGCGGCTGCGGGCGGAGGCTGAAGTCGTGGATCCGGTAGAAGTCGCCGTTGAGGTCGAAGTTCGACTGGGTCCACAACCCGCGCAGCACGCGGATGAACTCCTCGGTGCGCCGGTAGCGCTCGTCGTGCTCCAGCCACGGTTCGCCGAGCCCGGTGAACTCGTCCTTGAACCAGCCGCTGACGATGTTCACCGCGAACCGGCCCTGCGACAGGATGTCCGCGGTGATGCCGAACTTGGCGAGGATGGCCGGGTGCCACAGCCCCGGGTGCGCGGCCACGATCAGCTTGAGGCGCTCGGTGGCCAGCAGCAGACCGAGGCTGAAGGCCGCCGGATCGTGCTGCTGCGCGGCTCCGTAACTGGAGGCGTAGCGCACCTGGCTCAGCGCGTACTCGAAACCGCTGTTCTCGGCGAGCACCGCGAGCTTCTTGTTGTAGTCGAAGCTGAACTCGGTTCGCTGTTCGATCTTGCTGGTGACCAGGCCACCGCTGACGTTGGGAACCCAGTAGGCGAACTTCAGCGGCTCAGAGGGGGCGTCGCTGGACATGTTGTCTCCATCGGGAAAGCGCAGGATGCATCAAGCACGACGGTTCCGACGCGGAAGGCGGCGGAACACCGTCGTCAGGAAAGGCACGTTCGACCGCCTCGCGGCGGAGTTCGCCGGATAGCTCAGGCGATCACCGGATGCGGGAGGAACCGAGGGCCCGGTGAGGGAATCCGGGCGCGGGAAAGATCAGGAGCGGCGACAGGCCTGCGCCACCACGCGGTTGAGATCCACGTGACGGCGCTTGGTGAGCCGGCTTCCTGGGAACACACCGTCATACGACCAAAGCGGGACAGGGGTGTCAACAGCCCGCACTCGGCCGTTCCACTCCTCGGACGGAGGGTCCGCACACTCTCGAGGCTGTGCGACTCTGCCGACGTGTCCTCCGATCAGACCCCCGAATCCGGGCGGACGGCCGATGTCCGCACCGTCCTGGTCTCCAGCGTCATCGGCACCACCGTCGAGTGGTACGACTTCTTCCTCTACAGCACGGCCGCCGGGCTGGTGTTCGACCAGTTGTTCTTCCCCAGCGACGACCCCTACACCGGGACGATGCTGGCGTTCGTCACCTTCTTCGTCGGCTTCGTCGCCCGCCCGCTGGGCGGAGTCCTCTTCGGACACGTCGGCGACCGGATCGGACGCAAGCGGACCCTGGTGTCCACAATGGTCCTTATGGGGCTGGCCACCGCGGCGATGGGCCTGCTACCCACCTACCAGCAGGTGGGCATGCTCGCGCCGGCCCTGCTGGTGCTTCTGCGACTGCTGCAAGGGCTGGCCATCGGCGGTGAGTGGGCGGGCGCGGTGCTGATGGCCGTCGAGTACGCGCCGCCCGGCAGGCGCGCCCGCTACGGCGCCTGGCCGCAGGTCGGACTGGCGCTCGGACTGGGCCTGGGCACCGGGTTGTTCGCGCTGCTGGGCAACTCGCTCGACGAGCGCCAGTTCCTGGAGTACGGCTGGCGGATCGCCTTCGGGCTCAGCATCGTGCTGGTCTTCGTCGGCCTGGCCATCAGGCTGCGGGTGTCGGAAACCCCGGCGTTCCGCCGAATGCGCGCGTTGGAGGGCGCCGCCCGCGTGCCAATCCTCGAGCTCTTCCGGGAGCCGGTGCGCCGGCGCAACACTCTGCTGGGACTGCTGTCGCGCTGGGCCGAAGGCGCCGCGTTCAACACCTGGGCGGTCTTCTTCATCTCCTACTCGACCTCGACGCTCGGCATGGCGCGCAACGACGTCCTGGTCGCCATCATGGCGGCCTCGATCACGCTGGCCGTGCTGATCCCGGTTTTCGGCACCGTGGCCGACAAGTGGACGCCGCGACGCACGTACGCGCTGGGAGCCGCGGCCTACGGCGTTCTGGTGTACCCGGCGTTCCTCGCCTTCCAGAGCCGCGATCCGCTGCTGGTCGGCCTGGTCGTGGTGCTCCTGCTCGGTGTGGTGCACGCCGTCATCTACGCGCCGCAGGGCACCTTCTACGCGCAGCTCACACCCGTCCGGCTCCGCTACACGGGGATGTCCTTCGTGTACCAGTTCTCCGGCATCTACGCGTCGGGGCTCACTCCGCTGATCGTCACCGCCCTGCTGGCGGCCGGCGGGGGCTCGCCGTGGCTGGCGTGCGGCTACCTGGTGCTCACCGGCGTGGTCGGCGCCGTGGCGGCGCTGGCGATCCGCGAGCGCGATCTCTTCGCCACCGCCGAGACGACGACGGAGGCCGGGTCGCGCGAGTCCGTGCACGCCTGACCGCGAACGACACCGACGCCCGTCCGGGCGCCGAAACACCCATCCCGGAGGGGAGAACCAGATGAGCACGCACACGACCACCGCGAGGTGGGACGAACCGGCCGGACTGCACGCACGGGCCACGGTGGTCCTCGCCGTGGGGCGGGGCGAGAACCCGGCCGCCTACCGGCGTCTCGGCGAGCGGCTGTCCGCCGACGCCTACCGGGTCCGGATCGCCGGTGACGCCACGGCCGCCCCGGACGAGGTGACGACGCAGGTCAAAGCCCTGCTCGACGATGAGTCCGACCCGGCGCCGCGCGTGCTCGCCGGGTCCGACGCCGGGGCCCTGTTCGCCCTCCGGCTCACCGCGCAACGCGCGGTCGCTCCCGACGCGCTGGTCCTGGCGGGTCTGCCCGGTCCCGGGCGCATACCGCGTTTCGAGTCGTGGGAGGACGAGCTGCGGGAACGCACCTCCTGCCCCACCCATCGGCAGCGGCTCACCGACACCGGCAGCGGTTCGCTCGCGGTGGACCTGCCGCCGCAGTGGCACGACGAGGTGGACCTGTCCGGGATCACCGTGCCGGTGCTCGGCCTGCACGGCACCGATGACGCGATCAGCCCGCGCGCGGGAGTCCGCGGCGTCTACGCGCGGATGCCCGCCTCGAGGCTGACCAGCGTCGCCGGCGGCAAGCACGACGTCCTCAACGACCGCACCCACCGCAGCGTGGCCGCGACGATCGTGCTGTTCCTGGAATCCCTGCGGCAGAACGGGGAAACCGTGCGTGACACCGACCTCAGCGTCGAGCGGGGGATCGTCCGCGCCGCCGTGACGACCGGCTGAGGCGTTGACGGGCCCGCGCCCGTGGCGGGCCCGTCAACGCGGGGTCCGACGACCGCCGGAAACTCCCGGTTGGTTCAACGCGTTCAGTCCTGCGCGAGCTCGGGCGGAAAGCCGCCGGTGGCGATGGGGCCCCAACGCTCGATGGAGATCCGCAGCAGCGTCTTGTTCTGCCGCGCCATGGCCTCGCGGTACTCGTCCCAGTCCGGGTGCTCGCCTGAGATGCAGCGGAAGTAGTCGACCAGGCCGTCCACCGCCTCCGGCATGTCCAGGACCTCGGCGCGGCCGTCGATCTGCACGTAGGGGCCGTCCCAGTCCTCCGACAGCACGCAGATGGACACCGCGGGGTCCCGGCGGGCGTTGCGGGCCTTGGCGCGCTGCGGGTAGGTCGACACGACGATCCGGCCGTCGCCGTCGATCCCGCAGGTGACCGGCGAGAGCTGCGGCCTGCCGTCGGCGCGGTTGGTGACCAGCAGGCCGCGGTGCCTCGGACGCGCGAACTCCAGCAGCCCCGCCAGGTCGACCCGGTCGGTGGTGGCGATGGACGGTGCCATGACTCGCTTCCCTTCACCGGCGCGGCCGGACCCGCACACCGGCATCGGCGTCGTGTTCGTGGGGCCGGTGCGGCGTGCACTTGCACCGGCCGCCTCCACCCTAACCAACGCGGCCGCGCCGCGTGCGGTCACGAGCGCTCGCCCACCGCCGGCGCGAACAGGGTCCCGCGCACGCAACCGCGCAACGTCCGCACGCCGACCACGGCCCATGCGCAGACCAGTCCCGTGTAGAACAGCACCGCCGCGACGGCGAACACCGCGGCGTGGCTGCGCTCGGCGAGCTCGCTGGTGCCGGTGACGACCACGCCCAAAGGGAAGGTGAACGACCACCACGTCAGGGAGAACGGCAGCTTCGCACGTGCGGTGCGCAGGGTGATGAGCGCGGCGATCGCGGCCCAGAAGACCGCGAACCCCCACACCGGAATCCCGTAGACGAGTCCGAACACGGCAAGTCCGGTCGAGTACGGCGGTGGTACGGCCAGCGGCGCGACATCGCCGAGCAGGTTGGCCGCGGTCACCGACTGCCCGAGCGGGCCGAGCACGATCCACAGCGTCGGCACCAGCACCGCCGGGCCCTGGTTGTGCTGGGTGAGCCGCCACCAGACCAGCGTGATCACCACCGTGGAGGCCAGCAGGCCGGCGCCGAACATCGCGTAGCAGGCGATCAGCACCGACGTCCTCGCCTGGCCCGCCGCGGCGTGCGGGACCAGCAGGGCACCGCCCGCGGCCGCGACCATCGGCGGCACCAGCGGCATCAGCCAGCTCGCGAACACCGAGTCCGGAGCGGACCGGTGTCTGGTGAACATCCACAGCGGAACCAGGACCGCCGCGGCGAGACCGGTGACGGCACCGGCCGACCACAGCGCCCACGCGACGGCGACCGCCGTGCGGTCCCCGAGAACCTGCCTGCCGGCCAGCAGCGTCCCGGCTCCGACCGTCAGCAACGCCATCGGTGGCGCGCCGAAGTACTGCACCAGGAACGGGTCCGTCACACGCGGACGCCCGCGTCGACGGGCGAAGTGCAGCGCCCAGGTGATGACCGCCCCCCACGAGCAGCACCACGGCGAGCAGCCACACCGCGGTGGCGGCGAACGTGAGCGCGGGCGCGCGCACCGGCAGCGTCGCCGCGGCGTTGGCCACGATGCCGGTGCCCATGACAGAGGTGAACCAGTTCGGCCCGAAGTTGTCGACCAGCTGGCGCACGCGTCCGCCTCGGCCGCGAGGACACGGCGGGGCCGGGGCGCGGGTTCGCCTGCTCTCGGCGAAGCGCGGGATCACACCCTTTCCCAGCCGCGTTGCGGTTTGCGGTTCCCGACCAGCCGGTCACCCGACCGGCTGCGGTAGACGATGTGTGGCCGGAACAGGTAGTGCACCGGCGCGCTGAACGCGTGCACGAGCCTGCTGAACGGCCAGAGCGCGAACAGCACCAGCGCCAGGGCCGCGTGCATCTTGTAGTCGAACGGCGCCTGGGCCATCAGCTCCGGATGCGGGTTCAGCAGGAAGATGTCGCGGAACCAGGGCCCGATGGTCTCGCGGTAGTCGTAGGGGCCGCGCACGCCGTTGTCGACGGTCGTGGTCCACAATCCGGCGAGCATCACCAGCGCCAGCACGGTGTAGACGATCCGGTCGCCGCGCGAGGTGGCCTTGCGCACCGCCACGTTCCGCAGCCGCCGCCACAGCAGCAGCGCGAACCCGGCGATGGCGGCCACACCGGCCACGAACCCCATCACCAGCGAGACGACGTGGTAGTTGTGCTCGGTGACGCCGACGAGCTCGGTGAGCTGCTTCGGCACCAGCAGGCCCAGCACGTGGCCGCCTGCGACCATCAGCAACCCGTAGTGGAACAGCGGGCTGGCCACCCGCAGCACGCGCGCCTCGTGCAGCTGGCTCGAGCGGCTGGTCCAGCCGAACTTGTCGTGGCGGTAGCGCCAGACCGTGCCCACGACGAACACCGCCAGCACGACGTAGGGCAGCACGCCCCACAACAGAAGGTCTGTCGGGCTCACCTGTTGCCTCCTCTTGCGGCCGACGGGTACGGGTCCAGGCCGACGTGCTCGCGCGGAGGCGGGCCGACCGGGATCTCCTGGCGGTGTTCGCGCGGCATCGTGCTCAGCACCCCGCGGACGGCACCGACGTAGGGGGTGGTGACCTCGTCGAGCTTGCGCGCCAGCAGCTCCAGCGCGGGCCGGAAGCGGGCGAGCAGCCGCTCGCCCTCCCGCACCGCCGCGGGCCCGCCGGTGGCGGTGAACTCCAGCAGCACGGGCAGGTAGTCCGGCAGTTCACCGCCCTCGACCTGGAAGTCGTGCGACCGGTAGAGCGCCACGAGCTCGGCCAGCGCGCCACCGCGCAGCCGGGTGTCGCCGTGCAGGTACCAGGTCAGGTAGAGACCGCGCCGCGGCTTTGTGTCGAAGACCTCCACGTAGTGCTGCTCCGCCTCCCGGGCGGGCGTGCTCCTCAGGTGCTCGACGACCGCGCGCAGGTGCCCGGCCGCCTCGTGGTCGCCGAGCTCGCCGACGCAGTCGCCGAGCAGGCCGAGGTTCCGCCGCAGGGCGTCGTCCGGGTAGTGCAGGCACCACGCCGCGACCTGCCTGATGACGGCGTCGGTGCGTGCCGACGCGTGCGACCGCCTGCCGAACAGCCGCATCACGAACGCGCCCGGGTGTCGGGGAACATGCCGTCGGGCCGTCCCTCGCCGTTCCAGACGAACAGGTCCGTCCCGCCGGACTTCAGCGGCGGACCGCCCATTCCCGGGCCTCCGTCGGTGTCGAGGCTGCACGTCGTGGCGATGGACTCCAGCTCGTGGGCGTCGCCGATGCCCGCAGTGGGGATCACGTAGCGCTCGTCGTACTTGGCCAGCGCGAGCAGCCGGTACATCGAGCCCACCTCCTCGGCGGTCAGCCCCGCCGCGTCCAGCGGTGCGGCGTCGGGCTGCTCGCCGAGGTTCACCGACCGCATGAACGAGCGCATCGCCGCGAGCTTGCGCAGAGACGCCCTCACCGGGCCGACGTCGCCCGCGGTGAAAAGCTCGGCCAGGTACTCCACCGGGATGCGCAGCGCGTCGATGGCGCCGAAGAGGTTGCCCGCGTCCTCCCCGTCGAAGCCGGTCCCGGCGACCGCGTCGACCACCGGCGACAGCGGCGGGATGTACCAAACCATCGGCATGGTGCGGTACTCCGGGTGCAGCGGCAGCGCCACCTGGTAGGTGCAGATCAGGTCGCGCACCGGGGAGCGGCGCGCCGCCTCGATCCAGTCGTGCGGGATGCCCGCGCGTTCGGCCTCTGCGGCCACCGCGGGATCGTCCGGGTCGAGGAAGAGGTCGCGCTGCGCGGGGTAGAGGGCGTGGTCGTCGGTGACGGCGGCCGCCTCGGACACCCGGTCGGCGTCGTAGAGCAGGACCCCGATGTAGCGCAGCCGCCCCACGCACGTCTCCGAGCAGATGGTCGGCTGGCCGACCTCCACCCTCGGGTAGCAGAAGGTGCACTTCTCGGCCTTGCCGGTGCGGTGGTTGAAGTAGACCTTCTTGTACGGGCAGCCCGACACGCACATCCGCCAGCCCCGGCACTGCTCCTGGTCGACCAGCACGATGCCGTCCTCCACGCGCTTGTACATCGCGCCGGAGGGGCACGAGGCCACGCACGACGGGTTCAGGCAGTGCTCGCAGATCCGGGGCAGGTAGAACATGAACGACTGCTCGAACTCGAACTTCAGCTCCATCCCCAGCTCGTCGCGCAGCTTGGCCACGACCGGGTCGGCGTCGGAGTGCTCGGGCATGCCGCCGAGGTCGTCGTCCCAGTTGGGCCCCCACCGCACGTCCGCGGGAGCACCGGTGATCGCCGACGTCGGCCGGGCCACCGGGGTGTCGTCGCCGAGCGGGGCGTCGGTGAGGTTGCGGTAGTCGTAGGTCCAGGGTTGGTAGTAGTCGTCGAGCCGGGGCATGTCGGGGTTGGCGAACAGCGAGGCGAGCCTGCGCAGCCGGCTCCCGCTGCGAAGCCGCAACCGGCCCCTGCGGTCCAGCTCCCACCCGCCGCGCCAGTGCTCCTGGTCCTCGTACCGGCGCGGGTAGCCCTGACCGGGCCGCGTCTCGACGTTGTTGAACCAGACGTACTCGACGCCGCCGCGGTTGGTCCAGGTCTGCTTGCAGGTGACCGAACAGGTGTGGCAGCCGATGCACTTGTCGAGGTTCATCACCATCGCCAGCTGTGCCATGACGCGCATCAGTATTCGACCTCCTGGTCGCGGCGGCGGATCGTGGTGACCTCGTCGCGCTGGTTGCCGGTCGGGCCGTGGTAGTTCAGCGCGAACGACTGCTGCGCGTAGCCGCCGATGAGGTGGGTGGGCTTGATCTGGATCCGGGTGAGCGAGTTGTGGATGCCGCCGCGCCGCCCGTCGGTCCGGCTCTTGGGGACGTTCACCGTCCGTTCCTGCGCGTGGTAGAGGAAAACCGTCCCGGTCGGCATCCGGTGCGAGACGACCGCGCGTGCGACCACCACGCCGTTGCGGTTGACCGCTTCGACCCACTCGTTGTCCGACACACCGATGGCCGCTGCGTCGGCCGGGCTCATCCAGATCGCCGGGCCGCCCCGCGAGAGCGTCAGCATGATCGGGTTGTCCTGGTACTCGGTGTGGATCGACCACTTCGAGTGCGGGGTGATGTAGCGGACCACGACCTCGGCATCGCCTCCGGGACCGATGCGCGGTTCGCCGGAGAGCCGGTGCAGGTCCAGCGGCGGCCGGTACACCGGGAGCTGCTCACCGAGCTCGGCCATCCAGTCGTGGTCGAGGAAGACGTGCTGGCGCCCGGTGAGGGTGTGCCACGGCTTGAGCTGCTCGACGTTGATGGTGAACGGCGAGTAGCGCCGCCCGCCCGACTCGTCACCGGACCACTCCGGACTGGTCACCACCGGAGCAGGCCGCGACCTGGTGTCGGCGAAGGTGATCCGGTGCCCGGCGTCGTGCTCGGCGATCCGCGCGAGCGGCCGGCCGACGCGCTCCTCCAGCGCGCGGAAGCCCTCGACCGCGAGGCGTCCGTTGGTGGTGCCGGAAAGGGCGAGGATCGCGTCGGCGGTGCGGATGTCGGTGTCCAGCCGGGGGCGTCCCGCGGCCGCGCCGCTGCGGGCCACGCCGTTGTGGGCGCCGAGCCGGCTCAGCTCCTCTCCGACCTCCACGGTGTAGCCCTTGATCGTGGTACCGAGCTTGTCGAGCAGCGGCCCCACCGCGGCGAGCTTGTCGGCCACCGCGGGGTAGTCCCGTTCGATGACGGTCAGGGTGGGCAGCGTCCGCCCGGGAACCGGTTCGGTCTCCCCCGCCCGCCAGTCCAGCAGGACTCCGCCTGGCTGCGCGGTCTCGCCCGGAGTGTCGTGGCCGAGCGCGGTGGCGACCACGTCGCGGCGCACACCGAGGTGGTCGCGGGCCAGCTCGCTGAAGCGGCGCGCGATGGCGTGGAAGGCGTCGAAGTCGGTGCGGCACTGCCAGGGCGGGGCGACCGCGGCGTTGAACGAGTGGACGAACGGGTGCATGTCGGTGCTCGACAGGTCGTGCTTCTCGTACCAGGTCGCGGCGGGCAGCACGACATCGGAGAACATCGTCGTGCTGGTCATCCGGAAGTCCAGCGACAGCAGCAGGTCGAGCTTGCCCTCCGGAGCGTGCTCCGGCCTGCTGACCTCAGAGGACCTGCCGATGTCCGGTGCCTCCCGCGCGCGCAACGAGGAGTCGGTGCCGAGCAGGTGCCGCAGGAAGTACTCGTTGCCCTTGGCCGAGGACCCCAGCAGGTTCGACCGCCACACCGTGAGCACCCGCGGCCAGTTGGACTCGGCGTCGGGGTCCTCGCAGGCGAAGCCGAGCTTTCCGGAGCGCAGCTCGTCGACGACGTGCTGCACCGGGTCGGCGCCCGCCCGGTCCGCCTCGTCGGCCAGGTCCAGCGGGTTGCGGTCGAACGTCGGGTAGGACGGCATCCACCCGGCCCGCGCCGACCGCGCCACGCAGTCCGCCGCGGTGGTCCCGGCCAGCTTTCCCGAAGCGCCGGGCCAGGCCAGGGCGCCGGTGTCCAGCGTGTCGTAGCGCCACTGGTCGGTGTGGGTGTAGAACCACGCGGTGCCTATCATCTGCCGCGTCGGGCGATTCCAGTCCGCGGCACTGGCCAGTGTGGACCAACCGGTGAGCGGGCGGATCTTCTCCTGACCCACGTAGTGCGCCCAGCCGCCGCCGTTGCGGCCCTGGCAGCCGGTGATCAGCAGCAGCGTCAGGAAAGTCCGGTACACCTCGTCGGAGTGGAACCAGTGGTTGGTGCCCGCGCCCATCAGGATCATGCACCGGCCCTCGGAGCGGATCGCGGTGTCGGCGAACTCCCGGGCGATGCGCGTGACCCGCTCGGCCGGCACCGAGGTGATCCGCTCCTGCCACGCGGGCGTCCCCGCCGACTCGGCGTCGTCGTAGCCCTCGGGCCACTGCCCCGGCAGGCCGTCCCGGCCGACGCCATACTGCGCGAGGAGCAGGTCGAAGACCGTTGTCACCAGAGGACCTTCCGGACTCAGCCGGACCGCGGGCACCCCGCGGGTGACCTCCCGGCCGAGACCGTCCGGTTCGTCGAAGCGGGGCAGGCGCACCCGCACCGCGTCGGCGCGCTGTCCGAGCACCTCGGCGCCGTGCAGGCTCAGCAGTGGGCTGGTCTCCTCCAGATCCAGGTTCCACCGCCCCGGTTCGCCGTCGTTCCAGCGGAAACCCAGCGATCCGTTGGGCACCTGCGGCCTGCCGGTGCGCTCGTCGACGAGCACGGTCTTCCACGCCTCGTGCTCGCCTTCGCGGCCCAGGTCGGCCGCGGTGACGAACTTGCCGGGCACCAGGCCCTCGGGCCGCTCGGCGAGGGTGACCAGGAACGGCAGGTCGGTGTAGCGGCACACGTAGTCGGTGAAGAACGGTGTGCTGCGCTCGACGAAGAACTCCCGGAGCACGACGTGGCCCATCGCCACCGCCAACGCGGCGTCGGTGCCGGGGTGGGCCGCCAGCCACTCGTCGGCGAACTTGGTGTTGTCGGCGTAGTCCGGCGACACCACCACGACCTTCTGGCCCCGGTAGCGCGCCTCGGTCATCCAGTGCGCGTCGGGAGTCCTGGTTACCGGGACGTTGGAGCCCCACATCATCAGGTAGGCCGCGTCCCACCAGTCCGCGGACTCGGGGACGTCGGTCTGGTCGCCGAAGACCTGCGGGGAGGCCACCGGCAGGTCGGCGTACCAGTCGTAGAACGACAGCATCGGCGCCCCGATCAGCGACATGAACCGGGAGCCGACGGTGTGCGAGACCATCGACAT
Organism: Saccharopolyspora erythraea; assembly: GCF_018141105.1. Classification (NCBI taxonomy): domain Bacteria; kingdom Bacillati; phylum Actinomycetota; class Actinomycetes; order Pseudonocardiales; family Pseudonocardiaceae; genus Saccharopolyspora; species Saccharopolyspora erythraea. Next base: position 4,143,489 of record NZ_CP054839.1, on the reverse strand, counting down.
CGCCGGGATCGGCGAGAAGCCCGCGACGCGGTCCGGGCCGTGCTCGGCGATGGTGTGCACGTGCGCGGCGGCGATCATCTCGACCGCCTCGTCCCAGGAGATCCGCACCAACCCGCCCTTGCCGCGCGCCCGCTGGTAGCGCCGCCTGCGCTCCGGGTCATCCACGACCGACTTCCAGGCCAGCACCGGATCACCGGTCTCGCGCCGCGCCTGGCGGTACATCTCCACCAGAACGCCGCGCGCGTGCGGATAGCGCAACCGGGACGGCGAATAGGAGTACCAGGAGAAGGACGCGCCGCGGGGACAGCCGCGCGGCTCGTACTCCGGCCGGTCCGGTCCCACCGACGGGTAGTCGGTGTCCTGGGTCTCCCAGGTGATGATCCCGTCCTTGACGTAAACGTTCCACCGGCACGAACCGGTGCAATTCACGCCGTGGGTGGAGGGGACGACTTTGTCGTGGGCCCAGCGGTCGCGGTAAAACGTATCGCCGTCCCGGCCGCCCTCCCGGTAAACGGTTCGCAGATCATCGGAAGTCTGCGCCCTTGAGAGCAGTCTGCCGATTCGGAGCAGCGCGTCACCTGCGGAAGCAGCACTTCCCTCCGCACCGCCGCGCGTCGGTACCGCACACATAATCGACTCCGGTTCCCGTTCGAATGCCGACGAGGCAACAACACGCTACGCCGCGCAATAGTAACGTTTCAACGCCCCACTCGCTGTGAAATTTGCCACCAAGGGTAACCATCCGAATGCGCAACGTGACCGTTTTGCGGCATTGTTCGCGGCTCGCCGATTCGCCCCGGTTCGCGCCGATTGATTTGCTATTTCGCATTCCGGAGAGGAATCCGACCAGGTTTTCTAACACTTTTGCATGCCTTTTCCGATCAGCGCCCTCCCACTTGTGCATGATCGGGCTTCGGGCTCCGCATCAGGCCACGCCCATTCCGAATCCGCAATTCGCTCTCACCGAATGGGTGATTCAGCGCGAGCGCGCCGGAAGCGGTCGGTTTGCGACACTTCCGCCATGGGGCCCACACCGGACTCCGGCCGCGACCGCGGTGCGGCGCTGCCCGTCGACTACGACACCGATCCCGGCCGGTTCACCGCCAACCAGGCGGCCACCCGCCTGCTGTCCGCACGCGGCGACATCCATCCCGTCGTCGCGCACCGGATCGCGGCCGAGGGCTGCCGGACCGTGGTCGACATCGGCGGCGGCAACGGCACCCTCGCCCGGTTGCTCGCCGCGCGGGGCCTGCGCCCCGTGGTGGCCGACCGGGCGGGCCACGTGTCGCGGGCGCCTCGCCCCGCGGTCCGCGCCGACGCGCTGCACCTGCCGTTCGCCGACGGCGCGTTCGACGCGGGGGCGGCCTTGTGGATGCTGTACCACCTGCCCGATCCGCTCCCCGCGCTGCGGGAGGCGCGGCGCGTCCTGCGCCCCGGCGGACTGTTCGCCGCGTGCACGAGCAGCCGCTTCAACGACCCCGAGCTCGGCTCGGTGCTGCCGGGCTGGGGAGAGCCGCTGAGCTTCGACGCCGAGAACGGACTGCCACAGCTCGCCGGCGTCTTCGATGTCGTCGAGGTCCAGCGCTGGGACGAGCCGATGGTGGAGATCCCCGACGGCGAGGCGCTCCGCCTCTTCCTCAGGGGACGCGGGCTTTCCCGGCAACGGGCCACCGAAGCCGCGCAGCACTTCGGGACGCCGTTGCGCGTCACCAAGCGCGGCATGCTCGCCTGGCTGCGCAAGCCGTAGACGAGCCACGGCCCTCCCAGGGAACCCGGGAGGGCCGTGGCTGCCGGAGGCGTCGGCTCAGCTCTTCACCGCGATGTCTTCGGCGCCGGCTCGAGCCGCGAGCGCCGAGAGCTGCTCGGCGGCCCGCTCCCGGAACCGCTCGACACCGGCGAGCTTGATGTCCTCGTATCCCCGGACCAGCTCGGGCAGCTCGGCGATGGCCGCGACCTGCTCGGTCGTGCCGGAACCGAGGTGGCGCAGCGCCTGCTCGACGAGCCTGCGGTACTCGCCGACCAGCTCGCGCTCGACCCGGCGGACCTTCGCGTAACCGAACACGTCCAGGCGCGTACCGCGCAGGCGGCGGGCCGAACGCAGCGCGCGGAACGCGACCTCGGCGGTGCGGCGCAGCCGGATCTTGCGCTTCATGCCCAGCGCACGCAGCACCGGCGGGTGCAGCAGAACCGAGACCGAGGCGCCGGATCCGAACTCGTCGCCGAGCCGGGCCTTCTCCACGGTGTCGAGGTGCAGTCGCGCCACCTCGTACTCGTCCTTGTAGGCCATCAGCTTGTGCAAGCCCTTGGCGTAGGCGACCGCGACGCGTTCGCCGCCCTCCTCGCCCGCGCGCTCGCGGGCGATCCCGGCCACCCGGCGGACATCCCGCGCGTAGCGCTGGGCGTAGGTCTCGTCCTGGTAGCCGACGAGGTCGGCGACCCGCGTGGCCAGCACCCGGCCGAGCTCGCCCGCCTCGTCGCCCGCGATCCGGCGCGCGGTCGCGTCGACCTCGACGACCGCGCGCTCCTGCGGCGCGAGCGCCCGCTCGACGGCATCGCGGTCCAGCACCGCAGCGCGGCCCCAGCGGAACGCCGCGAGGTTGGTTTCCACGGCCGCGCCGTTGAGCCGGATCGCCCGCTCGATCGCCTCGGCGCTCATCGGCAGGCACCCGCGCTGGAACGCCGCGCCGATCATCAGCATGTTCACCGGCATGTGGTCGCCGAAGAGCGCGTCGGCCATGCCCTGCGCGTCCAGCAGGACCTGCTCGGCGGTGACCGCCGCGATGCGGTCGATGGCGTCCTGCGGCGAACCCGGCACCGGGACGCGGTTGGTGACCATCGCGGCCGTGGGTACCACGGCGGTGTTGACCAGCGCGATGGTCCGGTCGGCCCCGGCGGTCTCCAGGTTCTGCTCGGCGGCCGCGCCCAGCAGGTCGAAGCCGATCAGGACGTCGACGGTCGACTTCGACGCGCGCAGCGCCCCCGCCACCGGCTGCTTGGAGATCCGGACGTCGCTGACGACCGGGCCACCCTTCTGCGCGACACCGGTCTGCTCCAGCCCGGCCGCGTGCAGGCCGTCCATGTGCGCGGCCATCTGCAGGATCTGCGACACGGTGACCACGCCGGTGCCGCCGATTCCGGGCATCCGCAGCAGCACACCGTCTTTCTGGGGGCGGTCGGCCGGCGCGGTCAGTTCCACGGGCAGCGCGGGCACCTCTCGCCGGGGCCGGGTGCCGGGCTCGACGAGCAGGAACGACGGGCAATCCCCCTTCAGGCAGGTGAAGTCGGAGTTGCAGGACGCCTGGTGGATGCGCGTCTTGCGGCCGAACTCGGTCTCCACCGGCTGCACCGACAGGCAGGTCGACTTGTCCCCGCAGTCGCCGCAGCCCTCGCACACCCGCTCGTTGATCACCACGCGTTCGGCGGGCGTCGGCAGCACGCCGCGCTTGCGCAGGCGGCGTTCCTCCGCCGCGCAGCGGTCGTCGTGGACCAGGACCGTGACGCCCTCCACCGCGGCCAGTTCGCGCTGCACGTCGGCGAAGTCGTCGCGGTGGCGCACCGTCGCGACCGGGTCGAGGGGAACACCGCGGTAGGTGCCGGGCTCGGCGGTAGTGACCACGACCTTGCGCACGCCCTCGGTGGCCAGCCAGCGGGTCAGCGCCGGGATGTCGAGCCTGCCCTCGGCGCGCTGCCCGCCGGTCATCGCGACCGCGTCGTTGTAGAGCAGCTTGTAGGTCACGTTGACCCCCGCCGCGACCGACGCCCGGATGGCCAGCGAACCGGAGTGGTGGAACGTGCCGTCGCCGAGGTTTTGCACGAAGTGCCGGTCGTCGGTGAACGGGGCGAGCCCGTTCCACTGCGCGCCCTCGCCGCCCATCTGGGTCACGCCGACCTGGTGGCCCCGGCCCTCGCCGTCGAGCAGCACCATCACGTGGCAGCCGATGCCCGCGCCCACGAGCGTGTCGTCGTCGGCCCGCGTGGAGGTGTTGTGCGGGCAGCCCGAGCAGAAGTACGGGGTGCGCGGGGCGATCGTGGGCAGCTCGATCCGCGACCGCCGCGGGTTGGCGGTGCGCAGGTAGGCCGCCGCGCTCTCCGGCAGGCGGTCCTGCCCGATGCGCCGGCCGAGGGCCAGCGCGACGTCGCCGGCCGACAGGGTGCCCCTGACGGTGAGCAGCGGACGCCCGCGGTCGTCGCGGCGCCCAACGACCAGCGGTGCGTCGGAGCGCCGGTACATCGCTTCCTTGACCTGGGCTTCCAGGAAGGGCGTCTTGTCCTCGACGACCACGACCTCGTCGAGGCCCTCCAGCATCGAGGCCAGGTGCGCGTGGTCCAGCGGGTAGGGCATGCCGATGCGGACCAGCCGCAGGCCGAGCGCCTCCATCGCGCCCTCGCCGATGCCCATGTCCTCCAGCGCGCGGAGCACGACGGCGTGGGCCAGGCCGGAGGCGACCACGCCGGTGGTGGCACGGCGGGCGCTGAAGGTCACCTTGTTCAGGCCGTGGGTCGTGCCGTAGGCGCGGGCGAGGTCCAGCCGCCGGGTGAGCACGTCGAGCTCCGCGTCCAGCGCGGGCTGCCCCAGCAGCTGAGCCGAAGCCCGGTCGGCGGTCCCGGGCACCGGGACTCCGTGACCGAGCGCGCCGAGGTCGACGGTGGCCGAGGCGTCGGCGATGTCGGCGACGATCTTCAGGCCCGCCCACAGGTTCGCGGCCCTGGACATCGCGACCGCGTGCAGACCGAGCTCGATGATCTCCGGGACCGAGGAGGGAGCCAGCAACGGCATCGCCAGGCTCTGGCACATCTGCTCACTGGCGCTGGGGATGGTGGAGGACTTGTTGCCCGGGTCGTCGCCGATCCAGGCGACCGCGCCGCCCAGCGGTGCGGTGCCCGCGATGTTGCCGTGCCGGATGGCGTCGGCCGCGCGGTCCAGCCCGGGGTTCTTGCCGTACCAGAAGCCGGTGACCCCGTCGTGCCTGCGCCCCGGCACCTGGCGCAGCAGCTGCGTGCCCGCGACGGCCGTGGCTGCCAGCTCCTCGTTGAGCCCGGCCTGGAACACCACCCCCTCCGGCTCCAGGAAGCGCTTGGCCCGGCCCATCTCCATGTCGAGCCCGCCCAGCGGCGAGCCCTGGTAGCCGGACACGAACGCGCGCGTGCCGAGGCCGCGCGACTCGTCGAGCCTGCGCTGCTCCAGGGTCAGCCGGACCAGCGCCTGGATGCCGGAGATCAGTACCCGGCCACTGTCTGCCGTGTACTTGTCGTCGAGCGACACGGCGGCGGGGTCGGTGTGCATGGCGGTCTCCATCGATGCGTGGTGAGTTGCGCCACAGCACAGCGGCGATCGCGGGGACCGCGCAAGCAGCTGGCCAGAAACGGTGTCGATCACGCAAAATCCTGTACTCGAGGTTCCGTCTGCGAGAGTTTCTTTGCGTGACGGGTGACGACTCCGACGGCAGGGCGATACGAGCTGGAGCAGGCATGGCGGAAGAGCTGGTGGACGCGGTCGACCATTCGATCCTGCGGCTGCTGCGCGAGGACGGCAGGCGCACGTTCTCCGAGATGGCGGCCGAGGTCGGGCTGTCGGTTGCCGCGGTGAAGCGGCGGGTGGACCGGCTGCGCGACATCGGGGTGATCACCGGGTTCACCGTGCAGATCGACCACTCCAAGCTCGGGTGGGCCGTCGAGGCGTTCACCGAGCTGCGCTACCTCGGCACCACCGGGGCGGGCGAGATCGTGCAGACGGCCTCGGCGCTGCCGGAGGTGCAGGCGGTCTTCACCATCGCGGGCGACCCGGACGCGCTCATCTGGCTGCGCGTCCGCGACGTCAACCACCTCCAGCAGGCCATCGAGCGGCTGCGCCGCTCGGGCAACGTCACCGGGACCAAGACGCTGATGGTGCTGGGGACCTGGATGCGCAGTTGACGCAGCCGCGGCGCGCGTGATCCGGCCGTCGGCAGTGCACTCCTGGGAAATCGCTTTCCCTTCCACCGCGCGGAAAGGGTCCTGCTGTGCGTGGAAGTGGCGTCCGGCACTCGCGACTTCTCCCGTGCGGGAACCTCTTCCCCTGGTGACCTTCCCCTCGTGGTGGGACATTCGCCGCACCGGCAGCACTTCCCACCTGGAGGGGTCATGTCCCACCACCTCAGCGGACCCGACCTGCGGTCTCCCGGCGACGACGCGCGGCTGGACCTCACCGACGTCTTCGCCTTCACCGCGCCGTCCGGTGACCGCACCGTCCTGATCATGAACGTCAACCCGTTCGCCCCCACCCGGGGCGAGCACTTCCACCCCGACGCCGTCTACCGGATCAACGTCGACACCGACGGCGACTCCCAGGCGGACGTGGCCTTCAGCTTCGTCTTCTCCCCGCCGGTCGACGGCGGGCAGACCGTCTCGGTCCACCGTTCGCTGGGACGGCGTGCCCAGTCCCACGAACCCGGCGTGGAGCGGCTCGTCGCCGACGCCCCGGTGAGCTTCGGCTCGGACCCCGCGATCGTCACCGCCGGCGGCCTGACCTTCAGCGCCGGCATCCGCAGCGACCCGTTCTTCGCCGACCTCGACGGGATCGTGCACGACTTCCAGTGGACCGGCCGCGACTCGATGGCCGACCAGAACGTCTTCGGCATCGTGCTGGAGATGCCCAACGCCGAGCTCGGGTCGAACCCGCTGATCGGCGTCTGGGCCAGGGTGAGCCTGCGCCGCGACGGGCAGCTGGTGTCCATGGACCGCGGTGCGCACCCCTCGCTGACGGCCTACTTCAACTCCGAGGACGCCAAGGACACCTACAACGCGCGCGAGCCCGCCGACGACTGGGAGAACTACCGCGACGCGTGGACCGCCGTGCTCCAGCACACCGGCGGCTACGGCGTCGAGGACGCCCACCGCGTGCTTCGCCAGGTCCTGCCCGACATCCTGCGCTACGACCGCAGCAGGCCCGTCGCCTACCCCAACGGCCGCAAGCTCACCGACGACGTGACCTCGGCGCGGCTGAACATGGTCTCCGGCGGCCGGATCACCACCGACCACATCGGTCCGCACCACGACCTGCTCGACCGGTTCCCCTACCTGGGCAACCCGCACCCGGTCGGGGCCGCCGCGATGAGCGGCTGACCGCGAACGGCAGCGGACCCCGGCCGCCCTCGGCAGCCGGGGTCCGCGCGGTGGTGCGGGTCAGCGCATGCCCGCCATGGTCCGCTCGATCTGGTCGGCGAGCTTGTTCATGATCCGCGCGTAGGAGGCGTAGCTCATCGGCGCCACGGCGTCCCACTCGACGAAGCGGTTCGCGGCCGCCGCGGGCTGGGCGGCGAACAGCGGGTTCTGCTTCATCTGCTCGGGGTTCATCGACGCGCGGCGCGTGTCCCACAGCAGGATGTCGCCGTTGTAGGCGTTGGCGTTCTCCCACGACAGGCGCTCGAAGTACCCGCCGCCCGCGGTGTCCGGGTGGGCCGGAGTGGTGATCGGGAGCCCGAGCTCCCTGACGTAGTAGTCCAGGTCGGGGTTTCGCGCGGGGACGACCACGAAGTACTCCTGCGGGGTGCCGCCGACGGCCAGGATCGTGCGGTTCTGCGACCGCAGCCGCTCACCGAGCCCGCGCAGCCGCTGCGCGGCGGCGTTGAACGCCTCCTCGTCCGCGCGCACCCGCGGCGAGTCGACGTCGCCACCGAGCGCCCGTGCCAGCTCCTCGTACTTGCGGATGCTCTCGGGCAGCGCCACGCCGGACTGCTGGACGCCGACGGTCCGCACGATCGACTTGACCGTCTCCTCCTGGTCCTGGGTGAGGTGCCACAGCCCCGCGAACTCCGCGTACTTGCCGCTGACCAGCAGATCGGGGTGCAGGGAGGCGACCCGTTCCATGTTCAGCTCGCCGTATGCCGGGCCGGTGACGTCGGTGACCTCGGCCGGGTTGACGCTGCCCGCCTCGTTCTCGGTGCTGCCGTCGTCCTTGACCAGCGGACCGAACGTGCCCACCACGCCGACCCCGAAGTCCTTGAGCGCCCCCGCCGCCGACACCTGGGCGATGACGCGCTGCGGGCGGTGGTCGGCGTTGACGGTGACACCGCGGTCGTCGGTGTAGGACCACCGGCCGCCTGCGGAGTCTGCCGCCGGCTCCGGTGAAGCGCAGCCGGCCAGAGCACCGGTGACGGCGACGAGCCCGGCGATGGCCCCGATCTTGCGACGCACGTGAACCTCCTGAAGCATTAAGGTTAGGCTAAGCTAGCACGCGATCAGACGTAGGAACGTTGGCGGAGGTCACACCCATGACGAAGGCGCGCACGGCCAGGCGGCGGCACGACGGGCAGCCTGGGTACCGGATGTACGTGGTCCGGGTGGCGCGCGCCGAACCCCTCGGGCCGAGCTTCGTGCGCCTGACCTTCACCGGCGACAGCCTGCGCGGGTTCGGCGCGGGCGGCGCCGACCAGCGCATCAAGCTGCTGCTGCCGCAGCCGGGCCGCACGATCGACGACATCCCGCACGGCGAGGACTGGTACCCGCGGTGGCAGGCGATGCCCGACGACGTGCGTCCCACGATGCGCACCTACACCGTCCGCGCCTACCGCCCAAAGGTCGCCGAGATCGACGTCGACTTCGTGCTGCACGGCGTCGACGAGGGCCACGGCGGTCCGGCCTCCCGGTGGGCGGCCGCTGCCGCCCCCGGTGACATCGCCGTCCTGTGCGGCCCGGACCGGCCGGGCAACGGCCGGATGTGGGGCTGCGAGTGGCTCCCGCCCGAGACGACGAGGCAGGTGGTGCTGGCCGGCGACGAGACGGCCCTGCCCGCGGTGGCCTCCATCGTGGAGTCGCTGCCCGCGGACGCGCGGGGGATCGTCTGCGTGGAGGTGCCGACCGCCGGGGACGTCCAGTGGTGGCGGGCGCCGGACGGTGTGGAGATCCGCTGGTCCATCCGGCAGCGGGGCAACCGCCCGACTCCGCACGGCACCCTGCTGGAGACCGCCCTGGCCGACGCGCTGGCCGAGCTGTGTGAAACCGACCGCCGGGCGGGCGTCTCGGAGCTGGACGACGTCGACGTGGACACGACGTTGCTGTGGGAGGTTCCCGAGCAGCGCGAGAGCGTGGACGCCACCGGCGGCGAGCTCTACGGCTGGCTGGCGGGCGAGGCCGCGGTGATCAAACGTCTGCGGCGGATGATGGTCAGCGACTACGGCGTCCCCCGCGGCTCGGTGGCCTTCATGGGCTACTGGCGCCAGGGCCGCTGCAACTGACCCCAGCGGGAGAACTCCGCCGGGGCGCATCGCGGGGCTGACCGGCGCTGTGCCCTGGGAGCGGATTCAGCGGGAGTAGAGCTCGAAGGCGACGCCGCGCACGCCGTGGTCCCGCTCCACGGAGTCCATGATGCCGGTGAGGAACGAGCGCGCCTGCTCACCGGGTTCGGTGTCGCCGAGAGCGGCCAGGTACGTGCGGTGCTCGGTGAGCGAGGCGATCCCGCGCTCCTGCGAGCGCGTACCGACCTCGGCGATGTGCGTCGGCTGTGGCGAACCGGCGACCGCGACCCAGCGCACCCCGCCCCAGGGTTCGAGACCGCCCTCGCGCAGTTGATCGGGGAAGATCCACCGGTTGCCCGCGTCGCCGGCCGCGTCGAGAGCGGCACGCCCCACCGCACGGTGGTCGGGGGTGTTCCACGCCCTGCCGCCCCAGGTGTCGTGGTGGTTGAGCGTGATCAGCAGCTCGGGCCGGTGCCGCCGGATCGCCGCGGTCAGGTCGCGCCGGAGTGCGACACCGTCCTCGATCACCCCGTCGCGGTGGTCCAGGAACTCGACCACGGACACGCCGACGACGTCCGCGCTCGCCCGCTGTTCCGCCTCCCGGACCCGCGCGCTCTCCCCCGGCTCCAGGCCGTCGATGCCCGCCTCACCTCGGGTGGCGAGCAGGTAGGCGATGTCGCGGCCGGCGTCCGTCCACTCCGCCACCGCGCTCGCCGCGCCGTACTCCAGGTCGTCGGGGTGCGCGACCACCGCCAGCGCCCTCGACCAGTCCTCCGGCATCCGCTCGAGTTTCTCGACCACACCGACCTCCTCGCCGACTGCGACCAGTTTCCCCCACGCAGCAGGCGGATGCGAGTCCATGCCCGGCTTCTCGGCAACCGCGAGCCGGCTTCAACCAAACGTCCACATTGGACGACTCTCGAGGCCGGCCATCCGTCTTCAAGCGCCCTTCCCCGCGGGCGGGAGCGCGCCCATGGTCTGCAGGTGCGCCATCGACCCGTAGCGCTCGACTAGACGGGCGAACTCGGCCTGGTCGTGGAACTCCAGGGCCCCGGCACCGAACTCCTTGGCCACCTCCACCGCGTATCGGGCCGCGGCGGCGATGTCGGTCTCGTGGCTCGCGCCGGTGGCGCAACCCGGGACCGCCGTGGCCGTCACGATCGCAAGTCCCACGACGGAGACGTCGGTGGCCGTGGCGGGCTGCAGGATCGAGTTGATGTGGTAGATCCCGTTGCCGTACGGCGTGATGTCCTGCGTGGTCACCGGGTATGTCACCAGCGGCTCGCCGGTGACCGTCTCCAGCAGCGCGCCCAGCCTGTCGGACACGCGCAGCACGTAGCCCTGCCGGACCGTCGGCGACAGCGCCAGGCCCTTGTGGTTGATGATCCGGTTGCCCTTGGTGGTGTCGATCGAGAGCACCGCGTCCATCTCGCGGGTGACCTCGTGGGCGTTCATGGTCGCCATGTCAACCGGCGAGTCCATGAACGGCACAGGATCGTGCGGCCGTGTCGGGGCGTCCGGGCACACGTGGGTCCGGATCGTCACGTCACCGGGCAGGACGTCGCCGCGGGCCCGCATCGACAGCAGCTTCGCGGCGGCGGCCAGCGCGGCGGCCGCGCCGTCGCCGTCGGAGACGTAACCGGTCGTCTCCGGGCGGGCCCCGACACCGCCGAGCCTGCCGACCACACCGAGCGTCGGCGCGTCGCCGCCGGCGGACTTGCCCGCGAAACCGGGGACGTGCACGCGGACGAAGTCCGTCGTACCCGCGCGGCCGCTGACCGACGTGCTCGTGACCAGGCCGGACTCACCGGCGATGCGGTCGAGGTGGTCGACGACGTCGGCCCCGCCGACCTCGGGGTGGTCGAGGAGGTCCATCACTTCGAGGACATGTTTGAGCATGGGCGCCCCTACGGGGTCGTGGACGCGGTCCGGCCTCGGGCGGCCCGCGTCGTCGATCGCTGGAGTGCGGCGCCCGCGGACAGGACGGGGGTCCATCCGCGGCGCTCGCGCGGCCACCGGCGGCGGATCGCGCCGCGCTGTGGTGTGGCGTTCACCGGGGGCGTTCGGAGCGGCCCCGGCGACCGCCTCGCTGCGGGTCATCGACCACGCCGGGCAAGGATTTCCCGCTATTCGCACAATGGCGGGATGGCCGAACCCGGAACCGCCCCTCGGACCCCGGCCGGTCTCCCGCAGACCGCCGACCGCGCGTTGCAGGTGTTGCTGGCCTTCGACCGCTCCCGCCCGGAGTGGGGCGTCACCGAGGTGGCCTCCGAGTTCGGTCTGCACACCTCCATCGCCCAGCGGCTGCTGGCGGTGCTGGCCCACCGCGGGTTCCTGGTGCGGGACTCGGCCAACCGCCGCTACCGGATCGGTCCGGCCGCGCTGCACCTGGGACGGATGTGGGACCGGGCTGGAGCGCTGGACATCCTGGTGCGTCCGCTGCTCGCCGAGCCGGCCGAGGCCACCGGACACAGCGCGCTGCTGTCGGTGCCCGACAGCGCGCACATGCGCTGCGTGCTCGCCGTGGACGGCGCCGACGGCCGGCTGCGGGGTATTTGCTGGTCAACGAGCTGTATCCGGCGCACGCCGGCGCCACCAGCAAGTCCTACTACGCCTTCCTGCCCGACGAGCAGCGCACCTGGCTGTTCACCGACCGGCCGCTGGCACGGTTCACCGAGCGCACCGTCACCGACCTCGCGCTGCTGGAGCGCCAGTTCGCCGAGGTCCGCGAACGCGGCTGGGCCTACACGGTCGGCGAGTACGACCCCGGGGTCGCCACGCTCGCGGTGCCGGTCTTCCTGCGCGACGAGCCCTACGGCAGCCTCAGCGTCGGGTGGTCGGCGGAGCGGTTCGACCACGACCCGGCCGAGTGGGCGGACCTCCTGCGCGAGGTGAGCTCGCGCATCCGCCTCCGGCTGACCCACCCCGCGCCCCGGCGTGCCCGCCGGTAGCCGCTCAGCGCATCACGTATGCGCTGCCGGGGAGCGCGGCAGCCCTGCGACTGGACCGGTTCCCCTCAGCTGCGGCGCTTGGCCTCGGCGCTGACCGAGCCGGTGGCGAGCTTCTCCAGCAGGCCGATCAGGATCGTGCGCTCGGGCCGGGTCAGCGTGGACGCCCACGCCTGCTCGCGCTCGTTGTGGGCGGTGTAGGCACCGAGGATGGCTTCCCGGCCCGCCTCGGTGAGTTCGAACGAGACCACGCGGCGGTCGCGCTCTCTCTGCCGCCTGGAGATCGTCCCGTCCCGCTCCAGTGTCTTGACCAGTGCGGACACCGCCGCCCGGCTCATCCCCGAGAGCTCGGCGACCCGCTTGCCCTCCAGCGGCCCGGCCAGCCAGAGCACGAAGAGCACGCGGAACCCCGGCCAGCTCAGGCCGCGCGGCCGGTGCACCGACGACTCCAGGTCGTACACCAGCGCGCTGGTCGCCCGGTGCAGGGTAAGCACGAGCCGCATCGCGACCGGGTCGACCTCCGGCAGTTCGCGGGAGGTCCGGTCGACCGCGTAGTCGACGAACGAGATGTAGTCCAGGGAGTCGGCGGCGGGTTCTGCTGGCATGAGCCCAGGCTAGAGGGCGGCTCGTGCGCCGTGCGGGCGCGTCGCCCGCCGCATCGCACGTGCTGCGAGCAGCCGTTCGGTGGCTTCCACTGGGTGTGCGCGCCGCGCTAGCTTCACCCCAGTTGATCAAAGCTTTGACCGAGGAGGGGCCGATGTCGGCGAAGCCGTTCGCGTCGTCGGGTGACCTGGCCGACAAGGAGCAGACGCTGGAGGTGCTGGCCGACGGCGTGTACGCGCTGACCGCCGAGGGCGATCCGAACGTCGGCGCCGTCGAGGGCGAGGACTTCCTGGTCTGCTTCGAGGCCCTGGCCACGCCCACCGCGGCCCGGGAGTGGCTGGCCAGGCTGCGCGAGTACACCGACAAGCCGGTCAAGTACCTGGTGCTGTCGCACTACCACGCGGTGCGGGTGCTGGGCGCGAGCGCCTTCGACGCCGAGGTCGTCATCGCCCACGACAACACCCGCGCCCTGATCGCCGAACGCGGCAAACAGGACTGGGAATCGGAGTTCGCCAGGATGCCCCGGCTGGCCAAGGACGCCGCGTCGGTGCCCGGGCTGACCTGGCCGACGCTGACCTTCTCCGACCGGCTCACCATCGACCTGGGCGGCGACCGGGGCAGCCTCGAGCTGCACTACTGCGGCCGCGGGCACACCGAGGGCGACCTCGTCGCCTGGCTGCCGCAGCAGCGCATCCTGTTCGCCGGCGACCTGGTCGAGGCCGAGGCCGCGCTCTACACCGGCGACGCCTTCCACCGCGAGTGGGCGACCTCCACTCTGGACGCCGTCCGCGCGCTCGGCGCCGAGGCGCTGGTCGGCGGCCGCGGCGCGGTCAGCCGGGGAACCGACGCGGTGCATGCGGCCATCGACCAGACCCGTCACTTCCTGGAGGTGATGATCCAGGAGGTCGGCGCGGTCCAGCAGCGGGGCGGCACGCTCAAGGAGGCGTTCGAGGCGACCCACGCCGCGCTGGTCGGCACCTACGGGCGTTGGCCGATCTTCGAGCACTGCCTGCCGTTCGACGTGGCACGGCTGTGGGACGAACTGTCCGGTGTGGAGCGGCCCGTGATCTGGACACCGGAACGGGACCGCGATGTCTGGGACCTGTTGCAGGGCTGAGCGAGGACCGGATGAGCGCACGGCATGGACGCGTCGCGGTGATCGGCAACGGACCGGTCGGCCAGACGGCGGCGCTGCTGCTGGCCAGGTGGGGCGTGCGGGTCGTGGTGCTGGACCGGCGGCCGGAGCGCGACCGCGCGGGTTCGCGCTCGATCTGCCAGCAGGGCGACGTGCTCGACGTGTGGGAGAGCGTCGGCGCGGGGCGGCGCATCGCCGACGAGGGCCTGACCTGGACCACCGCGCGCACCTTCTACCGGGACGCGGAGCTGTTCAGCCACACCCTCGGCGACCGCGGGCACGCCCGCTTCCCGCCGTTCGTCAACCTCTCGCAGGTCCGCACCGAGCAGATCCTCGACGAGCGGATCGCCGATGAACCGCTCGTCGAGGTCCTGTGGGACCACGAGGTCACCGAGCTGGAGCAGGACGCCTCCGGCGTGCTGCTGCGCTGCGGTGCCCGGACGTTCGCGGCCGACTACGCGGTCGCGTGCGCGGGAGGCCACGGCGACGAGGTACGCCGGATGCTGGGCGTGACCTTCGCCGGGCACTCCTTCGACGACCGGTTCCTGATCTGCGACATCCGTGCCGACCTGCCCGGGTGGGCCCACGAGCGGCGCTTCCACTTCGACCCCTCCTGCAACCCGGGACGCCAGGTGCTGATCCACCCGTGCCCCGGCTCCACCTACCGAATCGACTGGCAGGTGCCGCGCGACTACGACCTGGCGGCCGAGTCCGAGTCGGGAGCGCTGGACGCCAGGATCCGCGCGGTCATCGGCGACCACGACTACGAGATCGTCTGGAAGTCGGTCTACCGCTTCCACTCGCGGCTCGTCGACCGGATGCGGGTCGGCCGTGTGCTGCTCGCCGGCGACTGCGCGCACCTGGTGGCGCCGTTCGGCGCGCGCGGGCTGAACTCCGGGGTCGCCGATGTCGAGAACGCCGCGTGGAAGATCGCGTTCGCGTTGCACGGCGGGGCGGGCGAGGGCCTGCTGGAGAGCTACCACGCCGAGCGGCACCTCGCCGCCCGCGAGAACCTGGCCGTCACCACGACCACGATGGAGTTCCTCGTCCCGCACGGTGAAGCGCAGCGGGAGCGGCGGCGACGGGTGCTCGACAGCGCTGTGTCGGACCCGGCGGCGCGCGCCGAGGTCGACTCCGGCAGGCTCAGCGAACCGTTCTGGTACGCGGCGTCTCCGCTGACGACTCCGGACCCGAGCCGGGCGTTCAACGGACGGCCGCCGCGCGGACAGGCACCACGTCCGGGGCCCGGGGTGCTCGTACCGGACGCTCCGCTTGCCGGCCCTGACCGCACCCGCTTCCGCGAGCTGGCCCGGGACGGGTTCCTGTTCCTGACCACTGCGGGGGTCGATCCGGCACAGGTGCGCGACTGGGTGGCCGACATCGACCTACCGCTGCGCGTGACGTCGCTGGCGGAGATCGACGGTGCGGGCGCGCTCTCCTCGGCGCTGGAGGCGCGTCCGGGCGAGGTGTGGCTCGTACGGCCGGACGCCCACGTCGCCGCCGTCGTGCACCAACCGAGCGGGAACGCCCTGCGTACCGCGCTCAGACGCGCACTCGGCCACCCGATCGGCGTGCCGCACCCGCGCGGAATCCCCCGGAACCCCGCCGTGGAGTCCGAAAAGGAGGGTGGGCGCAGCTAGCAAGCACGGACAGGCATGAGAAAGACCGCAGCCTGAGTTTCCTAGGAGGTGTTGCGGTGCGGTTCCACGACGGTCACGCCCGGGCCAGCTCCCCCGCCCATCGCGGCCAGCGCCTCCGGTGCCTGCTCCAGGCCGATCACGTTGGTCACCAGCAGGTCCGGGCGCAGCGAACCGGTGGCGACCATCTCCATCATCGCCGGGTACTCGTGCGCGGCCATGCCGTGACTGCCCAGTACCTCCAGCTCGAGCGCGATGACCCGCGACATCGGCAGGCTCGGGTCCCCCGCCGCCTGCGGCAGCAGGCCGACCTGCACGTGCCTGCCGCGGCTGCGCAGGCTCGCGACCGAGTTGGCGCAGGTCTGCGGGCTGCCGAGCGCGTCGATCGACACGTGCGCACCGCCGCCGGTCATTCCGGCGACCGCCTCGGCCACGGGTACCGGCAGCGCCGAGGGGTCCAGGCACTCCTTCGCGCCGAAGCGGCGCGCCAGGGCGAGCGCGTCCGGTGAGATGTCGACCGCGATCACGGCGGCACCGCAGGCGGCGGCGATCATCACCGCGGACAGCCCCACCCCGCCGCAGCCGTGCACCACGACCCACTGCCCAGCCGTCACCCGGCCCTGGGCGACCACCGCCCGGAAGGCCGTCGCGAACCGGCAGCCGAGCCCGGCCGCGGTCGCGAACGACATCGCGTCCGGCACGGCCACGAGGTTGACGTCGGCGTTCTCCAGCGACACGAACTCGGCGAAGGACCCCCAGTGCGTGAAGCCCGGCTGCGTCTGGTGCGCGCACACCTGCTGGTCGCCCCGCGCGCACTCGGCGCACCGGCCGCACGCGCAGACGAACGGCACCGTGACCCGGTCGCCGGGCCGCCAGTTGGCGACCTCGGCGCCCACCGCCTCGACGACGCCGGACAGCTCGTGCCCGGGCACGTGCGGCAGCGCGATGTCCGGGTCGTGGCCCATCCACCCGTGCCAGTCGCTGCGGCACAGCCCGGTCGCCTCGACACGCACCACCGCGCCGAGCCGCGACGGCTCGGGATCGGGCACCTCGCGGACGACGGGGGTCCGGCCGAACTCCTCGAACACCATGGCACGCATCGATCGCACCTCCTCACCCCGGCACCGCTCGGCCGGCACACTGCTGCACGGGCTCCCCAACCTATCGAACCGGTTCGCGCGCAATTCCGGTTGCTCCGGTGGATAGCGTTGTCCACATGGCATTCCCGGAGGTTTCGACGTCCCGGTTGAAGCTGCGGCGAGTGCGCGAGAGCGACCTCGACGCGTTCGCCGCGCTGGAGGCGTCGCTGCGCGCCCGCGAGGAGCCTCCACGCAAGCCACCGGAGGTGCTGGACTGCGCGCGTTTCCTCAACGCCTTCGTCGAGGTCTGGGACCGCGGCGAGCACGGCTACTGGACAATCCTGCTCGGCGAACGTGTCGCCGGATTCGGTGGTGTGCAGCCGAAGCTGTGGCGCGACCGGCGCTGCTGGAACCTCTACTACCGCGTGGCTCCGGAATTCTGGGGCATGGGCATCGCGACCGAAACGGCGCGCGCGGCGATCGCGGCCGGCGCTTCCGCGCAGCCCGGGTGGCCGGTGCTGGTGGAGACCAGCCCGTCGAACGCGTCCGCGATCAGGGTCGCCGAACGCGTGGGTCTGACCAGGCAGCCCGCGTGTCCGGACGGCGAGTACGCGGTCCTGCTGCTGGAGCCGGGCGCCTGAGCCCGGCTCCCGGCCGGGCTCAGGCGGGCACGCCCGGCGTCTGACGTGGTAGTCGCGGCAGCCTCAGGTCGTCGATCCACCTGCGGACCGGCTTCGGGAAACAGCCCCATCGGCGCGGCTGCGCGCGCCCAGGATTCCTCAACGGCACCTCTACCTCCCGGTACCTCACCATTGCGGGCAATTCTGATCGCGCCGCGAAGCGCCCGGGAGGGCACAAAGTCACCGCTCGTCAGCCGTGGAGCTCCCGGTAGGCCCGTTGCGCCCCCGGGTGCAGCGGCACCGCGCCGGTGCCGGTCAGGGTCCGGACATCCAGGAACTGGGTGCCGACCGCCTGCCGCGGCACCAGCCGGGACGCCTGGCCGACCAGCACGCGCACGACCGTCGCGGCGACGTCGTCGGGCAGGCCGGGCGGGCACACCAGCAGGTTGGCCATGCCGACGGTCGGCACCCCGGCCCCCATCCGGTAGGCACGCGGCGGCACCCACACCTGCTCGCAGACCGCGTACCCGCACAGCCCGGGCACCGATGCCTGCAACGGGACCAGCCGGATGCCGCTGCGTTCGTCCAGTGCGCGAAGCGCGGGCGTGGGCACGCCACCCGACCACAGCAGCGCTTCGATCCGGCCGTTCTCCAACGCCGCCACCGCCTCCTCCAGAGGCAGGGCCAGCGTCCGGGCCTCGACTCCCGCGCGGGCCAGCAGGCGGGTGCCGAAGAACGTGCTGCCGGACTTCGGCGCGCCCAGCGACACCGTCCGCCCACGCAGGTCGGGCAGCCCGCGGATCGGGCTGTCCACCGGCACGACGAGCTGGACGTAGTTCTCGTACAACCGGCCCAGCGCCCTGACCTGCACCGGGGGCCCCAGCTCCCCCCGCGGTGCGGCCTGGGCCACGTCGGCGAGCAGCAGCGCGAGCTCGGCGCGGCCGTCCCGGAGGAGCTCGACGTTGGCCACGCTGCCCTCGGTGTCGAAGACGGTGGGCCTCAGCCGGGAGTCGGCAAGGGCGATCTCTTCGGCCAGCAGTGCTGCGAACTCGGAGTAGAAGCCGCCCCGCTCCCCCGCCGCGATGCGCAGAGGCAGCTCAGGCCCAGCCGGCGCGCACGCGGGCAGCACGCCGGCGAGGATCCCGGCGGCTCCCAACCGAAGCAGCCGACGGCGGTCGATGCCACTCACGGTCGATCACCTCCGTCCCGCGCGACCGGCAGTTCCACCCGAACCGACAAACCGTGCGGCTCGACCCCGGCCACGCGCAGGGAGCCTCCGCGTGCGGTCGCGAGCCGGTCGGCGATGGACAGCCCGAGCCCGGTCCCCCGGCTGCCGCGGTCGCGGTCGGCCCGCCAGAACCGGCCGGTGGCCATGGCCAGCTCGTCAGGTGCCAGTCCGGGGCCGGTGTCGGTCACCGCGAGCCGGTACCACTGCCGGTCGGCGGTCTCGGAGACGGTCACCTCGGCACCGGTGCCCGCGTACTTGACCGCGTTGTCCAGGACGACGTCGAGGATCTGGGCCAGGTCGTCCCGCGCGCACCGCGCGTCGACGCGGAACGCGGGCGGGTCGCCGGTGCGCAGCACGACGCCGGCGTCATCGGCGGCGGAGCGCCAGGCAGCCACCCGGTCCGCGACGACCGCGTGCGGATCGCACGTGGAGCCGTCGGCACCACCGTCGCGGTCGGCCGCGCTGTCGTCGGCCGTCGACAGCACCAGCAAGCGGTCCAGCAGCGCCTCCAGCCGCTCCACCTCCTCGACCGTGGACCGGTAGCTGGCCATGGCCTCCGGCTGGATCCGCCGCTCCAGCGCGTCCACCCGCAGCCGCAGCGCGGCCATCGGGTTGCGCAGCTGGTGGGAGGCGTCGGCGACCATGCGGCGCTGCCGTTCCTCGGCCTCGGCCACCGCCTCCGACATGCCGTTGAACAGCCCGGCAAGGGCACGCAGCTCCGGAGGTCCGGCGCCGACCGCCACCCGGGTCTGCCGGGAACCGGCGGCAACCGCGCGGACCCCGGACTCCAGCTCCCCGAGCGGACGCAGGATCCAGCGCGCCACGACCAGGGCCAGCACCCCGCAGGCGGCCAGCGCGCTGACCGCGCCCAGCGCGATCAGCGCCCACTGGCGGGAGATGTCGGCGGCGGCCGCGCGCACCGACACCCGCATCACCACCGCCCCGGTCACCCGGGTACCGCTGCCCACCGGGCGGTGGCGCAGCACGTCCTCGCCCGACCACGGCCGCAGCGGCGCGAGCTGCCCGGACGGCTCGTTGCGCAACGCCTGGTCGATCGGCTCGGCGACGTCCGCGGCTCGCAGCCCGCCGGTCTCCACGATCGGCCCGCGGTCGGCGCCGACCACGACCAGCGGCTCGCCGTAGAGCTCGGTGTAGCGGGTGGCCTCGCTGACCAGCTGGGCGACGTCGCCGGTGCCGCTGGCCTGGTCGGCCAGCGCGGCGAACCGGTCCAGCGCGCCGCTGCGGGACAGGGCGAGCTGCTGGGTCCGCTGAGCGGCGGTCACGCCCAGCAGCGGCAGCGCGAACGCGGCGACCGCCACGATCGAGAAGGTCAGCAGCACCAGCAGCAGGCGCCTGCGCACGGCGCTACTCCCCGAACCGGTAACCGAACCCGCGGATCGTGGTCAGCACCCGCGGGCGGTCGAGCTTGGCGCGCAACTGCGCGATGTGCACGTCGAGGGACCGGGAGATGGCCAGGTAGGCATCGCCCCACACCTCGTCCATCAGCTTCTGCCTGCTCACCGCGGTGCCCGCGTGGTTGGCCAGCACCGCCAGCACGTCGAACTCCTTCGGCGTCAGCTCGACGTCGCGTTCGCCGACCCGGACGCGGCGGGTGCGCAGGTCCACCCGCACGTCGGCCGCCGCCACCACCTCGCTCGCCGGCGAGGTGGCGCTGTGCCGCCGCGTCACCACGTCGATGCGGGCCAGCAGCTCGGCCATCCGGACCGGCTTGACCAGGTAGTCGTCGGCTCCGGAGCGCAGCCCGCGGACCACGCTGCGCTCCTCACCGCGGGCGGTCAGCACGATCACCGGCAGTTCGGCGACCCTGCGCAGCTTGCGGAGCACCTCCAGGCCGTCGACGTCGGGCAGCCCCAGGTCGAGCAGGACCAGGTCGTGCTCGCGGTGGCGGGTCAGCGCGTCGGTGCCCCGCGAGACCCGCGTCGGGCGGTGGCCGTGCGCGGTGAGGACGTCGACGAGGGCGTCGGCGACGCCGTCGTCGTCCTCGACGAGCAGCACACGCACGGCCACCTCCCGCTCAGCTCGGCTTGCTCGGCTGCGGGGCGTCCTCCAGCGACGAGCTCTGCGAGGTCTCGCGCATGCAGAGGTACACGACCAGCGAGACCAGGACGCATCCTGCCACGTACCAGTAGAACACCGGCTCGTTGCCCGCCTGCTTGAGCCACAGCCCGACGAACTCGGCGGTGCCGCCGAAGATCGCCACGGTCAGCGCGTAGGGCAGGCCGACGCCGAGCGCGCGGATGTTGGTCGGGAACAGCTCGGCCTTCACGATCGCGTTGATCGAGGTGTAGCCGGTGACGATGACCAGCCCGGCCAGCATCAGCGCGAAGGCGGCCACCGGGTTCTGCGTCGAGCTGAGCAGCGTCAGCAGCGGCACCGTCAGCAGGGTGCCGCTGACGCCGAAGCCCAGCAGCAGCTTGCGGCGGCCGATGCGGTCCGACAGCGCCCCGGCCAGCGGCTGGATGCACAGGAACACCAGCAGCGCCAGGAAGTTGATCCAGGCGACGGTGCCCTTGTCGATGCCGGAGGTGTTCACCATGAACTTCTGCAGGTACGTGGTGAAGGTGTAGAAGGCGACGGTGCCGCCGAGGGTCAGGCCGACGACCAGCAGGCACTCCCTGGGGTGGCGCAGCAGCGCCCGCACGGTGCCGCGCTGTTCCGAGCCGGACGCCGACTCCTTCTGGTAGCTGTCGGTCTCGTCCATGCCGCGGCGCAGCCACATCACGACCAGCGCGCCCACCGCGCCGATCACGAACGGGATCCGCCAGCCCCACTCGGCCATCTGCTCGCCGCTCAGCATCTGCTGCAACACGATCTGCACGCCGAGGGCGGTGAGCTGACCGGCCACCAGGGTTACGTACTGGAAGCTGGAGTAGAAGCCCCGCCGCCCCGTCGAGGCGACCTCGGAGAGGTAGGTGGCCGACGTCGAGTACTCGCCGCCCACCGAGATGCCCTGCACCAGGCGGGCCGCCAGCAGCAGCGCGGGCGCGAGGATGCCGATCGAGGCGTAGGTCGGGGTGAGCGCGATGACCAGCGAGCCCGCCGCCATCAGCGTCACCGACAGCGTCAGCGCGGCACGCCGGCCGAAGCGGTCCGCGTAGCGGCCCAGCATCCAGCCGCCGAGTGGACGCATCAGGAACCCGATCGCGAACACGCCCGCCGAGTTGAGCAGCTGCGCGGTCAGGTCACCCTTCGGGAAGAACGCCGATGCGAAGTAGACGCTGAAGGCGGTGTAGGCGTACCAGTCGTACCACTCGATCAAGTTGCCGATGGAGCCACGCATGACGTTGGCCACCACGCGCCGTTCGCCGCCCGGCCGCGCCGCCGGTGGAGCCGTCGCCACCTGTCCTGACATACCCGTCCTCCTTTCGTGAACGGACTCACATTGAGGTGGCGGCGAGGCCGCAACAAGAACGGACGGCACTCCTTTACATCCGCTTAAGGTGGAAGTCACATGTTGATCACGCGGAGCGGCTACTGACCTGCGGTTTCTCCGAATCGGAGCTGTTCATGATCGCAGTGTGATACGACCGGTTCCGACCTAGGACACCCCGCCGGACCTGGGAATGAGCGCGGCAGTCCGCTCGGCCGCCTCGTGGGCGACTTCGGGCAGCACCGAGGTGTAGATGTCGGCGGTGATACTCCGCGACGCGTGGCCCAGCATCGCCTGCACCACCTTGATGTCGACCCCGGCCGCCAGCGCGAACGTCGCCGCGCAATGGCGTAGGCCGTGGAGCCGGATCGGCGGGAGCCCCGCCCGCTTGGTCAGGACGCGGAACCGATAGAGGACCCGAGGGGGGTTCAGCGCCGATCCATCCGAGTCGGTGAACACGCGCCCGGAGTTCACCCACGCCTCGCCCAGGCGAAGCCGTTCGGCGACCTGCGTCTTGCGGTGCTCCCGCAGGACCGCCACCGTGCCCGTGTCGAGCGCCACCGTGCGCTCCCCCGCCTCGGTCTTGCTCTCCCGGATGGTGAGCGTGCGCGCGTCGAGGTCGACGTCCCGCCATTCGACGCGACATCCCCGGGTGGAAGCTGAACCGCGAGGAAGAGATCAAGCGGTGGTATAGAAATCGATCCGAGCACCGGACCGACGACTGTACCGCTTAGCGAAAAGGATTCGACCGTGACGGATCAATGGCCCAATCCGTAATCAAGTCGCGCGGCCGCCGACGAGAGAAAGAAGAAGTTCCGTTCAGGCGCCCTGACAAACGAGCCCACGTCCGACACGAGGACGTGAGCTCGTTGTGTTACATGGGTCAGACGGTCAGGTGGTCGAATTCGCCGGCCTTGGCACCGTCGATGAACGCGCGGAGCTTCGCGCGGTCGGTCGTGATGATGGTGGTCGTGTCTTCGCTCTCCACGAGGTGGATCGCACCGCCCTTGCCGGGCGCGAGGTGCAGGCACTCCTTGCCGTCGATGTGGCTTTGGCTGGCCTTGACGAACTCCAGCTCTTCGCCGTCGACGGTGAGCTTCAGGACTGGCTTCATGACGTGTCCCCTTCTTCGGGGTCACACGTACCGCGGCACCGACTGTAGCGACCCGGGGGGGGGCGCATGATCGATACGCCGACCGGGTGGTCGTCTCAGTCGTCCCAGACGACCGCGCCGGGGCGTTTCAACACGATCGGGCTCGACGTGATCGGGTTCCCGTCTCCCGTCTCGGCCTTGAAGATCTGTTCGTACTTGCTCCGCTGGCGCTCGATCTTGCTAGCGATGTCCCACTCGTCTTTCTTGACGTACTGCACCCGCCCGTCGCTCATCATCCGGGCGAGGTAGTCGAAGACCCAGTCCGGCGCCTTCGTGTGGTCCCAGTGGCTCCCGCACGCGAAGCAGTCCAGGCGGAAGACCGCCTGGCGAATGTCCGCCGGGAAGTGTGCGGCCTGGAGGCGCGTGTGCTCGTACGGGTGTAGGCACAGGTGCGGCTCGGCCCAGATGGGGCTCGGGTACTCGGGGTCTCGCCCCGGTGCAATACCAAGGTTGGTGTAGTCCACTGCCCTACTCCCCTAACGCGGCCGGGCCGCGGTCGTTCGGGTGGTCGCGTACCGCGCCGATCAGAGTAGCGCCGCGTAGCCGCGTGGTGACAGGGGGCACACACTCGAAGACCCCGCCGTGCGTGGCGGGGTCCCCAACAAGGCTGGCTGCTCATCCGCCAGTGATGCCCCCGACTGACTTGGCAGCCCCGGGAAGCAACCCATCGAGAGGTCCCTCGCCCTGCGACGACGAGGACCCCAATATGTCACCAATGCTGATGAGGCCCGCCGAAGCTGGCCCCGCCCCCAAAACCACCAATCCAGCCGCCGCAAGAATGGCCGCGGTCAAAGATCGCGCGCGCATTTGAATCCCCTCCCATCAGCGAACATGTGCATCCGAGACGTACCGAACACGCGCCACGCGCGCAGGCTCAGGGCGCCGATCGGCGGTCACACGTCCGCGAGGATCAATCGGCATCCCAGGCGTAGCGCAGCTCGTAGCCGACACCGGACATGACCATGTCGTTGACCTCGACGAGGCGATCACCGCTGTAGGTGCGCCGCTGCACGGTGAGCACCGGGCCGCTGCCGAGGTCGAGCATCTGCTTCTCGTTCGCATCGGGCATCCGCGCGCCGACGATCTCTTCGTGGAAGGTCGGCTCGAAGCCCAGATCCTCCAGCCGGGCGTGCGCACCGCCGGCTCCTGTGTCGACCTCTTCGAGCGCGGTCCCGCGGGTGATCTCGCGCGGGAGCCGGGAGACGGCGAGCATCACCGGCTGACCGTCGGCGCGCATCACGCGGTCGCGGATGCACAGCTCGTCGGTCTCCTCGATCTTGAACAGCTCGGCGAACTCCTGCGCGGGCTCGAACCACACCCGCACCGAGGACGAGGGCGTGAAGCCCTGGTTTGCGGCTTCCGCGAGAAACGCCGCCTCGTTGCGCTGCCGCCGCGCCTTGGACAGCCGCTCGCGCGAGTCCACCCGCTTCACTACCCGTGGTGGTGCCACGAAAACTCCAACCCCGTGCCGCATGTGCACCAGGCCGGCGTCCCGCAGCTCCGCGAGAGCCTGCCTGATCGTCGTGCGCGATGCGTCGAACCGCGCGATCAGCTCGGGCTCTGCGGGCAGCTTGTCGCCGACACCCCAGACCGCCGAGTCGATCTCGCCGCGGAGCACGTCCGCGATCTCCCGGTAGCGGGCCGTTGCGTTCATTCGGCACCTCTCACACGTCTGGGTCGTCTTGCCTGGCTCCCATGATCTCACTTGTAGATCGCTTGCCAAAACTCGATCACGGTGGCTAAGGCACCACTCGTCTCAGACGAGTAGAACGAGTGGAGCTAGCCGATGGCCGCCCAACCCGCCCTGAGCACCACCACTCCCTCGCCGTCCAAGTACTTCGGAGAGGTCGCGTACTGGATCTGCCCACGGGGCTCCGGTGTCCGGCACGCGACGACCACACGCCCCGGGGCGCTGGTCAACGGGAGCGCGATCAAGGCGCTCGGCGGCTGCGCGATCACCGTGCCGATGGCGACTCCCAACGACCGTGTCCCGCGCAGTCGACCGGTCACCGCCCAGTGCGAGGACTGCAAAGCGGTCGTCGTGGAGCGCGGACTCATCTCCCGCATCTGGGACTTCTAAGACCGCTCGGCCGGTGGCACGTAACGACACCAGAAAATGGTGGTCATACGTACCGCAACCACCGGACCGAGCAGCCTCCCCCACGTCATCCCCAAGACCGCCTGGCGCGGGGGAGGCACCCATCTTCGATGGTCCAGCCCACGCTGCGGAATTGGGCCGCTCCAGTCGGCGAGGGCCTCTGGCACGCCATCGGCGTCGGCGGGCGCCACCCCGTCGCGGTCTGCGGCCACGAGCTGCGGTGGCCGCTGTACCGCGCCGTCGGCGTCATCCCGCCGCTCGCCGATGGCAGAGGCATTTGCCCGACCTGCACCACCGCTGCGGGCCTGTGGGCGCTACTCCCCCGATCCCCCGCCCCGGTGCCGCCGGCACGGCGCGAGTCCCCCGCCTCGTGTGCGCCGCCCCGACACCCGGCACCGGGGCGGGAACCCAACCCACCACGGACTCGTCATCACTGGCGAGGGGCTGCACCTTTGTGCTTCGCATCGACCGAGATCGTCAGGGGTCGCTGGCACGATCACCGCCGGTCGAGCTGCGAGGTGATCCGTGTCGGTCGAAGAGGTTGCGGCGAATCTGAGGCAGGCGCTCGGCAAGATCCCGGCCGAGGCACTGACACGAGCGGGCCAAGAACTCTCCGAGGCGATCGAGACGCTGCGACCGATCGCATCGGAGAGCACCGACCCCGAACTTCACGAGGCATCCACCCAGCTCGAAGAGGCTGATCGGGAAACCGATCGCATCATCGGGATATGCAACCGGGTTCGAGAGCTGGTCACCGGATACCTCGATCAAATCGGCGCGAACGCCCAGCCCGACTCGAACTCGCCCGCCGGCGCGCGCGAACCCGCCAGGCCCCAGCCGAAGAGCCAGGTCGACAAGCTCCGGGAGGAATTGCCGGTTCACTGCTGTACGTGCCGCCGCCCACGAGTACTTCCGCACCGGAGGAGGGCAGCCAACCTCCATCGAGTGGCGGCCGGGCCGCCCCATGGCCGGGCGCTCCAACACTCTCAGATGACGATCTTGCTGGGCGGCGGTGTGTGATACGAGTGTGATGCGACGAGGACCGGAGCGGGGTACCACCGGACATCACAGCCAAGCACGAAACCGCAGGTCAGACAGGATTCGCTGACACCCGGCGGGACCGTCCATCACGGGGCGTCAGGCGTGCGATCGAACATCCGCTCAAGGTGGAAGTCACGCGCCTGATCACTGGGCGCGGTAGCGCTTGCGATCGCGCCTGTCCGCCGGTATCCGCTGGTCAGGGCTCTCCCGCTAGTCGCCGACGCGGGCGGCGAGCTTGGGTTGCCCTGGCCCGGAAAGTTCCCCGGCCACGCCGCGGCGGCCGGCCATGGTCATGAGCAGGGCCTCGGCCGGGCCTCGGGCCTGCGGTCCCCGGCCGCACGACCCGTCCAGGTCGGTCGCCACCAGCCGAACGCCGCGAGCGCGCCCGGCCCCGGATCGGAGGTGCCAGCAGGGCGCAGCGCAGGGCGGGCAGCAGCCGTTCCACCGGGATCTCGCGCGGTCGCCCCAGCGCACGCCGGATGTCCTGGTGGTGGATGAGCCCGTCGAGGAAGGCGACCATGCCCCCGAAGGCCGCGGGCAGCCCCCGTGGGTCCAGATGCCGGTGCAGCACGGCGAGCAGCTCGTCGGTGCCGCGCGCGTTGTACTCGGCCATCCCGATGGCGTTGATGCGTGAAGACCGGAATGCACCGTTGGCGAAACGCCGGGCAAGTGACCTGCCGTCCAGTTCGTCGTAGCTGACCACGTGCGCCACCACGTCGCGCACCCGCCATCCGGCGCACAGGCTCGGGGCGTCCCAGTCCCAGGTCCGCGCGCTCTTCCCGAGCCAGGCGACGCGGATCCATGGTCGCCTGTATAGCCACCGCGCCACCCACCTGACAACGGCACCTCGCCTCTCCGGCTGTCGAACACCGCCGGCAAATTGGTCGGGGACGCCCGGACGGGTGAGAATGGGTGCTCCTCACCCGAGCGGTCGCCGGGAGGTGGGCCATGCACGAAGGTGGCCCGGGGGACGGCCCCGCCCCGGACGTGGAAGCGGTCACGCGGCGCGACGACGAGCAGCACCCCGACGAGCTGGCCAGGCATTTCGCGCGGTGGCGCAGCGAGCTGGCCGAACGGCTGGCCGCCGAGCACGGCGCCGACGGGCGGCGGCTGCTCGCCCGCTACAGCGGGGCGTTCCCGGCCGGGTACCAGTACGAGGTGCCGGTCGAATGGGCGGTCGACGACATCCTGCGCCTGGAGGGGCCGGACACGCCGCTGGGCACGCTGTACTGGGACCGGCAGCGGCCCGGGGACCTGGTGCGCTTCCGCATCCGCTGGCCCGCGCCCGCCCCGCTGCTCCAGGACGTGCTGCCGATCTTCGCAGGCCTCGGGCTGCGGGTGGCCGACCACCGCTCCTACGAGATCGCCCCGGCAGGCGCCGGAGGGGCGCGGATCGACGACTTCGGCCTGGTGCACGCCGCCGGGGCGCTCACGCCGGAGCTGGCGACGCTGTTCGAGGAGACTTTCGCCGCGATGTGGCACGGCCGGGCCGAGCCGGACGGCTTCAACGAGCTGGTCCTCACCGTCGGGGTCGGCTGGCGGGAGGCCGCGCTGGTCCGCGCCGCCTACCGCTACCTGCGGCAGTCCGGGTTCGCCTTCAGCCAGCCCTACGTCGAGCAGGCGGTGGCCGACCGGCCCGACTTCGTGCGGCTGCTGCTGGAGCAGTTCCGCGCCAGGTTCGACCCCGACGCGCGCGACGGACCCGCCGCCGGGGAGCTCGACGCCGCGCTGGAGGCCAGCCTGAACGAGGTCACCGGCCTCGACGAGGACAAGACGCTGCGCAGCGTCCTCGCGTTCTTCCGGTCCGTGGTCCGCACGAACTACTACCAACGGACCGATGACGGCTCACCCAAGGACTACCTCTCGTTCAAGATCGACCCGTCCGGCATCCCCTTCGTCCCGCGCCCGCGTCCGCTGTTCGAGACTTTCGTGTGCTCGCCGCGCGTCGAGGCGCTGCACCTGCGCGCGGCGCGGATCGCGCGCGGCGGCATCCGGTGGTCCACCCGCCCGGAAGACTTCCGCACCGAGGTGCTCGGGCTGATGAAGGCGCAGACGGTCAAGAACGCGCTGATCGTGCCCGGTGGCGCCAAGGGCGCGTTCGTCGTCCGGCGACCGCTGGCCGGCCTCAGCCGCGCCGAGTCCGAGGCGGAGGTGCGCGACTGCTACGCCACCTTCATCCGCGGGATGCTGGACATCACCGACAACCTGGTCGACGGGTCGGTGACGGGCCCGCCGCGGGTGCTGCGGCAGGACGATCCGGACCCGTACCTGGTGGTGGCGGCCGACAAGGGCACCGCGCGGCTGTCGGACCTGGCCAACTCGATCGCCGCCGAGTACGGGTTCTGGCTCGACGACGCGTTCGCCTCGGGCGGCTGCACCGGCTACGACCACAAGGCCATGGGCATCACCGCGCGCGGCGCGTGGGTGTCGCTGGAACGCCATTTCGAGGACATGGGCCTGGACCCGCAACACGACGAGTTCACGGTGGTGGGCATCGGCGACATGTCCGGTGACGTGTTCGGCAACGGGATGCTGCTGTCCCGGCGGATCCGGCTCGTCGGCGCCTTCGACCACCGACACGTGTTCCTGGATCCCGACCCGGACGCGGAGACCTCCTACGCCGAGCGGGAGCGGCTGGCCGCGCTGCCCGGTTCGACCTGGCACGACTACTCCCGAAAACTGATCTCCGAAGGCGGCGGGGTCTTCTCCCGGCAGGCGAAGTCGGTGCCGCTGTCGCCGCAGGTGCGCAGGCTGCTCGGGGTCGGCGCGGAGTCCCTGGAGCCGCCGGAGCTGGTGCGAGCGATGCTGCGCGCCCCGGTCGACGTGATCTGGAACGGCGGGATCGGCACCTACGTCAAGGCTTCCGCGGAGTCGCACCTGGACGCCTCGGACCCGGCCAACGACTCGGTGCGCGTCGACGCCGGGCAACTGCGTTGCCGGACGGTGGTGGAGGGCGGCAACCTCGGGCTCACCCAGCGGGCGCGCATCGAGTACGCGCTGGGTGGCGGGCGGATCAACACCGACTTCATCGACAACGCCGCCGGGGTCAACACCTCCGACCGGGAGGTGAACCTCAAGATCCTGCTCAACACCGCGGTCGCCGACGGCGAGATCACCCGCGCGCAACGCGACGAGATCCTCGCCGCCAACGCCGACGACGTGGCGCGCGCGGTGCTGGAGGACAGCAGGCTGCAGACCCGCGTGCTCGGCGTGGTGCAGGCCGACGCCGCGGTCTACCTCGACCAGCACGCGCAGGAGATCCACAACTTCGAGCGCCACGGGCGCCTGGACCGCGAGCTGGAGTCCCTGCCCGACGACGACGGGATCGCCGAACGCCGGCAGGCGGGCATCGGGCTCACCCGGCCCGAGATCTCGGTTCTGCTCGCCCACGCCAAGAACGCCATCACCACCCAGCTGTCCGAATCGAACGTGCCCGGCGAGCAGCACCTCGCCGAGGAGCTGGTGAACTACCTGCCCGCCGCGCTCAGGTCCCGGTTCGGGCCGCTGATGCGCCGGCATCCGCTGCGGCGCGAGATCCTGACCACCGCGCTGAGCAACGACCTCGCCAACCACGTCGGCACCGGTTTCTTCTACCGGCTGGAGGAGACGACCGGAGTGTCCACACCGGACTCCGCTCGCGCCTACCTCGCGGTGCGCGACATCTTCGGGCTCAACGCACTCTGGTCCGAAGTGGACGCACTCGGTGCCCGCTGCCCCACCGAGGTGCGCACCGAGATGCTGCGCGAGCTCCAGCGTTTCTCCCAGCACGGCACCCTGTGGTTCCTCCGCAACCGCAGGCCGCCGCTGGACATCGCCGCCGAGGTCGAGTACTTCCGCCCGCAGATCCGGCAGCTCGTGCCGGTGCTGGCCGCCGCGCTGGCCGGGCCGCAGGCCGAGGCTGTGCAGCGCCAGAGCGAGGAGCTGGCGACCGCCGGCGTGCCGTTCCTGCTCGCCGGCCGGATCGCCGCACTGGCCCCGCTGGCCGCCTCGCTCGACGTGGTCGAGATCGCCCACGACCGCCGGGACGTCGGCTACGTCGCGTCGGTCTACTCGGCGCTGGACGCCGCGCTGCGGCTGGACTGGCTACAGGACCAGATCGTGGAGCTGCCGTCGGAGTCGCACTGGGCACTGCTGGCCAAGATCTCGCTGCGCGACGACCTCTTCGCGCAGCGGCGCAGGCTGACCAGCGCGGCGCTCAGCCGCTACGTGCCAGGGCAGGACACCGAGGACCTGGTGCACAGCTGGCTCGGCGCCAACGACGGCCCGGTCCGGCGCTGCCGCGAGACCGTCGCGCAGCTGCACCGCGCCGGGCAGCTCGACGTCGCTATGCTCTCGGTCGCGTTGCAGGACCTGCGCAACCTCGCCCAGATCGGCATGCAGGCCGAGCCCGAAACGGCAGCATGGGGCCGCCGCTGAACCGGGCTGGAGCGCTTTCACCAGCGGCCTCAGCCGCTCGCGGTGCGGGCCCCCCTTCCGCCGCTGAACCGGGCTACCTGGACACCTGCTCGGTCACCGGACCGGTCGCGGCGAGGTGGCCGCGTGCCAGCCACCGCTGAAGCTCCTCCTGCACCAACGCCAGCCCGGGACGTGCCGCGGGGTCTGCGTCCAGCGCCGCCAGTAGCAGGCCGCGATGCGCGCTGCGTCCGGGCAACCGGGTGCAGGGCGCGGCGTGCGCGGCGGCCATCAGCGCCGACATCTGGCTCTCCCGCCTGCCCCTGGGCGGCTCGCCGGTCAGGGCGTAGCTGACCGTTGCGGCCAGCTGCCAGGCGTCGGAGGCCGGGGTCGTCGCGGTGCCGGTGGCGGTCTCGGGAGCCAGGTAGTCGGGCGTGCCGACCATCGTGCCCGGCGAGGTCAGCGTCACGTCGCCCTGCGCCCGCGCGATGCCGAAGTCGATCAGGTGCGGTGCGCCGGAGCCGTCGACGATCACGTTGGACGGTTTGATGTCGCGGTGCAGCACGCCCTGTTCGTGCGCGGCGGCCAGCGCGCCCGCCAGGGTCGTCCACAGCCGTGCGGCAGCGACGTCGGTCAGCGGCCCGCCCGTGGTGACCAGATCCGAGAGCCCCTGGCCCCGGATGTACTCCATGACGATGGCCAGGCCGGTCTCGTCGTCGACCACGTCGTAGACGTGCACGCAGTTGGGGTGGTTGACCGCCGCCAGCGCCCGGGCCTCGCGCAGCGTCCGCTGCACCGACACCTCGTCGTCGGTGTTGGCGATCTTCACCGCGACCATCCGCCCCAGCTGGTCGTCCATGGCCAGCCACACCGACCCGAAGCCGCCGTGGCCGAGCCGCCGGATGCGGCGGAAGCGGTGTCCCCCGGCGCCGGCCGGCACGTCGGGCGGCTGCTCCGAGGGCGGGTGGCGCTGCGTGACCATCGGCGGCGCGGCGGCCGTCAGCGGCGGCTCGGCGGCCGTCAGCGGCCGTTCGGCTGCCGGCGCCGGCTGGACGGCGGTCCTCGACCGTGCCGGCCGGGACGGCGGCACGCGCGGCGGTGCCTCCGGCCTCGGCTCCGGGTGCAGGACTCCCAGCCTCGGCGCACCGACCAGCCGGACCAGCACGCAGCCCACCAGGGCGGCGGGCAGGAAGCCCAGCCACAGCAGCGCCGCGGTGTTGGCGCTCAACCAGGTGCTGAGGACGGCGAACACCGCGAACGGCAGCCACAGCAGGCGGGCGGGCCACAGCGGCCCCCGCCGGAACGCCAGCACCGCCTGCACCCGCACCACCAGCAACGACAGCAGCGGCAGCACCAGCGTGGCGCCGTAGGCGGCCAGGCGCAGCGGGGCCGCCGTGTTGGTGACCTCGTCGAGCAGCGCGGTGGGCGTGCCGAGGTAGTCGAGCTCGGGCGGCAGGACGCAGTGGGAGTTGCCCATCGAGGCGACGTCGGCGCTGCGCAGCCCGGCGGGCACGGTGCCCGCCGCGGCCTGCTCGTAGAGCCGCGCGACGGCGGTGAAGGCCGCCAACGGCAGCACCGCCCCGAAGACCACGCCCACCGCGGCGAAGGGCACGACGGTGCGGGGTGAGTAGGCGTTCCCGGTCCACCTGCGGACCAGGGCGACAACCACCGCACCGGCCAGCGGCAGGCACGCGAAGACTGCGCCGCACGCGGCGGTCGCCCACGTCCAGCCGCCCGGGCAGGTGCCGGGCACGACCGACCAGCGAAGCCAGGACAGCAACCGGCTCACCAGCGCGACGACGAGCTCCACATCCCCTCCCCCGAGAGGGCCGTGGCCTGCCACGGCGGAACCGCCCCACCACCGGGTCCGGCCGCCCGCGGGCGTCAGGACACCCGGCTCTTGCGGTCGAGCATGGCGCGGTCCGCGGTGTCCAGTGCCGACAGCAGGTCCCGGTGATCGGTCAGCGCGGCCCACCCGACGGTGACCGTCACCGGTGTACCGACCACCAGAGCGTCCCAGTTCTCGGCCGCGACCGCAGAGGCGATCCGCGCGCCGATCTCGCGCGCGGTGACCAGGTCTGTTCCGGGGAGGAACACCACGAACTCGTCACCGCCGTAACGGGCGACGAAGTCGCCCCGGCGGACCGTTCGCGCGAGGATCGCGGCGACTCTGCGCAGCACCAGATCACCCGAAAGGTGGCCGTGGACGGTGTTGACCGCTTTGAACCCGTCCAGGTCCACCACACCCACCACGGCGTGCGCGGGCCGGTCGTCGGCCTCCGCGATCCGGCGGTGCAGGTGCCTGCGGTTGGGCAGCGCGGTCAGCGGGTCGGTCAGCGCCTCGTTCTCGTACTGGCCGACGATGCGGGTCAGCGCCTCGTGGTCGAGCTGCACCCGGGCGCCGGCGACCAGGCGTTCGCGCAGTGCCTCGCCGTCCGCCGCCGAACGCCGGGTCGCCTCCCGGTCGGCGGCCAGGGCGGCGCGGAAGTCGCCGTCTGCCTGGTAGGCGATGGCGCGCACCCGGCAGATCTCGGCGGCCCCCAGCGTGTAGGGGTGGACCTCGCGGTCGGTCAGCAGTGCGAGCGCGTCCCGCGGCCTGCCTTCGGCGACGGCGGTGCAGGCGCTCACCAGCAGGCGCAGGTCGGCGGCCTCCCAGCCGGTCGCCTCTGCCGCGAACAGCGCGGGGTCGGCGTGCGCCGGCTCGCCGAGGGCGCGCAGCCGTGCCGCCGCGTAGCCGTAGTAGTACTGCTCCACGCACCACATCGCGGTGGGCGCGGTGCGCCTGCCCCAGGTGTCGAGGACACCGCGCAGCATCCGCACGCATCCCTCGGTGTCGCCCTGGTGGTCCTTCGACACCGCCCAGCGCACCGCGATCTCCGGCAGCGCGTGGTCACCGGGGGCCAGCCCGATGAGCTGGCCGGTCTCATAGGCCCGCTCCGCGGCGACCGCCGCCTGCGCGTGGAACCCGACGTAGGACTGGGTGACGGCGAGGTTGTGCCAGGCGTTGACGGCCTCGATGCAGGGCCGTTCCACCTGCTCCAGCTCGCGGGCGCTGTGCGCGAGGTGGCGGATGCAGCGCTCCAGGGAGTCCTGCACCGCGATGATCGCCGCCAGCGCGTACAGATCGCCCAGCAGCGCGTGATCGCCCACGTCGTCGAGCGTCTCGAAGGCGCGGTCGAGCAGGGGCGGGCATTCGGCCATCCGGCCGAGGTTGAACAGCGAGCCCAGCCGCAGCACGAGCGCCCGCCCCTCGACCCGCGGGTCCCCCGACGCGTCGGCAACCTGGGCGGCCAGGCGCGCCGCCGCGTCGTCGTCACCACTGCTGATCAGCCGCCTGATCTCGGTGAAGGGCGGATCGTCGCCGTCTTCCCGCGACAGCGCGATGTCCGGGGGCGTCATCGCCGTCCCTCCGCCTGGCCTGCCACGGCGACGATACTACCGCCGCGGCACTTGCGACGGCGCGAAAGCGAGCGATCACCGCGAGGTTGCCGGCTGCCGGTGATCCGACCCGCATGCCGGCTCGATCGCGTGCCCGCACCAGTTCGGTTCACTGTGGACGGATGGCATCACCACTTCCGCCCATTGGAAGCAGAAGAGAGCAAATGTCCTCTTTGGACACGAATGCGGGATCAGGAAGCCGTGCGCCCCAGGGCGTGGCGCAGGGCCGGTTCGAGGTGGCGGAAGCGGAACGGGTGCCGAACCGCCAGCAGTTGGCGCGGAACGACGCGCTGGCCGGCCAGCGCCAGCTCACGCGCCCCTTCTCCACCCAGGACGACACGGGGCGCGAACGACGGTGTGGGCAGCAGCGCGGGCCTGCGCAGCACGCGACCGAGTGTGCGGCTGTACTCGCGGTTGCGCACCGGGTTGGGCGCGACCGCGTTGACCGGCCCGCGCAGCCGGTCGTCGACGAGCGCGCGGTAGTAGACGTCGATCAGATCGTCGATGCCGATCCAGGAGGTCCACTGCTCGCCGCCACCGAGCGGACCGCCGAGCCCGGCGGCGAACAGCGGGTGCATCAGCCGCAGCACTCCGCCCGCCGCGGTCTGGACGATGCCGGTGCGGACGTGGACCACCCGCGACCCCGCCGCTCGAGCGGGTTCGGCGGCGGACTCCCAGTCCTCGACGACCTCGGCGAGGAAGCCGTCACCGCGAGGGCTCTCCTCGGTCAGCGACTCGTCGCCCCGGTCGAACCCGTAGCAGCCGATGGCCGATGCGGTCACGAACGTCCCGGTCCCCGTGCGCGCGGCGAGCTCGGCGAGCCGCGCGGTGGGGCCCACCCTGCTTTCGCGGATCCGCCGCTTGTGCTCGGCGGTGAAGCGCCCTGCGATCGACGCGCCCGCCAAGTGCACCACCGCGTCGACGCCGTCGAGCAGGTCCGGGGCCGGTGCTTCGGGCTCCCACTGCCGCTCGTCCTCCGCTCGCGGAGTGCGGCGGACCAGCCGGAGCACGCGGTGGCCACCGGTGGTGAGCAGAGCGGTCAGCGCCGTGCCGACCACGCCGGAGGAACCGGACACCGCCACGGTCAGCGGCTCCGGCCGGTGCTCGCGGGCCCAGCGGTGCGCCGCCAGGTCGTCGGCGAGCTGGCGATGGCGGTAGGCGAACATCGGACGCAGCGCGCGAGCCGGAACGGTCGTATCGACGGTGTCGGTGAGCCGCGTAGTCCCATCGCTCGCTTCGGAGAACGCATGGGTGTGCCGCCACCGGATCGCCGGGCGCAGCAAGGGCGAGGCCAGTTCGTCGGCGAACCGGCGGGGTGGGTCGTACGCCTCGGGATCGTGCTGGGCCACCCATCTCATCCCGCCCGGCAACGCGAGCACGGCCTGCCCGTCGCGCAGCGAACCGGCCTCGGCCACCACGCGCGCCGGCCCCCACGGCGGAGTCAGCCGGGTGATCGCCCCCGGACGTCCGTGCCAGGCGAACACCTCGTCGATCGGCGCGTCGATCATGCTGGAGTGCACCAAGCCCATGGCCGCGCAGGCTAGCGGGTCCGGCCGTCCGCGCCCAGCCGAGTGGGTGAGCGGCAACCGATGAGTGTCCGCGATGCCGCCCGCTCCGGGCGGAGGCACAGTGGCGGACACCGGACCGACGAGCGAAGGCGGGAGCACCATGACGACGGTGATCGCGCTGTTCACCCGCGACCTGCGGGTGCACGACAACCCGATGCTGGCCGCCGCGGCGGAGGCCGAACGCGTGGTCCCGCTGTTCGTCCTGGACGAGGAGATTTGGCGCTCGCGCTTCGCGAGCGCCCGGCGGACGCGTTTCCTCGACGAGTCGCTGACCGACCTGGACGCGAACCTGCGCGAGCTCGGTGCGCGGCTGGTGCTGCGCCGCGGAGCGCTCGTCGACGAGGTGTGCCGGATCGCCGAGGAGGTCGACGCGGCCGAGGTCCACATCAGCGCCGACGTCAGCGGCTATGCGATGCGCAGGCAGGCCCGGCTGGCCGAGGCGCTGTCCGCCCAGCGCCGGGAGCTGCGCTGCCACGACGAGGTGGTCACCGTGGTCGCTCCGGGCCGGGTGACGCCCGGTGGAGCGGACAAGGACCACTTCACCGTCTTCACGCCGTACCTGCGCCGCTGGCTGGAAACCGGCAAGCGGCCGCTGGCCGGCGAGCCGCGACGGCTGCGGCTGCCATCCCGGCTGGCCATCGGGCCGCGCCCGGCCGGTGGCTCCGCGGACAAGACGTGGCCCGGTGGCGAAACCGAGGGACGTCGGCGCGCCGACCGCTGGCTCGGCGGCGGGGTGCGCGCCTACCACGAGCGCCACGACGACCTGGCCGCCGACGCGACCTCCCAGCTCTCGCCGTACCTGCACTTCGGCTGCCTCTCCGCCCGCGAGCTCGCCGACCGCGCGGGCCGCGGCGAGGGACCGGAGGCGTTCGTGCGGCAACTCGCGTGGCGGGACTTCCACCACCAGGTGCTGGCCGCCCGCCCCGAGGCGGTGCGCGAGGACTACCGACCGCACGGCGACCGCTGGCACCGCGACGCCGAAGCGCTGCGCGCGTGGAAGGACGGCCGCACCGGCATCCCGATCGTCGACGCGGGGATGCGCCAACTGCTCGAGCAGGGCTGGATGCACAACCGGGCACGGCTGGTCACCGGCAGCTTCCTGACCAAGTCGCTCTACCTCGACTGGCGCGCGGGCGCCTGGCACTTCTTCGACCACCTCGTCGACGGCGACATCGCCAACAACTGCCTGAACTGGCAGTGGGTCGCCGGCACCGGCACCGACACCCGCCCGAACCGGGTGCTCAACCCGCTCCGGCAGGCCGACCGGTACGACCCCGGCGGCGACTACGTCCGGCGCTGGGTACCGGAGCTGGCCGGGCTCGGCGCCGGCGACGTCCACCGCCCCTGGCGGCTCGGTGACGACGAGCTCGGCAGGCTCGGCTACCCGCCCCCGATCGTCGACCTGGACCAGGCCCGGGAGCGCTTCCTCGCCCTGCGCCAGCGGTGATGCGCCGCCGATCTCACGTTCGCGGCGGCTCGTGCGTCTACCAGGTGTGCCGATGAGACCTTTCGAGCAGATCGTGGCCGACTACGGGCCGGTGGTGCTGCGGGTGTGCCGCGCGGTGCTGGGGCCCGTGGACGCCGAGGACGCCTGGTCCGAGACGTTCCTCGCCGCGCTGAAGGCGTACCCGGACCTGCCGGGTGACGCCAACGTGGAGGCGTGGCTGGTCACGATCGCCCACCGCAAGGCCATCGATGCGACCAGGGCGCGGGCGCGCGGCCCGGTCGCGGTCGCGGCCCCGCCGGAACGCCCGGCCGCGACCGGGCGGCCCGAGCAGTGGGACGGCGACCTGTGGGCCGCGCTGCGGGAGCTTCCCGCCAAGCAGCGAGCCGCGGTCGCCTACCACTACCTGGCCGGCCTGCCCTACAAAGAGATCGCCGCGATCACCGGCGGCAGCACCGACGCCGCGCGCCGCGCCGCAGCCGATGGCATCCGGCGCCTGCGCGCCACCTACCCGCTGTCCACCAGCGACGAAGGAGGGACCCGATGACGAGCTCGTCGGACCCCGGGGCCGAACGACTGTTCGCTTCGCTGCCCCCGAACGACGACGACGCCCACGCACGCCTGCACGCCCGGCTGGTCGAGGCCGCGCAGCGGGAGGGTGTCCTGGACATCGGCTACCGCACGATCGACAGCCCGGTCGGGCCGCTGCTGCTGGCGGCCACCGAGGCGGGGCTCGTGCGCGTCGCCTACGCCCGCGAGGACCACGACGGGGTGCTCGCCGGGCTCGCCGCGGCCGTGAGCCCGCGGATCCTCAACGCACCGGCACGCCTGGATGCCGTCGCACGGCAGCTCGACGAGTACTTCGCCCGCACGCGCCAGCACTTCGACCTGCGCCTGGACCTGCGCCTGTCGAAGGGCTTCCGCCGCCAGGTGCTCGCGCACCTGCCGGAGATCGGCTACGGGCGCACCGAGAGCTACGCGCAGGTGGCCACCGCTTCGGGCAGCCCGAAGGCCGTCCGCGCGGTCGGCACCGCGTGCGCGACCAACCCGCTGCCGATCGTGGTGCCCTGCCATCGGGTCGTCCGCTCCGACGGCTCGTTCGGCGGCTACGTCGGCGGACCCGAGACCAAGCGAGCGCTGTTGGACCTGGAGGGAGTGGCATGAACGACCGGACCGCATTCGCCGACCGCGTCGACCAGGCGGACTGGGACGCGGTGTACGCCGAGATCGACGACTACGGGTGCGCGCTGCTCCCGCGGCTGCTCACCTCGGACGAAGCCGCCGAGATCGCCCGGCTCTACGACGATCCCGAGCGCTTCCGGACGACCGTCGACATGGGCAGGCACCGCTTCGGGAAGGGCGAGTACCGCTACTTCCGAGAGCCCTTCCCGCAGGTGGTGGCCGAGCTCCGCAGCGCGTTGTACCGGCGGTTGCTACCGGTGGCCCGCGACTGGAACACCAGGCTCGGACGCGACGCGCGGTGGCCCGACACGCTTGAGGAGTGGCTGGCCGAGTGCCACCGCGCGGGCCAGTCGAAGCCGACGCCGATCCTGCTGCGCTACGACGCGGGCGGGTGGAACGCGCTGCACCGCGACCTCTACGGCGACAAGGTCTTCCCGCTGCAGGTCGTGGTCAACCTCGGCGAGCCGGGCGTCGACCACACCGGCGGTGAGTTCCTGCTCGTCGAGCAGCGCCCGCGCGCGCAGTCCCGGGGCACCTCGACGTTGATCCCGCACGGACGCGGGCTGGTGTTCACCACCCGGGACCGGCCGGTGCGCTCGGCGCGCGGCTGGTCGGCCGCCCCGGTGCGCCACGGCGTCTCGGCGGTGCGCTCCGGACGCAGGCACACCCTGGGCCTGGTCTTCCACGACGCGGCCTGACCGCACTCATCGGCCCAGCGGGACACGCGGGCCGCGCGGGTCGGCGGGCGCCAGGCAACTGGTCAGCGGGTCGACGAGCGAGCACAACGCGGGCGGCTGGACCAGCTCGTGCCCGGCCGGGGCGCCGCCCTCGGCGATCACCTGCCGGTAGGCGCCGACGGCGTCGGTCGGCCTGCGCGTGAGCGCCGGATCCGCGAGCGCGTCCACTGTGTACAGACCGAAGCGCGGCCGGTAGCTGCCCCACTCGTAGTTGTCCGTGATGCTCCAGTAGTTGTAGCCGATGACGTCGATCCCGTCGGCCTTCGCCCGCTGCACCCAGAAAACCGTGTCGCGCAGGGCAGCCGTGCGGGTGTAGCCGTCCTCCCGCGGCTTGGCGTCGTCGGTCGGCATCCCGTTCTCCACGACGTAGAGCGGCAGACCTGGATAGCGGTCGGAGTAGAAGCGCAGCGCGTCGTAGATGCCCTCGGGCTGCAACCGCACCTTCCAGAAGTCCGCCCATGCCGCGTGGATCGCGCTGAGGTTGCCCAGCGCGAGGCCGTAGTAGTAGTCGATGCCGACGAAGTCGAGCTTGTCGCGCACCTGGTCCATGAACCACAGGTCGGTCACGGCGTTGAAGCCCGACAGGAACGCCTGGTTGCTGGTGACCTTCCCGGTCGGGTCGATGCGGTGGACCAGGTCGTAGGCCCGCCGGTGCGCCCGCACCACGTTGGCCTGCGCCCGGGGCAGCCGGAACACGTCGAGCGCGCCGATCTCCATCTCCCGCTGCAGGAAGACGACCGGCTCGTTGATCGTCACCCACAGCACTCCGGCTCCCCGGTAGCGCTGCACGATCGCGGCGCTGAAGGCGAGCCAGTCCTCGACCGTCCGGTCCTCGGCCCAGCCTCCCAGGTCGGCCACCCAGCCCGGGTGGACCCAGTGGTTGAGCGTGATCATGGGCGTCATCCCGGCGTCGGTGATCCGCCGCACCACGTCGTCGTAGTACGCCAGCTCTGCCTCGTCCCAGACCCCGGGGGCCGGTTGCACCCGGGCCCATTCCACCCCGAAGCGGTAGGTGTTGACGCCCATGTCCCGGGCCAGCCGGATGTCTTCGGGGTAGCGGTGGCGGAAGTCGGTGGCGTTGGCGTACGGATCGACCTCGCCACCGCCCGCGCCGACGTACCTGGACCAGTTGCTGTCCGGGGCCGATCCCTCGGTCTGGTAACCGGACGACGCCACGCCCCAGTAGAACGACCGCGACCGGTCCGCGGCGCTCGCGGGCGCCGTGCTCAGCGCCGACACCAGCGCGGCGACCAGACCCACGACCGCGCCCCGGAAGACCAGACCCCACATGTGAAAGAAATTTATCTTTGTCGGCGGCTCCGATCAACGGCGCATCAGGACTCTCGTGAGGTCCCTGGCCAGCGCCACGATCAACACCAGGCCCGATCCCAGTGCGGCCACGCCGATCCCGAGCAGGAGGACCGTGTCGAACGTGAAGTGGAACCACTGCTCCGCGACGGTGGCGGGACCGGAGTCCCTGCCATTGACGTAATACCGGCAGGACACACCCGGCGAGGGCGTGCAGGTCGGCGTGTAGTGGACGATCTCGGCCAGCGCGAACCAGGTGACCGCCCCTCCACCGAGCGCGAAGACGATCGCGATCGCGGCCAGGCACAGGTTGATCAGCACCCCTCGCAACACCGCACCCCACTCCCGCTCTTGCGATGGGCCGGTCGGCGGCTCCGATCAACGCGCTTCGGGTTCTCCGACGACCTCACCACTCCGCGAGCGACCCGTCGTCGTGGCGCCAGACCGGGTTGCGCCAGCGGTGCCCCAACTCCGCCGCTCGCTCGACCGCCTTCTCGTCGACCTCGATGCCCAGGCCCGGCGCGGTCAACCGCTCGACGTGCCCGTCGTGGTAGCGGAAGACCGACCGGTCGACGAGGTAGTCAAGCAGGGCCGAGCCGCGGTTGTAGTGGATGCCGAGGCTCTGTTCCTGGATCAGCAGGTTCGAGGTCGCGAAGCCCAGTTGCAGGCTGGCCGCCAGCGCGATCGGCCCCAGCGGGCAGTGCGGTGCGACCGAGACGTCGTGGGCCTCGGCCATCGACGCGATCCGCCGCCCCTCCGAGATGCCCCCGGCGTGCGAGAGGTCCGGTTGCGCGACGGCGATCCCCTTGTCCAGCACGCGTTTGAATTCCCACCGGGAGTACAGCCGCTCGCCGGTGGCGATCGGATGCTCGTCGCGGCGGCGACGGCCCCGATGTGCTCGCTCATCTCCGGGACCAGCGGTTCCTCGACGAAGAACGGCAGGTGCGGCTCCAGCAGCGGCAGAACCCGCCGCGACATGGCCGCCGACAACCGTCCGTGGAAGTCGACCGCGATGTCGAAGTCCTCGCCCACCGCCTCGCGCACCCCGGCCAGCCGGTCGACGACTCCCCGCACCGCCGCGGGGGTGTCGATGGGGAGCATCCGCGCCGAGCCGTTCATCTTGATCGCGGTGAACCCCGCGGCCTTGCGCTCCAGCGCCGACTCCGCCAGGCCGGACGGTTCGTCGCCTCCGATCCAGCTGTAGACGCGGACGCGGTCGCGGACGTGCCCGCCGAGCAGCTGGTGGACCGGCACGCCCAGCGCCTTGCCCGCGATGTCCCACAACGCCTGGTCGATCCCGGCGACGGCGCTGGAGAGCACCGGACCGCCCCGGTAGAACCCGCCCTTGGTGAGCCGCTGCCAGTGGTCCTCGATGCGCAGCGGGTCCTCGCCCACCAGGTAGTCGGCGAGCTCGCCGACCGCCGCGGCCACCGTGTGCGCCCGCCCCTCGACCACCGGTTCTCCCCAGCCCGTGACGCCCTTTCGGTGTCGACCCGCAGGAAGCACCACCGCGGTGGGACCAGGTAGGTGCGCAGGGATGTGATCTTCACCGGTGCTCCCCTCCCGACGTCGCACACGGACGGGCGGAATCCTATGCGCGCGGGATCGCATCGGGCACCGCTCGCGCCCTCATCGCAGTCCTACCCGTGCCGCAGCGGACTCCCACTTTCCCGGGTCACCACCCGGCCGGTAGCGGCGGAGCCGCTGCGTCCGGGCGACCAGGCACCTGCCGGCGGCGAGGTCGGCCACGGATCCGCTCGCCCGCGCCTGCACGAGCAGGTTGCCCAGCGCCGTCGCCTCGGTGGGGCCGGCGACGACCGGCACGCCGCAGGCGTCGGCTGTGAGCTGGCACAGCAGCTCGATCCGGCTGCCGCCGCCGACCAGGTGGACGACGTCGAAGCCGCGTCCGCTGAGCCGCGCCGCTTCGCGCAGGGTGGCGCGGTGGGCCAGAGCGAGGCTTTCCAGCACGCACCGCGTCACCGCGGCCGGGTCGGCGGGTGGGTGCTGTCCGGTTCGCGCGCACTGCGCGGCGATCGCCGAGGGCATGTCGGCGGGCGCGATCAAGGCGGCGTCGGTCGCGTCGACCAGCGCCGCGAACGGGGCGGCCCCGGCGGCCTGTGCCAGCAGTGCCGGTTCGTCCACGGCACGGCCCTGCCGCTGCCAG
Organism: Saccharopolyspora erythraea; assembly: GCF_018141105.1. Lineage (NCBI taxonomy): Bacteria > Bacillati > Actinomycetota > Actinomycetes > Pseudonocardiales > Pseudonocardiaceae > Saccharopolyspora > Saccharopolyspora erythraea. Next base: position 4,101,111 of record NZ_CP054839.1, on the reverse strand, counting down.
CTGCGGACGCACTCGTGCAGCAGCCACAGCCCCATGGTGTTGCGCAGATACCGGACCGTGCCGTCGACGCCGAGCTCGTTGGTGAAGTTCGCCGCGCGGGACTCCTCGGTGAGCACCGGCCGGTCCAGTTCCAGGCCCGCCAGCGACCAGGTTCCGCAGGAGACGTAGGCGAACCGGTCCGCGGTGGCCGGGACGGCCGCCACCGCCGAGGCGGTGTCGTGCGAGGCCACCGCGGTCACCGGCAGCCCACCTGCGATGCCCGCCTCGCTCGCCACCCTGTCCCGCACGTTTCCCGCCGGTTCGCCCGGCGCGCGCAGCGCGGGGAACAGGCGGGACGGCAGGCCGAGCCGGTCCAGCAGCGGCCTGGACCACGATCGGCTGGTGGCGTCGAACAGTCCGGTCGTGGAGGCGTTGGTGACCTCGGCCCCGACCGCGCCGGTGAGCCAGTAGACGAGCAGGTCCGGTACCAGCAGCAGCGTCTCGGCGCGGTCCCAGTGGGCGGTGCGCGCGGCGGCCGCGAGCTGGTAGACGGTGTTGATCGGCAGGCGTTGCAGCCCGCAGATCCGGTAGTGCTCGGCGTCGTCGACGCAAGTCCGCACCAGCTCGACGCCGCGCACCCCGCGCTCGTCCCGGTAGTGGAACGGGTTGCCGAGCAGCGCGCCGTCACCGTCCAGCAGGCCGAAGTCGACCGCCCAGCCGTCGATTCCCACCGAGACGGGTGCGTGCGGCTGCGCGAGACGAAGCCCGCAGAGCACTTCGCGGTACAGGCCCAGCACGTCCCAGTGCAGACCGTCGGCCAGCCGGACCGGGTTGTTGGCGAACCTGTGCACCTCGTGCAGGTCGAGCTCCCCGGCCCCGAACCGGCCGACGATCACCCGGCCGCTGGAGGCACCGAGGTCGACCGCCGCGAAAGTCCTCTCCACAACGACCCCTTCCGCGCGTCAGCGCAGGAACGCCGCGGGAACCCCGGCATCCACCGGCACGTGCGTTCCGGTCGTGTGCGACAGGTCGCCCGCGACCAGCGCGAAAACGGCGTTGGCGACGTGTTCGGGCAGGACTTCCCGCTTCAGCAGCGTCCGCCGCGCGTAGAACTCGCCCAGCTTCTCCTCCTCGACCCCGTACAGCGCCGCGCGCTGGGCGCCCCACCCGCCGCCGAAGATGCCCGACCCGCGCACGACGCCGTCGGGGTTGATCCCGTTGACCCTGATGCCGTGGGTGCCGAGCTCGGCCGCCAGCAGCCGAACCTGGTGCGCCTGGTTCGCCTTCGCCGCGCCGTAGGCGAGGTTGTTCGGGCCTGCGAAGACCCCGTTCTTGCTGGCGATGTAGACGATGTCGCCGCCGATGCCCTGCGCGATGAGCACCCGCGCGGCCTCCCGCGCGACCAGGAAGGAACCCCGGGCCATCACGTCGTGCTGGCGGTCCCAGTCCGCGACAGTGGTCTCCAGCAGAGGTTTGGACAGCGAGAGCCCGGCGTTGTTGACCACCAGGTCCACGCCGCCGAAGGTCCGCGCCGCCACCGAGAATGCCTCGGCGACCTCCTCCTGGTCGGTGACGTCGGCGCGCACCGGCACCGCACGGCCGGGCCCGCCGAGCTCGGCCGCCGCCGCTGCCGCCGCCTCGGCGTCGATGTCGGCCAGCACGGCGCAGGCGCCCTCGGCCACCAGCCGCCCGGCGGTCGCCTTCCCGATGCCCGAGCCCGCACCGGTGACCAGCGCGATCCGGCCAGTCAGCGGCCGGGGCCCGGGGCGGCGCCGCAGCTTGGCCTCCTCCAGCGCCCAGTACTCGATGCGGAACTTCTCGGCCTCGTCGATCGGCCGGTAGCGCGACACCGCCTCCGCACCGCGCATCACCTCGATGGCGTTGCGGTAGAACTCCCCCGCCACGCGCGCGGTCTGGTGGTCGGCGCCGAAAGAGAACATCCCGACACCCGGCACCAGCACGATCGCCGGGTCCGCTCCGCGCATCGCCGGTGTGTCCTCCGTGGCGTAGCGCTCGTAGTACGCCCGGTACTCCCGCCTGTAGTCCGCGTGCAGCTCCTTCAACCGCTCGACGACCTCTTCGAGCGGTGTCGCGGGCGGCAGGTCGAGCACCAGGGGACGGATCTTGGTGCGCAGGAAGTGGTCCGGGCACGACGTGCCGAGCGCGGCCAGCCTGCGGTGCTCGGCGCGGGAAAGGAAATCCAGCACCTGTTCGTCGTCGCAGTAGTCGCCGACCTGGCGGCGGTCGGTGGAGGCCAGACCGCGGATCACGGGCGCCAGCTCTGCCGCGCGCGAGTGCCGTTGCGCCGTGGGCAGCGGTCCACACCCCTCCAGAACCGGTCCGAACGGCTCGGCTCTGCCACGTTCGCCCAGGAACCGCTCCGCGGTGCGGATGATCCACAGCGAGTTGCGCTCGCACTCCTGGCTCGTCGCTCCCCACGCGGTGATCCCGTGCCCGCCGAGGATGACCCCGACCGCCCGCGGGTGGGCGCGCCGCACCTCGGCGATGTCGGCGCCGAGCTGGAAACCCGGACGCCGCCAGGGAACCCACACCACCGCGTCGCCGAAGCACTCCCGGGTCAGCTCCGGGCCGTCGACGGCGGTCGCCAGCGCGATGCCGGAGTCGGGGTGCAGGTGGTCGACGTGGCCCGCGTCGAGCAGGCCGTGCATCGCGGTGTCGATGGAGGGCGCCGCGCCACCCTTGCCGTGCAGGCAGTGGTCGAGCAGGCCGACCATCTCGTCCTCGCGCTCCACGCCCGGGTAGACATCCGCCAGTGCGCGCAGGCGCTCCACGCGCAGCACCGCCAGCCCGTCCTCGGTGAGGGTGGAGAGGTCACCGCCGGAGCCCTTGACCCACATCACGGTCTCCTGCGCGCCCGTCACCGGGTCCGCGACCGCGCCCTTGGCCGAGACGTTGCCACCGGCGTAGTTGGTGTTCCTGCGGTCCGCGCCCAACCGGTGGGCGCGCCCGAGCAGGCTCGCGACGTCGCGGTTGCCGGTTGTGACGTCCGGGTTTCCAGTCATGTCCGCCTTTCCACGCGCCGCGTGATCCCGGCCGCCGCGCTCCGCTTCCTCGTTCACGCGCCCCATCCCGCCTGCGCCCCGCCGACCCGCTCGGCGGCGATCCGCTTGCCGTATCCGCTGCGGTGGTAGGCCGCCACCGGGTCCGGGTCCAGGCCCATGTCGGTGCGGACCTCCGCCAGCAGCGGGCGCACGTCGGTGTTGTAGGCGTCCATCAGCACCGCGTTGGCGGTGAGCACGTCACCCTCGCGCTGCGCCCGCGACAGGGCGCCGGCGTCGACCAGCAACGCCTTGGCGGTCGCTTCCTGCACGTTGAGCACCGAGCGGATCATCGCCGGGACCTTCGGCTCGATGTTGTGGCACTGGTCGAGCATGAACGCGACACCGGCGTCCTCCAGCGCGCCTGCCCGCACGATCTCGTGCATGATCCGGAAGAGCTGGAACGGGTCGGCGGCACCGGCCATCAGGTCGTCGTCGGCGTAGAAGCGGCTGTTGAAGTGGAACCCGCCGAGCTTTCCCCTGCCCAGCAGGAACGCCACGATGAACTCGATGTTGGTGCCCGGGGCGTGGTGGCCGGTGTCGACCAGGACCTGCGCGCTGTCGCCGAGCGCTGCGCAGTGGGCGTAGGCGGTGCCCCAGTCGGGCACGTCGGTGGCGTAGAAGGCGGGCTCGAAGAGCTTGTACTCCAGCAACATCCGCCGCCCCGGCCCGAGCCGGTCGCGCACCGCCGCCAGCGCCTCGGCGAGCCGGTCCTGCCGCGCGGGAATCGAGTCCTGGCCCGGGTAGTTCAACCCGTCGGCGAACCACAGGCTCAGCGTGCGGGATCCGGTTGCCGCCATGATCTCGACGCACTCCAGCAGGTGTGCCAGGGCCTTCGCCCGCACCGCGGGGTCCGGGTTGCACACGCTGCCGAGCCGGTAGTCGTCCTCCTGGAAGACGTTCGGGTTGACCGCGCCGAGCTCGATCCCGAGATCGCCCGCGTACGCGCGCAGCTCGGAGTAGTCGTCGACGCGGTCCCACGGGATGTGCAGCGCGACGCTCGGCGCCACTCCGGTGTGGGCGTGCACCTGGGCGGCGTCCTCGACCTTCTCGAACGCGTCGCGCGGCACCCCTTCCTGCGCGAAGACCTTGAACCTGGTACCGGAATTGCCGTAGGCCCACGACGGCGTCTCGATCCTCAGCGACTTCAACGCCGCCTTCACGGCGGGAGATGCGGACATTCGTGCTGGCTCCAGACAACGCTTTCCCAGGACCGCCTGCGGCCGCACCGACACCTCCGGCGACTCGGCGGACGGACCGCGGACAGATGCTTGAAACGTTTAATGCAGGGCAGGCTAGCCCGGCGGCATTGCGAGCGTCAACGCGAAGGCCGACATACGCCCGAATGCGAAGAGTCAGCCACCCATACAGCCCACGGCGCCGTTGATTCGAACGCCTTCCCGTGTTGAATCGGCCCAAGATCGAAGCCGGAGCGGGTTGACGATCAGCTCCCGCACGTCTACCTTTCCAAGGCTATAAATCGTTTCACACACGTGGCCGATACCGTCTTCGGTGGCAGACCCACCGCGGCGGCGCCACCGCCGCGACCGGAGCCGCTCCCCCGCCGATAGCCGAGCGAAGGACACCGCATGACACCCCTTGTGTCAACCTCAAGATCGAAGTCAGGCTGCGGTCTGTTGTTCGACCTGGTGTTGGGTGGCTCGGTGCAGGGTCGGGTCGTAGGGCGTGTTGTTTTGCCAGCAGCGCCACATCACCCTGACCCAGGCTCGCGCGAGGATGCGGGTGGCGTGGGGGTGGTCCTTGCCCGAGGCGCGGGCCCGGTTGTAGATGTCGGCGGCCCAGGGGCTGGCAAAGCGACTGTTCGCGGCGAAGGTGGTGATCGCCAGACGCAGGCGTTTGTTGCAGGCCCAGCGAAACGACACGCTGCGTTGTTTGCCGGATGCCTTGGTGACCGGGGTGATCCCGGCCAGTGCGGCGATCGCGTCGGGATGGCCGAACGCGGCGCGGGCGTCGCCCCACTCGGCCAGGATCTGGGCTGCGTTGATGGTGCCGGCACGGGGGAAGGACCGGAAGATTTCCCCGTCGGGGTGGGTCTTCATCTTCTCGGCGATGCAGCGGTCGAGGTCCTTGATCGCGGTATTGAGTGTGGTCAGAAGGGTGACTTGGGCCAGCACGGCGTCCCGCACCCCGGCACAGAGGTCGGGCTCGGTCACGCCGGCCGGAGCGGCACGCAGGCGGGCCAGCAGCACCGCAGCGGGCTTCTTGCCCGAGTAGCCCTGTTCGGCGCAGAACGCGGCCAGCCGCTTGTCGGTCAGCCTGGCCGCGGACGCGGCCGTTGGGTACCGGGTCAAAAACGCCAGCGCGATCGCCGAGGCGACGTTGGCAAAGATCGCCTCGGCTCCGGGCCAGTAGGCCTGCAACAGCGCGGCCAGCTGGTTGGTCGCAGCCACCCGGGCCTCGACCAGGTCGGCTCGGGTACGGACCACGGCGCGCAATCCCTTGGTGTGACCCGACAACGGCGCGGCGGGACGCAGCCGGTGGATGCGCACCCGCAGGTAGTCCGCGATCACCGCGGCATCACCAGGGTCGCTCTTGGCGCCGGAAAGCACCTCGGCTTCACGCCACGCCTTGATCGCGTTGGGTTTGACCGGCAGCACCGGATGCCCTGCCTCCAGCAGCGCATCCACCAGCCGCCCGTCCGGGCGCTCGATCGCGATCGGCATCTGCTCGGGCCGGCCGAGCTTGCCCAACCGGGCGGCCAGCCGAGCGAACCCGGCGGCGGTGTGATCGATGGTGAACGCGACGACCCTGCGGCCGTCCCGGTCCAGCACACACACAGCGTGTTCGACCGCGGCCCAGTCAATCCCGACGAAGAACAACGGCCCATCGTGCTGCGACAACAACGATGCCGCCTTCCTGATCACAATCCAGGGCAGGCACCAGACGGACACGAGGGAACCGACAGCAGAGTGGTCACTAACCGGCGCTCTACGGCGCATCCCTTTGTCATCGCTTCACGGTTCCAGGGAAGCCGGGGGCGGCAGTGTCATGCAAGCCCTCGAAGGGCGACCAAACCAGGCCGTCACCCCGACTTCCGCCTAGTTCCTACCACAAGCTCCATCCAAGAGCTCGCACGGAAGAGGGTGCACTAGTGACCGGATCGTCTGACAACGCCGTCCATCCGGACCAGACCGCGCCACCCGCGCAGCAGTGGAGGTGGTCGTTCGTTGCCGCGATGGCCGGCTACATCGACGCCGGGTCGATCGTGGCCGGTTCCGTCGCTCTCGGCTCCTGGGTGTCGCACTACGGGCTCTCCGACAGCACGATCGGCCTGCTGGGGGCGTTGAGCCCCAACGCGATCTCCGCCGGCGTCGGCGCGCTGGTCGGCGGATACATTTGCGACCGCTACGGGCGCAAGAAGATCTACGCCTACGACCTGCTGCTGTACATGTTCGGCACCCTGCTCATCGTCTTCGCCGCCGACGTCTGGATGGTCTTCACCGGCTACGTCCTGGTCGGCCTGGCCGTGGGCGCCGACATCCCGGCGTCGTGGAGCCTGATCACCGAGTTCTCGCCCGCGCGGCGCCGCGGCAGGCTCGGCGGGCTGGCACAGGTCCTGTGGTCGCTGGGCCCGGTCGTGACGCTGCTGCTCGGGCTCCTCCTGCAACCGCTGGGGATGCTCGGTGTCCGGCTGCTGTTCGCGCACCTGTTCCTTGTCGCGCTGGTGACGTGGTGGATGCGCCACGGCGTCGGCGAATCCGCCCGCTGGGAGCGGGAATCTCGCGCCACGGCGGGCACTTCGCACCCCCTGCGGGCGCTGCGCCTGCTGCTGTCCGGTCGCGGGCTGACCGCGGTGCTGGTGCTCACCGGCATGTACGGCATCTGGAACCTCTTCGCGGGCACCAACGGCTTCTACACCCCGTACCTGCTCGCCGCGATCGGCGACCAGAGCGAGGCCGCGAGCGTCGGTCTGCAGTGCCTCTACTTCCTGCTGGTGGCCGCGTTCACCGCGCTGGTGTTCATGCCGCTCAACGACCGCGTGAACCGGCGGGTGATGTTCGCGGTGTCGAGCCTGGTGCAGCTGGCCGGCGTGCTGCTGCTCGCCTTCCTCCCGCTGAGCTCGTCGGTGGCGCTCGGCTACATGGTCGCCATCGGCGTCGGCGGCGGGTTCGGCGCGCAGCACTTCTTCCAACTCTGGTCGGGCGAGCTGTTCCCCACCAGGCTGCGCAGCACCGCGCAGGGCCTCATGTTCGCCGTGGTGCGCATCGGCCTGGGCTTCTGGAGCCTGTTCGTACCGGCCGTCAGCGCCACCGGGTTCCACAACCTGGCACTCATCCTCGCCGGTTTCCTCGTGGTCTCCGGTCTCATCGGCACCCTCTTCGGCCCGAGGACCGAAGGGCTCTCCCTGGAGGAGATCGAGGCGCGGCACGGGTGGAGCGCCGACACCGCATCACCACGGGCGGCGCCGGCCGCCGACTGAGGAGGCAGGGGTGGGGTCGACCTCACCCCTGCCTCGGCTCAGTTCACCATGCCTACCGCCGATTCCCGGCCTGGGCAGGTGAGCCGGCTTCGGCGAGACCGGCCAGAGCCCGCGGCAACGGGCCGTGGTGCAGGACACCGAGCCGCTGGGTCGCGCGGGTGAGGGCGACGTATAGCTCGGCCGCCCCGCGCGGGCCGTCGGCGAGGATCCGCTCCGGTTCCACGACCAGGACGGCGTCGAACTCCAGGCCCTTCGTGTCCGACGCCGCCACCGCGCCCGGCACACCCGGTGGCCCGATCACGACGCTGGTGCCTTCGCGATCGGCTTCGTCCCGCGCGAACTCCTCGATGACAGCAGGCAGCTCGTCCTCGGTGACCTGCCTGGACCACGGCCGGACCCCGCACGAGCGGACCGACTCCGGCGGCTGGACCCCGGGTGCGAACTCGGCGAGCAACGCGGCGGCGACGGTCATGATCTCCGCAGGAGTGCGGTAGTTCACCGACAGCGAGCGGTAGACCCAGCGGCCGGGCACGTACGGCTCCAGCATCGCGCCCCACGATGTCGCACCGGCCGTCGACCGGCGTTGGGCGAGATCGCCCACCACCGTGAATGAGCGGTTCGGACAGCGCCGCATCAGCACCCGCCAGTCCATTTCGGACAGTTCCTGGGCCTCGTCGACCACGACGTGCCGGTAGGTCCAGTCCCGGTCCGCGGCGGCTCGCTCGGCGAGCTCGCGGGTGTCCTGCTCGACGAAGCGGTCCGCGAGGTCCTCGGCGTAGAGCAGGTCCGTGGCGAAGAGGTGGTCCTCGTCGTCCATCGAGTCCTGGCGGTCGACGAGGATGTCCATCACGCCGGCGGCGTACTCCGCCTCGGCCTTCCGCTCCCGCTCGGCGGCCAGCTCGGCGGACTTCTCAGCCGCCTTGTCGCGGCCCAGCAGGTCGACCAGCTCGTCGAGCAACGGCACGTCCGAGACCGTCCAGGCGTCGCCATCGGCACGCGACAGCGCTTGGTCGGCGCCTGCCGCCCGCAACCGTTCCGGCGACGTGTACAGCGACGCCAGCAGCGTTTCCGGTGTCAGCATCGGCCAGAGCTCGTCGAGCGCGGCGGTGAACCTGTCGTTGCCCGCCAACTCCGCGAGCAGGTCCGCCCGCATCTGCTCCCGCGCTTGGCGGTCCGACCGGGACAGCCAGCCCCGGCCGATCCGGCTGATCGCCCGTTCGGTGAGCACATACGTGACGATCTCGGTGAACACCGCGCGGGCCTCGTTGTGCGGTAGCCCGCTCGCGCGCGCCTCCTCCCTTGCCCACTCCGCGGTCTCGGCGTCGATCCGCACCGTGACGTCGCCCAGCTCGATCGGCACCGGCTCCTCCGGCAGCCGCTGCCGATCGGCGACCGCCGCCGCGAGCACGTCCAGGATCTTCAGCGAACCCTTGACGCGCGCGGCCTCCGGGGTGTCGTCGGCGGCGACGCGCAGACCGGGCACGAAGTCGCCGGTGGTCATGAACACCACGTCGGACTCCCCCAGCGACGGCAGAACACGGCCGATGTGGTTCAGGAACGCCGGATTGGGGCCGACCACGAGCACGCCGTGGCGTTGCATCCGCTCCCGCTGGGTGTAGAGCAGGTACGCGACGCGGTGCAGCGCCACCACGGTCTTCCCGGTGCCGGGGCCGCCCTCGATCACCAGCACACCCGGGTGGTCGAGCCGGATGATCCGGTCCTGCTCGGCCTGGATCGTCGCCACGATGTCGCGCATCCCCTCACCGCGCGGCGCGCTGACCGCCGCGAGCAGGGCCGCGTCCCCTCGGTCGGCACCGCCGGGGCGGCCGAACACCTCGTCGGTGAAGTCGGCCACCTGCCGCCCGCGGGTGTGGAACTGGCGGCGCCGGCGCATGTCCTCCGGGGACACCGCGGTGGCGACGTAGAACGCGCGGGCCGCCGGCGCCCGCCAGTCGAGCAGAACCGGTTCGTACTCGTTCTCCTCGTCGAAAAGGCCGATCCGGCCGACGTAGCGCCGTTCGCCGGAGAGGCTGTCCAGCCGGCCGAAGCACAGCCCGTTGTCGGCCACGTCCAGCCGCTTCGCCTCCCTGGCCAGGGCGCGCACCTCGACATCCCGTTCCACGGGTGTCCCACCGTTCCCCCGCAACGCCGCGTCGTACTCACCCTTCACCCGCGCCCGCTCGGCGTCGAGCCGCGCGTAGAGCCCGGCCACGTAGCCGCGCTCGGAGCGCAGTTCGTCTTCGTACTCCTGGGTTGACACATTCCCCTCACTGCGGCTTGTTACCGATCTTCGTCGTCGTCCAGTCCGGCACTTTCCCCCGGTTGGACGTTCTCGCGTGTTCACGCCGACAGTTCCCCGGCTGACGGCACACGCCCTGCGCGACTCCCGTTTTCGCAGGTCCCGGCTTCGGCTGGCGATTCTGCGGCATACCCCGGGTCTTGCCGCAAGCCCCCCGGTGCGCTATATGTTGAGAGTGGCGGGGAGTACGCACTCCCCCTTCGGCATCGCCTGCCGCCGCCCGCTCCGCGGTCAAGCACACCCGCGCTCATCGAAAGTGGACAGACGTTCCAGCGGTGGTGCTCCGGCCTCTCTCGCGCCTGCGGAGCTGTTACAGCACTCCTGGCAAGTACCGGACCGAGCGTCGCCTGTTTCGAACGCGCTGCTCCCGACTCCGGCAACTAGCTGTCAAATCCGCGTTCCGGCCTCGGGCACCCACCTACCTTGTGCGGAGTCGGCGGCACCACCGAGCCGGGCCGCGCCCACACCACGGCAGCGACCACGCTCGGCCGCGGCGGCCCCGCCCACATCGGCGCCGCCGGTGACGACCGACCTGGTACCGGAACGACCGATTGGAACCCGATGCCGCACATGGGTGCCCCGCTGCCGAGGTCCGCGTCCCCGATGCCGCGGGAGGCGGTGCTCACCGAGCTCTGCGAGTCCCTGTTCGCGCCGCTGCCGCGCAGCGACCAGCGCAGCAAGGGCGTCCAGTACGTGCGCGGGCTGCTCTCGGCGTCGGGCCGCAAGTCGATCCGCAACATCGCGGCGGCGACCGGCGGCAGCGCTTCCGAGCAGGGGCTGCACCACTTCGTCAGCAGTTCGACCTGGGACTGGGCACCGGTGCGCCATGCCTTGGCCCGCCACGTCGTCCGCACCCGCCCACCGCGGGCGTGGGTCGTGCGACCGGTGGTGATCCCGAAGACCGGGCGCCATTCGGTCGGCGTCGAACGGCGGTTCTTCCCCAGCGCGGGCCGCGTGCTCAACGCCCAGCAGGCGGTCGGCGTCTGGGCCGCCTCCGAGGTCCGGTGCGATCCCGTGGAATGGCGGCTGCGCCTCTCCGAGCGGTGGCTCTCCGACGCCGCCCGGCGCGCGCGTGCCGCGATCCCGCGGGAGATCGAACCGGAGACGCTCGGCGACTGCACCATCGCGGCCTACCTGACCGCGATGTGCCGCGGTGGGCTCCCGAGACTGCCGGTGATCTCCGACGGGCGCGACACCGACCCGTTCGCCATGACGCGGGCGCTGCAGATGACCGGAACGCCCTCCCTCACCCGGATCGCCGGATCACTCCCGCTGGTGGTCACCGACCCGACCGCGGGCCCGCGCGGCGCGGAGCCGCGGCCGGCAAAGCACATCGCCAACGCGGCCAAGGCCAGGCGCCGGCCCGCCGCGGGCACCACGCTGGCCGCCGGTGTGCGGGTCAGGATGCCCGGTGGCGCCGGGCGCTTCCAGCGCGACGACCTCCTGCTGCTCGCCGTCGGCGAGGTCGGCGCACCGTGGGCGGGCGAGCTGTGGCTGACCGATCTCGTCGACCTGGCGCCCTCGGAACTGCTGCGGCTGAGCCGGCTGCTGCGCCGGGTGGAGTCGGACTTCACCGGCATCACCGAGCAGGTCGGCATCATGGACTTCGCCGGTCAGTCGTTCGACGGCTGGCACCGGCACGCGACGCTGTCGTCGATGGCGCACGCGGCCACCGCGCTGGACGACCGCGACAGGAGTGCGCTCACCTGCGCGTCGTGAACCGCGTCACCATCGGCCACGTTCACCGGGACGGTCCACCAGCGCGGATCGCACCAGCTTGCGCGGGTGCAGAGCGGGGCGTCGCGGCCGGGTGGCCTCCCTATACTCGCGATCATGCCGGTCGAGGAGCACGGTCATCAGAACGTTCCCGCATCGCTCGGGGACGACGCCCGCCAGAAGCTCGCCGCCGACGCCGCCGTCCTCCGCGACCTGCACGTCCCGAAGCGCCCGCTGGTCCTGCCCAACGCCTGGGACGCGGTGACCGCGAGGCTGGTCGAGGAGGCTGGATTCCCCGCGGTGGCGACCACCAGCCACGCGGTGGCCGAGTCACTGGGCTTCGACGACGGCGAGGGCGCTCCGGCAGCGGAGATGTTCGCGGCCGCGAGGCGCGTCTCACGGACGGTGTCGGTTCCGGTGACGGTGGATTGCGAGTCCGGCTACGGGCTGCCCGCGGCGGAGCTGGTCGCCCGGCTGCTGTCGGCGGGCGCGGCGGGGTGCAACCTGGAGGACACCGACCACCGCACCGGCGGGCTGGCCGATCCCGGCTCCCACGCAGCACGGCTGGCCGAGGTGCGCGCGGCCGCCGACGAGGCCGGGGTCCCGCTGGTGATCAACGCGCGGGTCGACGTGTTCCTCCGCGCCGCGCTCACCGGCGATTCCCGCCCGCGGTCCGAGCTGGTCGGCGAAGCCCTCGAACGCGGCCGGGCCTACCTCGCCGCCGGTGCCGACTGCGTCTTCCCCATCATGGCCGGCGATCCCGGCACCATCGGCAGGCTGGTGGCGGGACTCGACGGTCCGGTCAACGTGCTGCACGAACCGGACGGACCCGCGCTGTCGACACTCGCCGAGCTCGGTGTGAGCCGCGTGTCGCTGGGCCCCGGGCTGTTCCGGGCGGCCGAGAACTGGCTCCGCGGCGAGCTGCGGAGCCTGTCGGAAAGCGTGCGCGAATCGGCCGGCTGAGCCTCGTGGTCCGGTCGCCGGCGAGTGCAGGCGACCGGGCGCTCATGAGGCCAGTTCGCCGTCCCCGACGAGGATCGAGCGCTGCAGATCCTGAAGTCCCCGGTTGGGTTCCAGCCCCAGCTCGCGGGTCAGGGTCTCCCGCGCGTCGTTGTAGACGCGCAGCGCGTCGGCCCGGCGTCCGCGCTGGTAGAGGGTGATCATGAGCTGCCGGTAGAACTCCTCGTGCAGCGGGTGCTCGGCGATCAGCATCCGCAGCAGCCCGACCAGCTCCTGGTGGCGGCCGAGAGCGATCCCGGTGGAGACCACCGCTTCGAGGCACTCCAGCCGCGCCTCCTCCAGCCAGGTCGAGTACCTGCTGATGATCGGCCCGCCCCGCACCTCTCCGAGCACCGGCCCGCGCCACAGCGACAGCGCGGACTGGAAGGACGTCGACGCCTCCTCGTAGCGCTGCATCCGCATGCACACCCGGCCCTTGTCCATCAGCCGCTGGAAGGCGTGCACGTCGAGGGCGCCGGGACCGACGTGCAGCACGTAGCCGGGCGACCTGGTGGTGATCGGTCTGCGCTCCTGGCCGAACCCGCCGAGGAACTTGCGCAGCTGCGACACGTACACGTAGAGCCCGTCGACGGCCCGCCGGGGCGGGTCGTCGCCCCAGATCTCGGTGACGAGCTGGTCGACCGGGACCACCTGGTTCGCCCGGAACAGCAAGGCCGCCAGCACCAATTCCACGTGCCGCGAATTGACCGGGACATCACCTCCCTGGTCCACGACCCGCAACGGTCCTAGCATTTTGTACCGCAAACTTCCTGACCCCCAGGACAAGCGATAGTTGGCCGCCACCGACACCCGCGCGACCGGACTCCTTGCAGAGTTCGATTATGTACCACCTCCAATCATGCAAGCGCAACAGCCGCGAGCGTTCGGAGCAGCCGTTGGCGCCGTCTGGTTCAGCACCGCCACGAATCAGCTCAGCCGGACAACGACATTCCACGCGCCGTGGTTCCCGCGACCGCCACCCGCCAGGACGGCGCATCGGAAGTCGTTGCAGTGGCACGGATCGGAGCCTGCGGGGGAAACGGACCGATCACCGGCGCGGCACCGCCGAACGGGCGCCGCACACCCCGGTGTCCGGCTTCACAACAAATACTCCCAATTCGGGTAACGACACGCTTCCGCGCTTCGCTGCGCGGCCGGACACCAGACGTCGCACGGCACCATTCCGCCGCATAAGAGCCATTTTAGATTCGCATTAGGTGGTGCGGTGACAATGAGCGGCGCCAACTCCCGCGGCCGGAAGGCAATGGCGTGAGTCCGCAACGACGCACGTGTGATGCATTTCCGCTGCATTCCTGGTGCATCGCGGCCGGATCGCACGCGTTGCCCGAAGCCTTCCGATGCCCGCGCCGCTCGGCCGTCCACCGGTCGGCGCACCGCACCGCGGACGGGGGTCCGGCACGAACACGTTCCGAACGCATGGGGGTTAGAACCGTGAGCACACTGGAACAGCCGCGGACGCGGCGCAGACCCACCCTGGGCGAGCTGTTGCACCACGCCGAGAAGATGGCCGAGATCGCCGTCGCCCTGCACGAGGACCACCGCACCCCCGCCGCCGCGCGGGTCGGACCGCCGGAGTCGCCGGAGCTGGTGGTCGCCAAACTGATCCACCAGGCCGGGCATCGCGCGGTCTCGGTGCGGACGAGCTGCCCCGGATGGCCGGCGTCCGGCGAGTCCCAGCTGTTCCACCACCTGCAGACCGAGCTGCTCGAACGCGGCGCGGCGATGCGTCTGCTGGTCGGCACCGGCGCGGGCACCGACGTGGCAGGCCTGCGCGGCCTGGCCGGTTCCGGCGCGCGGGTCCGGATGTCCTCCGGTGAGCTGCCCGTCATGACGATCGTGGACGGGCGGACCTGCCTGCTGGGCTCGGCCGGGGAGCACGGGCGCGTCCAGCTCGCGGTCGTCCACGACCCCGCGGTCGTGCGGGCGTTGCAGGTGCTGCACGACACGACGTGGACGCACGCGTTCGGGATCGATGCGCTGCGGGACATGGACATCGACTGGGACGACGAGTCGGTCACCCGGCAGGTGCTGCGCCTGCTGGGGGCCGGCTACACCGACGAAACCGCCGCGCGCAAGCTCAACCTCTCGGTCCGCACCTACCGCAGGCACATCGCCCACCTGATGGCGCGCCTCAAGGCGAAGTCGCGGTTCCAGGCCGGGGTGCTGGCGGCAGCGCTGGGACTGATCGAGCCGGAGCAGTTCGGTTCCAGCACCCCCGGACCGGGCGCCGCACCACCCGGACGCTGACGCCTGCGGCGTGCGCTCACCCGGGCGCCTCGAAGGTCAGGATCCGCTTCTCGGCCATGAGCGGCCTGGTCAACGGCGGCTCCGGCAGCCGGAAGCGCCTGGCCCAGGGCGGCGCGGCGCCGGCGATGACCCGGACCGACTGCTCGGCGCGCACCCGCTGCGCGCCCATCCGCGTGATGAGCGTGAGCCTGCCCGGTTCCCGGTGCGCGCCGCCACTGACTCGGCGTCGAGCACGGCGGCGAGGTGCGAATCTGTGACAGTCATCTTCCGCTCTTGGTCTGACCGGTCCGGACCTTGGTGGTTGAGCCGGGCTCGCGCGGCCCCGCCGACGCGCCCGGTTTTCCGGTGGTGCGGGCGCGATGGGCGAGGGCGGCGTCGACCCCGCACCGGCGGCGAACGGCCGCCAGACCGGTTCCCGGCTCGGACGAGCGCTCGCTCCTGCGCCGGACTCGATGTGGCCGGTCGAATCTTGCAACGGTTCAGCCGCCGCGCGACGCCGTTGACAGCTTGTTGCCGCATCGCGTTTCCGGGGCCCTGCGTCGGCGGCTGAGGTGCCGGGCTGTCCCCCGAACTTCCCCGAACCACCGAAAAACAGCACAGGACACGGAATTGGCCAACGCATGACCCAAAAAAGTCCTTTTCGTGACCTGCTCTGCTGATGTCCAGCTCTAGAGTGTTGCTTCCACAGGAGACGCCGGCCGGTCACTTGCCGTTCGTTCCACCGCAGCGCGCGGTCGGCTACCCGACAGAAGAGGCCACGCCATGTCCCACATCGCCATCGCAGGCCGAAGGCTCCACTACGAACTCGCCGGCAGTGGTCAGCCGGTAGTGCTCGTGCACGGTTCGTGGGACGACCGCTCCGGCTGGGACCCGCTGGTGCCCCTGCTCTCCTCGCGGCTGCACGTCCTGCGCTACGACCGGCGCGGCCACGGCCGCAGCGACGGCGGCACCGCCGCCGGAGCACTGAGCGAGGACGTCGAGGACCTCGCCCGGCTGCTCTGGGATCTCGGCCACGCGCCCGCCCACGTCGTGGGGCATTCCTACGGCGCCACGGTCGCGCTGCTGCTGGCCGCACGGCATCCGCGGCTGTGCCGCGGGGTGACGGTGCACGAGCCACCGCTGTTCGGAATGCTGGCGGACACCCCGCACAACGCCGAGTTCGACGACGTGCGCGAGCGCGCGGCAAAGGTCGCCGAGCTGCTCGGCGCGGGCGAGCGGGAGGTGGCCGCGCGGATGTTCATCGACGAGGTCGGGTTCGGCCCCGGCACCTGGGACGGCGAGCTCGATGCCCGGCGCAGGAGCACCTTCACCACGCACGGGCCGGTGTGGCTGGCCCGGATGGCCGACCCGGAGCCACCCACGCTGCGCGCCGAGCACTTCGCCGAGATCAGCACGCCCGTGCTGCTGACCCGCGGTGATCACGGGCTGCCCTGGTACCGGCCGATCATCGACCTGCTGGCCGACGCCATCCCCGGCGCCCGGAAGCGGACGCTGCACGGCTGCGGGCACGCGCCGCAGAACACGCACCCGCGGGAGTACGCCGCCATCGTCACCGGCGAGGCGACCGCCCCCGCCGAAGGCTGACCCCCGCGGCTTCCTCGGAGAGGCACCGGTGGCCACCGCCATGCGATGCGGGCGGCCACACCGGCGCCGAGCGAGTTTCCCGGTCGCCATGGCAACCGGGAAAACGACGGCCTGACGGGACGCGTGGCGTCAGATGACCGGCTGAGCGGGTTTGGCGAGCCTGCGCACCAGCGCGTCGGCCACCTGGTAGCCGTTCTCGATGGCCCCCTCCAGGTCCGGGTGCCAGCTGCTGCGGTCGGCCCCGGCGAAGTGGACCAAGCCGTGCGGGCGTTTGAGGTGCGGGCCGTGCGCGGTGAGCTGCCCCGGCGCGAACGCCAGGTAGCTGCCCTCCGACAGCGGGTCGGCCGCCCACCGCTTCGCCTCGGTGTACAGGCGCGGCTTCGTCAGCTCGAAGACGTCCGCCAGATCCTCGAAGAGCACCTGGACGTCGAGGTCGGCGGACTCTCCCGTGGCGAACCCGGTGGCCACCCGGCGGCCCCGCAGCCACGCCGCGGGAAGCGGCGCTCCGCCGATCACCACCCGGTGCTTGACCTTCACCGGCTCCTTGCTCACGGCGATCAGCTTCGTGGCCCGTCCGAAGCGCAGCGCGCCGTAGAGTGCCTGCTGCTGCGGGTCCAGAGGCGGGTCGAACTCCAGCGAACCCGCCTTCGACACCGGCACCGCGACCACCGCCGCACGGGCCTCCCAGCACTGGTGCGGGTCGGCGTGCACCGCGACCTTCTCGCCGTCCTGGACGACCCGGTTCACCGGCGTGCCCAGCACCACCTGGCCGCGCAGCCGCTCCCG
Organism: Saccharopolyspora erythraea; assembly: GCF_018141105.1. Classification (NCBI taxonomy): domain Bacteria; kingdom Bacillati; phylum Actinomycetota; class Actinomycetes; order Pseudonocardiales; family Pseudonocardiaceae; genus Saccharopolyspora; species Saccharopolyspora erythraea. The sequence continues at coordinate 4,083,980 of NZ_CP054839.1, read as the reverse complement.
CAACCGGATCGACAGCTGCTGCGTGCCCTCCGCGATCTGCAGCGAGAGACCATCGCGCAGCGTCGGCAGGATGCCTCCGGCGCGGTGCACCCACCACACCACTTGCAGTAGCGAAAGCCGGTCGGCGGGCACGGTGGAGAAGCTGGCGAACCCCGAGTCGAGGAGGTCGCGGGCGTGGCCGTGGACGTGCATCCGGTCCAGCCAGGAGGACCAGGACTGCTCGTCGAGCTCCGCCGCGCGGGCGGCCGTCCAAGGTGCGATCGGAGAGACGCCGACTGCCATGCGCTTCAGCTCGCGCAGCGCGCGCAACGCCGCCGGCGCCTCCGACGGGCGGATCCCCGGTACGCGCGACACCCGCGCACCGCCACCGGTCCGCCACATCACCGGCGCCACGCCGTGGAAGGCCGACGGCCGCACGGTCAATCCGAGCTGACGTGCCAGCCCGCGCACGTGGTGGTGGTGCGGACCGAAGTTCTCCGCGCCGAGCTCCACGACCTCCCCGTCCACGACGCGCGATCGGGTGTGCCCGCCCACCTCGTCGGACGCCTCGACGGTCAACGTCGTCAGCCCGGCCTGCTCCAGGTTCCACGCGGCGCTCAGACCGGCCAGTCCGGCGCCCACGACGACGACATCGACGACGTCGGCCATCGTCCACCGCCTCCCCACGGATCGTGGCGGCGCCCGTTCCGCCCCGCGAACGGGAGCCGCGAACGGGCCCGGCGCGGCGGATGGCAACCGCCTCAACAAGTCGCATTCACTGTAGTTCTGCTTTAGTGCCATGGTCTAGTCATTTGAACTGGATCAGCTTCCTGCCAGCAGGTTCTCAGGCGGCCATGGCGGGGTCTTCGACCTCCCACACCGCGCAGCGCTGCGAGGCCAGCCAGTCCAGCGCGCGGCCGGTACCGGCTCCGGAGATCGACACCCGGAACCGCCCGACGAGGGTGCCCGCAACCGGGACGACACCACCGCCGAGGTAGGTCATCGCGATGCCGAACCGGCTGACCGCCAGCGGGAGGAGCGAGCCCACGGCCGCGTACCCGACGAGCACGACGTCCACGAGACACGCATCGCCCGGCAGTCCGGAATGCGGCGGCCCCGCGACGACGGGACCCGCGACCGGGTCCAGCAGCAGCTCCGCGGTCCGGCTGCGCCGCCTGCCCAGCAGTTCGAGCACCGGCCCGCTCTCCAGCACCCGCCCGCCGTCGAGCACCACGACGTCGTCGCAGAGGCGGCGGACCACCTCCGAATCGTCGGTGGCCAGCACCACGGTGAGCCCGAGCTCGCCGCGGACCCGGTCCAGCACGGTCGCCAGCGCGCCCCCGCCGCCGGAGCCCACGTGCTCGTCGGCGTCGTCGAGCACCAGCACCGACGCCCCCGCGGCGAGCACCTGTGCGACCTGCAACCGGCGCAGTTGCTCCGGGCGCAACTGGAACAGGCTCGCGTGCGACTCCGCCCGCAGGCCGGTCAGCTCGAGCAGTTCGGCCACCCGCACCTGCCGCGCGACGCGGTCGAAACCCGCCAGCTCGAACGGCCGGGCGACGTTTCCCGCCACCGTGCACTCGTGCAGCAGCGCTTCGCTTTCCGGCACGAAGCCGACAGGTCTGCGCGCAGTGCGTCTTCGGCCGCCACGCCGCAGCGCCACCGGACGACCGGAGACGGTGACGCGGCCGGAGTCGGTCGCGTCGAGCCCGGCCAGGCAGCGCAGCAGCGAGGTCTTGCCCGAACCCGCGGGCCCGACCACGCCGCAGATCGTAGCGGGCGGGACCCGCAGGTCGACCCCATCGAGGACGGGCACCGCCCGGTGCGGATGGGTCTTGCAGAGGTTCTCGACCGCGAGCACAGCAACTCCCCCGGAAAGGCCGCACACCGGACGCGAGGAGGACCCGCTCCTGCACCGGCGGGGCAGGTGACCACCACACCGCACGGGAACCCGCGAGCCCGCGCCCGGAAAAATCCCAGCGGATGTGAGTACTACTTCAGAGCGATACTCTAGCCATATACGTCCTATCGTGCTGTTATCGATCTGATGCTTTCTGAATATGCCACGGACAGTCGATCGAAGTGAACATCCACCACGGGCGGGCATCGCATCGGCGCCACGGTGGCGCGAGGCCGTCCGCGGACCGGCCCACCCACCGGACGGCCGCACCGCGAACTAGACCACCGCCCTAGACCATGGCTACAGTCCGGTGTCGGCGGCAGCCGCCTCCCGGCCACCTCCAACACTCCCGCCGCCGCGAGACGAGGACGGGCATGACCACACACGAAGGGGGCCGGGGCGGACCTCCGCGCGCGACCGGTCCGATGATCTTCATCCTCACCCTGGCGATGGCGCTGCCGATGCTGCTGCTCTACGCCATCGGGGTGCTGGGCCCCGTGCTCGTCTCCGACCTGCGGATCAGCCGCTCGACGCTGGGCTCGCTGACGGCGGTGTGCTTCGCCGTGGCGGCCGTCCTGTCGCTGTGGGCCGGCCAGGGAGTCGGCCGGATCGGCGCCCGCAGGGCCACGATCGCGCTGTTCGGCGTCGTGGCGCTCTCCTTCGGGCTGATCTCGGTGAGCACGAGCTTCGCGATGCTGGTGGCAGGCGTGGCGCTGTGCGGACTCGCCCAGGCGCTGGCCAACCCTGCCACCAACAAGGTCATCGCGCTGCACGTCCCGCCCGAACGCCGGGGCTCGGTGGTGGGTGCCAAGCAGTCCGGGGTGCAGCTGGCCGCGCTGGTCGCCGGTGCCGCGCTGCCCACCGCCGCCGTCCTGCTGGGGTGGCGGGGCGCGCTGGCGCTGGTGATCCCGGTCTCCCTGGTCGCGCTGGCGGTCTCCTGGTCGGTCATCCCCGGTGAGCAGCCGGCACCGCTGGCGGCGGGGTGGTCGAAGCTGGTCCGCCCCAACGCGAAGCTGAGCTGGCTGATGCTCTACCAGCTGTTCCTGGGCGCCGGGCTCGCCGCGTTCACCACGTTCCTGCCGCTGTACGCCACCGAACAGCTCGCGACCGGCGAGCAGCAGGCCGCGCTGATGATCGCCGGCTTCGGCATCGCGGGCATCGTCGCCCGGATCGGCTGGACCTCCCTGGCGGGCAAGCTCGCCGAGCCGCACGGGCTCCTGCTCGGGCTCGCGCTGGCCGCGGCGGTGTTCGTCGGCGCGGTGTGGGCCAGCGGCTGGTTCGGGCTGCTGCCCGCCTGGATCGGCAGCATCGGGATCGGGTCGACAGCGGTCGCCGCCAACGCCGTGTGCATGCTCGCGGTCGTGCGTGACCGCTCGTACGGGCAGGTCACCCACGCGTCGGCGCTGGCGTCGCTGGCATTCTTCTCCGGTTTCGTGGTGAGCCCGCCGCTGGTCGGCGCGGTCGCCGACGCGGCGGGCGGGCTCGGTGCCGCGTGGCCCGTCCTGGCGCTGGAGCTGGTGCTGGCGGGCGGCTGCGCGGTCGGCCTGCGGCGGGCTTCGGTCGCGGTGCGGGCCGCCGAGGACGCCCGGTGAGCGCCGCTCCTGCGTGGTCGCCCGGTCCGGCCGGCGAGAGCTGGCAGGCTGCGGAAACGGCGGCCGGACCGTGGTCGCCGGACCGGGTGCACGGAGGTGCGGTCAACGCGCTGCTCGGGCACCTGCTCGGCGCGGTCGCGGCGGACTCGCGGGGCGAGCTCGTCCGCGTGACCGTCGACCTGCTGCGCCCGGTCCCGCTCGAACCCCTGACCGCACGCACGCACCTCCTGCGCGACGGGCGGCGCTACTCGGTGGCCGACGCGACGCTGTGCGCCGGCACGCCAGTGGCCCGCGCCGCGGCGCTGTTCGCCGTCCGCGACCAGACCGACGACCGCACCGCCGAGTCGTCACCACCGCTCACACCGCCGGAGAAGTGCCTTCCGCACCGCGAGCACGCGGCATGGCCGTCGTTCAACGACGAACACCTGGAAATCCGCTTCGACCCGGACCCACCGGACGGGCTGGCCGCGGTGGCCTGGGTCCGGCCACGCACGCCCCTGGTCGCCGGCAGCACGCCGGTCTGCGGGGTGCTCGCGGCGTCGGACCTGCTCACCGGGCTCAGCGGTGGCATCGGAACCGACGACCGCGCCGCGCTCAACGTGGACAGCACGGTGCACCTGGAACGTTCGCCCCGGCCGGGGTGGATCGGCATCGCGGCGCACCCGCTCGTGCGGCTGTCCGGCGCCCCGGTCGCCGAAGGCATCGTCCACGACGAGCACGGCAGGGTTGGGTCGGTGCGCCAGAGCACCGTGCTGGTTCCGGTGTGACCGGCTGGGCCCGTGCGAAGCCGGCATGGGTCAGCCTGCCGAGCCCGCCTCCACCTCGGCCTGCTCCGCCCTGGACGCGTTGCCCAGCACGTTGATCAGCAGGGTGCGGAGCTCGCGGCGCCGCCGCTCAGGCACACCGGCCATGAGGTCCTGCTCCAGCTCCGCGGCGATCTCCTGGGCGTCGGCGATCAGCTCCTCGCCGCGCTCGGTCACCACCAGCACGTTGCGCCGCCGGTCGCCGGGATCCCGGCGCCGCTCGACCAGTCCGCGGTCCTCCAGGTCGTCGACGACGGAGACCACCGAGCTCGGCTCGACCTCGAGGCAACCGGCGAGGAACTGCTGGGTGCACTGCTCGGGATGCAGGTGCAGCACGCTCAGTACCGAGTAGTGGCGCGGCCGGACGTCGAGGCGCTCCAGGCGCGAGCGGAACAGCTCGGTCGACAGGGTGCCTGCCTTGGCCAGCAGGAATCCGATGTTGTCGGCGATCCAGGGCGGCGCGGCGTCCCGGTCCCGTTCACTGTTCTTGGCCACACCGCACTATAGCCGACCTGCGCCAACGACTACTAGACAACACAGTTCGCCCGCTGAACGAATCTCAGCGCCCGCGACGGGGCGGGAACCAGGCACCGCAGCCCGTGTCTTTCGGTGCCGCAGAGCATGAAGACGGCGCCAGCGGGCGACAGCGCGAGCACCGGAAGTCGGCACACGCTTGCCAACTAGATGGCAAACCCTATTATTGTGCTGCCTAACTGTTCAGGAGGAAAAATGAATCCATCGCTGCGGTGGTGGGCGCTGACCCTGGTCGTGGCCGCCGAGTTCGTGGTGTTCCTCGACATCGCGATCGTCAACGTCGCCCTGCCCACGATGCGCACCGATCTCGACCTCGGCGCGGGCGAGGTGTCGCTGGTCGTCGACTCCTACCAGGTCATCTTCGGCGGCCTGCTGCTCGTCGGCGGCCGCATCGCCGACTTCTTCGGGCGCAAACGCGTGTTCCTGCTCGGCTTCGCGATCTTCACCGCCGCCTCGCTCGGTGCCGGACTGGCCACCAGCGGCGCGCTGCTGATCGCCAGCCGCGCGGTGCAGGGCCTCGGCGCGGCGCTGCTGGTGCCCGCGACGACCGCGCTGATCGTCGCGGTCTTCCAGGACGAGCGCGAGCGCTCCAGGGCTTTCGGGATCTGGGGAGCGATGCGCGCGGGCGGAGCTTCCTCGGGTGCCGCGCTCGGCGGCCTCATCACCCAGGCGCTGGGCTGGGAATGGGTCTTCCTGATCAACGTGCCGATCGGGATCGCCGTCCTGCTGGCGGGTCCCGCGCTGCTGCCGCACCTCGACGCCGACCCCGGCGCCCGCCCCGGTTTCGTCGGCGCGCTCCTGGGAACCGGCGGTCTCCTGGTGCTCAGCGCCGCCTTCGTCGAAGCGCCCAGCGCGGGGTGGACCGCCCCGCTCACGCTCGGCCTGACGGCGGGGGGCGTGGTGCTGCTCGTGCTGTTCACCGCGCTCCAGGCGCGTTCGAGCAACAAGCTCGTCCCGGGCCGGGTGCTCACCCGCACCGTGGTGGCCACGACCACGGTCAGCCTGCTCTACGGCGCCTCGCACATCCCGCTGTTCCTCCTGCTCTCCTTCTACCTGCAGAACAGCCTCCGGTACGAGCCGCTGCTCGCGGGCGCCGCGATGCTGCCGGTCGGCCTGGTCGTCATGGCCTCCTCGGCGACCCTGGTGCCCCGGCTGATGAGCCGGTTCGGCGCGCGCTCGACGCTGCTGACCGGTCTCGGGCTGCTCGCGGTCGCGCTGCTCGTGCTCGCCAGGGCACCGCACGACGGCGGCTCGTACTTCGTGGACGTGCTGCCCGCCGGCGTGGTGGCCGCGGCCGGACTGTCGTGCTGCTTCTCCGGGGTCACCGTGCCCGCCGTGGAGTCCGTTGCCGACCAGGACACCGGGATCGCCTCCGGCCTGGTCAACAGCGCGCAGCGGATCGGCAGCGGTCTGGGCGTGGCGGTCCTGCTGCCGCTGCCGGCGGCCGGATTCAACCCGCAGACACCCGCACTCGTCGGTGCCGCGGTGTTCGCGGCACTCGGAGCACTCGTGGCGATGGCCGCGATTCCGCCCAAGCAGACCGGGATCTCCGAGGTCAGGCAGGCTGAATCCGCGCGGTAGCAGCGGGTCCACCATTGACTGTTTCTGTAGTACTGCTCTAGTGTGCGACTCGCATAGCTGCCGACCGGCCGCGGCTCACGGCGGAAACGTCCACAACGGCGCGCGGTACGCCGCCGCGGCCGGAGGCTGACGTGGCCGTGGCAGCGCTCCCGCCGCAACGGCCGCACCTCCACGGCCGGTCCGACCTGAGGAGAAGCCGTGCCACACTCTCGCGGTCCGCGTGCCGACATCAGCCCACTGCCCGCCGTCATCGGGGCCGACCTGCGCGTGCCGGTGGTCTCCGGCGAACTCGTGCCCCACGCCAACCTCGACCACGCCGCGACCACACCGTGCCTGCGCCGCGTGCACGACGCGGTGCGCGACGTGCTCCCGTGGTACGCCAGCGTGCACCGCGGCACGGGCTTCGCCTCCCAGGTGAGCAGCCGCGTCTACGAGCAGGCGCGCGACTCGCTGCGCCGGTTCACCGGCGCGGCGGCCAACTCGGAGGTGCTGTTCACCCGCAACACCACCGACGCGCTCAACCTGCTCGCCCGCTGCCTTCCGCGGGGCACCCCGGTGCTGCGCTTCGACACCGAGCACCACGCGGCACTGCTGCCGTGGGCCACGGACTCCGTGGTGGGACTGGGAATGCCGGACTCGCCGGATGCCGCCGCGCGGCTGCTGTCGGCGGCTTTGCGCAGGCTCCCCGCGGGACCGAAGCTCGTCGTGCTCACCGGCGCGTCCAACGTCACCGGCGAGTTGTGGCCGGTGGCCGAGCTCGCCGAGATCGCGCGCGGGCACGGCGCCCGTACCGCGCTGGACGCCGCCCAGCTCGCACCGCACCGCCCGCTGCGCATGGCCGAGTGGCAGGTCGACTGGGTCGCGCTCTCCGGCCACAAGATGTACGCGCCCTTCGGCGCGGGCGCGCTGATCGGCTCCTCTGAGTGGCTCGCCGGCGCCCGGCCCTACCTGGCGGGCGGCGGCGCGACCGCCAACGTCACCGCGAACTCGGCCGACGGCGCGCACGTCACATGGTGCGGACTGCCCGCCCGGCACGAGGCCGGCTCCCCGAACGTGGTCGGCGCGCACGCGCTGGCGGCCGCCTGCGACGAGCTGACCGAACTGGGCTGGGACCTGGTCACCGCGCACGAGCAGGCTCTCGTCGAGCGGCTGCGCGAGGGGCTGGCGGCGTTGCCCGGTGTGCGGCCGCTGTCCATGTGGCCCGGCAGGCCGGGCGTGGGTGTGGTCTCCTTCGCCATCGATCCCCACGCCGGCAAGACCACCGACGCCGACCTGCTCGCCGCCGCGCTGTCTGCGGAGCACGGCGTCAGCGTGCGCAGCGGGCTTTTCTGCGCGCACATGCTCACCAGACGCCTGATGTCGCGGACCGGGGCCGAACCGGGCCCCGCGCTGCGCGCGAGCGTGGGCCTCGACACCACCCCCGAGCACGTCGACCGGCTGCTCGCGGGCCTGGAGCAACTGCTGCTCGACGGCCCCAGCTCCCACTACCGGCTGCTCGACGGCCGGTGGGCACCCGACCCCGACCCCCGCCCCTTCCCGGCCTTCCTCGGCGAAGCCGAGTTGCCCGCGCCCGCCTGACCGCTCGACGACGACACGAGGCGCCGATGACCCGCCGCACCCGGGCGGATCGGCCGCAAGCGGCCGAACGGCCGAATTCCCGGAGCACCCACGACGGAAACCGGGCGCCATGATTTTGCCGCCGCAATCAGAACGCGCGAACCGATTTCGGCGAATTCGCGGAATTCGAAGATCTCACCTCTCCCGGATTCCCTCGAATGCCGGTTGCGCGCTAACCTCGGTCGCGAGCTCACAGCCATGAGGGGCCAACCGGAGCCGCACCGCGAAGCGCCGGCTCCGAGTGACGCGCTTTGGGCGATGTTTCCACTGAGGCCATTGAACATCTTGGGGGTTTCGTGCGACTGGGACACGTGTCGTTATCCACCGGTACTCCTTCCAGTACGGAGGCGTCTCGCATTTCCGCGGCGCTGCGCGGACACGACGGCGTTCGCGATTGCGTCGTCGTACCGAACACAATGTTCCCGCAGGCGGGAGCGGGCCTGGTCGCCTACGTCGTCCCCGACGTCGACCCGGTCGACCACCGCCGCGCCGTGCGCCACGACTACACCGCCGTCGTCGACAAGATCACGACCGATTCCCGCGGGCGGGAATCATCGGGGGCCGGGCGTGACGCGCACAACTCCCACCTCGTGGCGAAAAGCGTTCTCGAGCTGGCATGCGGAAGTGGACGGGAACGCTTGGCCCGCGCAATCGACGCCGAACGCTATTTTGGTTTAGACCTATCTTTCGTTGCGCTCAGCGATGTGGGCGCCTCGGCACGCCGAAGCGGACTCCGACAGGTCGAGCTGACCCTAGGTGACACGATCGACGCCGAACTGTTCGAGGGTGACGATTTCGACTTGGTGGTGTGCGATTCACCCGCGCACCGCTTCCCCGACGCCGAGTACCTGCGCCGCGCCCTGACCGCCGCGCTCGCGGCGACCGGGTCCGGCGGCCGGGTGCACTTCGGCGGCATCCGGGATCTCCCGCTGGTGCGGGCGATGCACGCCGCCTCGGTCGTGTCCGGCGCGCCCGACGACGTGGAGGGCTCGGTGCTGGAAGAGCGGTGGCGGCGGCAGCTGTCCGAACAGGGCGAGCTCCTGGTGGACGCGCGCTGGTTCCGGGACTTCCCCGGTGCCGCGCACGTCGAGGTGCGCCCGCGCCCGGCCGGCTCCAGCGAGTCGGCGGCCCCGTTCTCCTTCGACGTCGTCGCCTGGCGCGACGGCACCCGCCGCACCGTGGAGGTGCCGACCTGGCTGCACTGGTCGGTCGGCGCCCTGGACCAGGCGGCCGCGCTGCTGGCCGACCGCGTCGAGGCGCTGGGGCTGCGCCGCGTCCCGCGCGCCGGTGTCGCGGGCGCGGTCAAGATCGCCAGAGTGCTGGAGAACCGCACCGGCACCCCGGCGGGCGAGCTCCGGATGCTGGCGGCCGAGGTCGACGCCGCCGCGGTCCGCCCCGAGCACCTGGCGGCGCTGGGAGCGCGCTTCGGCTACGACTGCCGCTTCAGCCGAGCCGGCGGGTGGCCGGACGGCGAGCTGGACGTGGCGTTCGTGCGGCGGTCCGACGACCAGGCCCCCGGATCCGCACCGCTGCCGCGGTTCCCGTTCGGCGAGCTCGGAGACCGGGCGCATGCCAACGATCCGGTCCACCACAGCCTGCTCGCCGAAGCCCGGACGTGGCTGGTTCCCGAGCTGCGACGGCACGCGTCCAAGGCGTTGCCCGCCCACCAGCGACCGCTGGTCCACCACCTCGTCGCCGAGCTGCCCCGCACCGAGCACGGGGCCGTGGACCTGGCGATGCTGCCGGCGCCGGACGAGACTCCCGGCCTCGGCCTGCTCGACCGCACCGCCATCTGACGGCCGGGCCCGGCCGCCTGGTGCGTCGGCGGCCGGGCGTCGTCGGCGTCCGCGATGCCCCTAGCCGACATCCGTGCTGTCTGCGATCGCGGTGCGGGAAGGCGGTTCCCGCACCGCGGCGCAAGGGTCCGCTGGAACAGTCACTCAGGCGGGCGCGGCGAAGTCGTCCACCGGGTCGGTGAAGTCGAACCCCTCGGAATCGGCGTAGGTCTTCAGGATGCGCGGTGCCATCTGGCTGATCTGCACCTCGTCGGCGCCGTCGTAGATGCGGGTCGAGCGAGCAGCCCGGTACATCACCGACAGCGGTGTGTCGTCGCACAGGCCCTCCGCGCCGTGGACCTGCACGGCGCGGTCCAGCACCGCGACCGCGGTGCGGGAGGCGGCCAGCTTGGCCACACCGAGGTCGACGTGCAGCCGCCCCTGGTCGATGCGCGCCGCCGCACGGCGAACGAGTGCACGCGCGGCGCTGATCTCGGCGTAGCTGTCGGCCACGTGCTGGCCCAGCAACTGCTTGTCCGCCAGGTGACCCCCCTGCACCCGGCGCGAGCGCAGACGTCGGCACATCAGGTCGAACCCGCGCTGGGCCTGGCCGAGCCAGTGCATCGACCGAACCGTCCTGGCCAGTCCGAGCCGCTGCTGCACCACCGCCAGCCCCGCGCCTCGTTCACCGACGACGTGGCTGTGCGGGACCCGCACGTCGCGCAGCTCGACCTCGCACTGCCCGGTGAAGTGCCCCAGGACCGGCAGCTCGCGCACGATGCCGAAGCCGGTCGCGTCGGTGGGCACGACGACGAGCGTGAACGCGTCCTTGGGATGCTTGCCCAGGCCCTCGCTGCGCGCCATCACCGTCATGAACGTGGCGCGGTCGGCGTTGGAGATGAACCACTTGCGCCCGCGCACGGTGCACCGGTCCTGGTCGAAGCGCACCTCGGTGGTGAAGCCGGAGACCTCCGAGCCGGTCTTGCCCGGCTCGGTCATCCCGTAGCTGGGCACCGCCTCCCCGCGCACCACCGGCAGCAGGAAGCGCTCCCGCACCTGCGGGGTGGCGAACCGGTCGAGCATGTGCACGTCCACCACGGTCTCGGCCCCGAACACGGCAGGCCCGTAGAACGAGCGGCCCTCCTGCTCGGCCACCAGCAGGTAGCTCGTCAGCGGCAGGCCCGCCCCGCCCAGCGAGGCGGGGTAACCGATGCCCCACAGGCCGTGGCTGCGGGCCTTGCTCTGCAACTCGACGAGCAGTTTCGCGCACACCTCGCGGCCGGCGAACATCTCCGGCTCGGCCGGTACCACGTGGGTGTCGACGAACTCCCGGACGCGTTGCGCCAGTTCCCGCGCCCTGCTCGGCGCCTTCGGTTCCGCGGTCATGGCTCTCCTCCCTCAGACCCGGGCCGGCTCGTCGCCGCGGGTGGCCGTGAAAACCTCGGTTGCCTGCCGCGCCAGCGCGCGCTTGTCGACCTTGCCCGCCGGTGTGAGGGGGAAGGCGTCCATCTCCAGCAGCACCTCCGGGAACTTGCGCGGCTCGAGGCCCTGCACGCGCAGGAACTCGGCCAGCTCCGCCACGTTGGGCACCCCGGCACCCGGTACCGCGACCAGACAGGCGGCGATGCGCTGACCGAGGTCCGGGCACGGCACCGGCACGCACGCCACGCTCAGCACCGACGGGTGCGCGGCGATGACGCCCTCGACCTGCGCGGGACTGATGTTGGAGCCGCCGCGGATGATGACGTCGCGCTTGCGGCCGCTGAGCCGCAGCCGCCCGACCGGGTCGATCACGCCCAGGTCGCCCGTGCGTGCCCAGCCGTCCGGCGTCCGGTAGCGCTCGTTGAGCTCCGGCGCGTTGACGTAGCACATCGGCGACATCGGGCCCCGGGCCAGCACCTCGCCGACCTCGCCGGGAGGCAGGTCCGCACCCGAGTCGTCGACGATGCGGATGCTGCAGACCGACGGGTTGGGCACGCCCACCGTCGTCTTCGCCGCGTGCGGCGGGTCGTCGAGGCCGTTGTGGCAGTTCACCCCGTCCGCGGAACCATAGAGGTTGATCAGGGTGCAGCCGAAGTCGGCCACGCAGCGGTCGACCGTCTGCGGGTCGATCAGCGAGCCGCCGGTGATCAGCGCCTGAAGCGACGAGGTGTCGGTACCGGCGAACTCCGGGCTGCCGATCATCCGCTGGAACATCGTCGGCACGCCCGCCAGGTGCGTGGGCCGGTGCTCCCCGATGGCCCGCAGCGCCTGGACGGGGTCGAACTTGCGTTGCAGCACGAGGGATCCGCCCAGCGCGCACAGCACGCCGAAGGTGCAGCAGGACCCGAACGACGATCCGAGCGGGATCAGGAACATGGCGCGCATCGGCTGCCCCGGCCGCTGCAGCCGCTTCAGGAACTGTCCCCGGCCCCCGATGAGGGCGTTGTGCGAGTAGGCCACGATCTTCGGCTCGGACTCGGTGCCCGAGGAAACCAGGTACCGCACCGCCGTGTCGGGGTCGGGGCTCGGCAGGTCGTCCGGGTCGGCCGGATCGGCGGCGAGCAGCTCGTCCACTGTGGTCGGAGCTTCCGCGCCGTGGACCACGACGTGACGCAGGTGCGGCAGTTCCGGTCGCAGCTCCGCCATGGTCGCGGCCAGGTCGACGTCGCCGTAGCGGGCGGGAATCACGGTCACGACGGCACCGGATCGGCGCAGCAGCGAGAGGACGTCGCGATGGCCCCGCCCGGTCGGGAAGGGCAGGACGGTCGCGCCCAGTGCCGCGGTCGCCAGCTCCACCGCGCAGGCCAGTGCGGAGTTCGGCAGCTGGCAGGCCACGACCTCGCCGGGGCGCACGCCCAGGTCGCGCAGTCCCGCCGCCAGCCGCAGCGCCTTCTCCCGCAGTTGCGCGTAGGTCGTCACGCCGTCGTCGTCGAAGACGGCGGGCTGGTCGGGTTGTGCGGCGGTCTTGCCGAGGAAGAGGTCGAACACGGCCGCGCCCGGGTAGATGCCCTCCTCCGACCACAGGCGGCGCAGGTGCTGCGGTACGAGGTCTGGCAACGGCAGAGTGCTCACTGGAACCTCCATGGAGAAGCGACCACAGCGCAACCGTGGTGCTGGAAGACGTCTGCGAAGTCCTCGCGTCGCGGCAGGTCGGCGAGGTCGATCTCGACCTGGGCGGCGGGCACCGCGTGGCGGCGAAGCAGTTGCTCCCACTCGTGGGCCGGCCGCGCGGCCAGTGCGGTACGCAGCGGGCCGGCCAGGTCCTGCGGCCTTGTTCCCGGAGCCGGAGCGAGGCCGGTCGCCGCGGTCAGGCGCTCGATCTCGTCCTCGTCGGCGCACACCGCGAGCAGTCCGTCGGCGGTCTGGAAAACCTCGTCCAGCGCGGGGGATTCGGGCGTCTCCCCGGCGAGTTGCTCCGCCAGCAGCGTCGTCGCGGCCGACAGCAGCGACGTGTCGACGCGGCAGCCCGCACCGCTGCGCCGCACCGCGATGAGACCGGCGAGGATTCCCTCGGCTGCGACGAAACCGCCGAGCACGTCCAGCAGCGTCATCAGCGACGGGTGCCGGTCCTCGCCGCCGGGCGTGACGGCGTCGGCGACACCGGCGTGCGCCTGCACCATGAAGTCGGTGCCCAGCGGCGGCCGCTCCCCCAGCGCGCTGCCCCAGCCGGAGGCGTAGGCGTACACCAGCCGCGGGTTGACCTCGTGCATGTGCTCGGCGTCCAGGCCGAGCTGGGCTGCCTTGCCCGGCGCCCAGTTGTGCAGGAAGACGTCGGCGTCGCGGACCAGCTCCAGCACCGACCGCTGCCCCGCGGGGTCCTTGATGTCGATCTCGACGATCTGCTTGGCGTGGTTGAGCGCGGCGAACCGGGCCGAGACATCCCCCGCCATGGGCGGGATCCCGCGCAGCGGATCGCCGCCCGGCGGCTCGATGCGGATGATCTCGCCTCCGAGCAACGACAGCAGCCGGGTGGCCATCGGCCCCTGCACTCGGCGCGAGGACTCCACGATCCGCATGCCGGCGAGCGGGAGCTCCCCGGCCGCCGGCGGATCGGAGTGCGCGGAGCCCTCATCCCGGGCTGCCGCGGGGGCGAACTCCCACGGCGCACCGCTTCCGCGGGAAGGCCACAGGTCCGGGTCCGCGCGGCGCTCGGCCACCGTCCGGACCCGGCACACGCTCATCCCGGTCCGCTCCGCGATCTCGGTGATGCGCGCGAAGTCGTGCTCGCGCAGCGCCTCGACGAGCCCGGGGGCCAACGGGCTGACCGCACCGGGATAGCGCAGCACGAACGGCCGCCAGCTCCGGCTGACCGCCTCGATCGGCGCGCCGACCTCGGCCCAGAACCGCTGCCACGGCTCGACGTCCAGCGCCTCCAGCTCGAAGAGCACGCCGTCGGACGAGACGAACGGCGGACGCGGGCTGCCGTCCTGTGCCCCCGGCAGCAGCTTCTCGGCGTCCTCGGACGCGCTGGCCGCGCCGATGTACTGCGCGACGGACATGACCGCCGCGTGCTCGAGCGCCAGGTCGACAGCACCGACCGGCGCTCCCCGCAGCCGGGCGAGGGTCGCGGCGAGCACTCCCTGCACCGCGGTGACACCGGCCAGCACCGACGCGTAGTCCACGCCGATGCGGCGGACGACGGGTTCGGCGCGGCTGTGCACCGACATCAGGCCGCACCGAGCCTGCGCGGTGCTTTCGCGGAACGTCCGGTCCGGGTCGGCACCGCAGACCCCGCGCAACCGCAGCTCGACGGAGCCGTCCAGGCCTGAGAGGGTGGTGACGCCGGGATCGCACTGCTCAGCGACAGCTCTTCTGGCGCCGAGCAGGCCGAGATGCGCGTCTATCACGCGCTGCGACACCCCGAATCCGGTCGGAAATACCTCGCCGCGCGCATACTGCATGCCCGAAAGCGGGCCGTGGTCGAACGGAGCAAGATCCTGCACCGCGTTGAGGGACGGGCCTGCGGTCACGCGGTTACCTCCCCAGCAAAGGAAATCCGGTCCCCAGTGGATACGGAAAACGGCGGTCGTACCGGTGTCGGCCGACCGGTGCCTGCGCGGATTCCCGCGCACTCGGCGAACCGCGCTGGGAGTAGAGCACTAGAGTTGTGGTCTAGTCAAGCAACGCCGTGACCAGCTCAGTCGGCCACCTCCGCCGAAACTCTCGCCGATTACGACGTCTGGAGCCCGCGGACCGCGCCGGAACCGGGCACGGTCCGGTCACGAGTGGCTCAAACCAACTGGACCAACGCGCTGGAGCGCCACTACAGTCCGTCGGCGGGAACGCCGATTCCGGGGGATGGTGAGCGATGGCCGGCTACGAACGAGCACTGGAACGATCACTGCTCGGGGTGCGGACCACGCTGGAGGAGGTCGGCGACCGGTTCCCGATGTTCGCGCGGCATCCCGGCGACACCTGGACCACCTCGCGCCGGGGTTCGTGGACGGGCGGATTCTGGGTGGGCCTGCTGTGGCTGCGCGCCGCCGTCACCGGCGAACGAGCACACCTGCGGACGGCCTCGGACTGGACGGAGTCGCTGCTGCCGCGCGCCGACGACTCCACGTCGACCAGGGCCATGACGTTCTGGTACGGCGCGGCGCTCGGACACCTGCTCACCGGCGACGCGCGGGCCGCCGAGGTCGCGCACATCGGCGCCAAGGCGCTCGCGGCGGACTTCCGGCCGGAGCTGGGCATCATCCCGATGGGCACGGCGTTCGGCACCGGGGACGCCGGGCTGCGCGAGTCCTTCGTGGACCCGCTGGCCGCGCTCGTGCGGCTGCTGCCATGGGCGGACGGTGCTCACACCGCCCTTGCCCGCTCCCACCTCGACGAGCACGTCCGGCTCTGCCTCAACGCCGGCGGCGCGGTGTCGGCGCACCTGCGCTGGGATGAAGCGACCTCGCAGCTCCGCCCAGAGCCGCGCCCCGGCACCTGGTCGCGGGGACAGGCGTGGGCACTGCTGGGCCTCGCCGAGGCCGCGACCGCACTGGACGGCGCGTACCTGCCGTTCGCGCACGCGGTCGCCGAGCACTGGCTCAGAACCCGGCCGCACCAGCCGCCACCGGACCGCACGGACGGCCCGCCCGCCGCCCTGGACACCTCGGCGGCGGCGATCAGCGCGTCGGCGCTGATCACGCTCGGGCGCAGGTGCGAGTCCGGTCGCCGCTACCGGGACTTCGCGATGGCCACCGTCGACGCGCTGGTCGGCGAGCACCTCACCGGGACCGGGGCGCTGCTGCACGGCAGCTACCGCACCGGCCCGGACGGCACCGAGTCCGTGGAGACGGTGTGGGGGAACTTCTTCCTCACCCTCACACTGGCACAGCTCACCGGCGCGGTCGGTCCGCTGTGACCGACTCCCGGCGCGACTCCCCCGCTCCCGACGCCGTCCGCGGCCGGCTCGGCAGGCGCGCTCAGCTCAGGAGGTGGAAGCGCAGGGTGCTCACCGCCCAGCGCTCCCACTCCGGAACCGACCAGCCGCGGTCGACCACGAGCAGCTCGAACACCTCCGGCCCCAGGATCGTGAACGAGATGTCCACCGCGCGCTGCAACGTCAGCCCCTTGGGCAGCGCTTGCTTCTTGCGCAGCGCCAGCAGGAAACGGCGTTGCACGATGCGGCGCTGCTCCTGGTTGTTGGACCACAGCTCGGCCACGGTCGGGTCGGTGTCGGAGGCCCTGGACAGCACGTTGAGCAGCGACGCGACCCGCCGGTAGACCTTGGCGGTCCCCTTCACCTGGAGCTCGAGGTGGCGGACCGGGTCGGGCTCCTCGATCACCTCGCGCACCCAGGCCCGCTCCAGGGTGGGCACCGGCTCGTCGTCACCGGCGACGGTGAGGTCGATCAGCCGCTTCAGGATGTTGGTCTTGTTCTGGAAGGTGAAGTACACCGTCTGGACCGCGACTCCCGCCTTCTTGGCGATCATGTCCATAGTGGCGCTGGAGTACCCGCGCTCGACGAACAGGACCAGCGCAGCGTCGAGGATCTTGTCAGCGGCACCCTTAGCCTTCTTCGCGGCCATGTGGCTCCTTGCGTCGCGCCGGATCGGGAGGGGGGAGGGGGTGGACATCAATCTAACTCACCGTCATGGACGAAGGGGGCCGACACCCGGCCCCGCGCGGCCCGGTGCGATCACTGGCCTGTGCGTTCCTACTCCGCGAGACGGCGCATGTGGAAGGGCCGCCGGGCGCCCGATCACCGGGATCGGCGTCCTTCCCGCCGCGCGCGGTGCTCCCGCGCTCCCGCACCTGCGGCCGTGAGCCGGGATCGACAGCAGGCGCGTGGTCACGCTCGGTGGTCACGCACTCTCGGTCCGCATCGGACCCGGACGCGCCACGAGTACATGGCTTCGGCTTTCTGTATCGATTCACTGGTGAGCCCATGCAGGTGACTTCCGGGCGCCGCGACACCCCGCCCGATCCGGCCACCAGAGTGCTTGACTAGAGTATCGCTCTAGTGCTTTGGTAACGACGTCCGTGGTCGTGCCCGAACCGAAGGAGAGGCCGCCGCATGGCCGTTGAGCACGACTCGCAGGCAACTTCGCGCCGCCTGCTCCTCGCGGTGGTCGCCGACGGCACCAGTCGCGGCTGCGCCGAATCCGCATCCGCGGCGCTGGAGCACCTGACCGGAGAGGCCGGCAACGCCCCGCAACCCGCACAGCTGCGGGAGGTGGTCCGCCGGGCACGCAGGTTCCTCGACCTCGCGGTGCCCGAGGCCGAGCCCGGGCTCGTCGTCGCCGAGTCGCTGGACGACCTGGCCGCGAAGCTGGCGGCCGACCCGGACCCGCGCCCGGCGACGCTGACCCTGCTGGTGCTCGACCACCGCGAGTTCCGGAACTCGGCGATCGAGGCGGCGGCCCGCGTCGAGGAGCGCTTGGCCAAGCTCACCGCCGCCCTGCCCGAGCGGGTGCGCTTCGCCCCCTCCCCCGCAACCGTCCAGCTGCACACCGATCCGCCCGCGCAGGCCCGCATCGGCCTCGGCGCGTTCGCGCCGCGCTGGCCCGCACCGGTGCCCTGGGCCGCCGTGGCCGACCTGGTCTGCTCGTTCACCGACTCGGTGCAGCTGGAGCAGATGTCACGGCTGCACGTCCCGGTGCCGCCGACGACGCTGGCCACCGCGATCGCCGGCTTCCTCGACGAGCGGGCCGGCACCGCCTGGGGGCTGCACTGCTACACGGGCTCGGTCGTCGCGCGCGCGATCGACGACCTTGAGAGCCACGCGTCCGCGAACGGGAACCCGGTGCTGCGGGGGCCGAGCGAGCACAGCCTGGCGTGCGCGATGCACGCGCGCTGGCAACTCGACGGCGCTCCCGGGCTGGTCGTGGTGACCAGCGGGATGATCGACGAGCTCCGGGGGACGCTGGCCAACCTGCGTTCGGCGCGGGCGAAGGGCTTCATCCTGTGCGCCGACTCCAAGCCCGGCCAGTGGTACCCGTTCCAGGGCACGATCAGCGCCGCGGAGGACTCCCGCGAGGTGGTCCGGGCCAGGGGACTGCCCGTGGTGCACATCGACCACACCTCCCGCATGGCCGAGGGCCTGTCGGCCGCCTTCGCCGCGTATGACGCCGGTCAGGGGCCGGTCGTGCTGTTCGCGACCAAGGAGGTCCTCGACAGCGCCAAACCCGTCGAGATCACCCGCGGGGAGCCCGCTCCCGCGCGGGCGTCGGCCGTGGTGCCCGGATTCTCCGAACTGCTGCGGCTGCTCGAAGGCGAACCCGTCCGGCTGCTGTGCCAGCCCGGCGCGCTGCGCCCCGGAGCTGCCGACCGGTTGCGGGAGCTCGCGCGCCGGACAGGTCTGGCGTTGGCGGACTCCCTGACGCAGCCGGGCGTGGTTTCCCGGTACCACGGGGGAATCCGCGTTCCCGAGTACCTCGGAACCATGAGCCTGTACGGAACATCGCCGCGAGTCCACGAGTTCCTGCACCACGACGACCGCCCGCGTCCCGCCGACGAGCAGGCGCTGCTGTTCCTCGGCAGCCGGATCGAGGAGATCGACACCCTGCTCTCGCCCCGCAGCCTCCAGCGGTCCCGGATCGTGCAGGTGGCCGAGGACGACCGCGACCACGCCCCGTTCACCGACCTCGGCCTGGCCTGCCCGGCCCCCGAACTGCTCACCGCACTCCTGGAGCGCGTCGACGTCGATCCCCGGGTGCTGGCGGCGCGGCGTGCGGCGATCGAGTCCACGAGGGACTCCTTCTCCGACGTCGTCGGGCTGGTACCGGCGCTGCCGATGACCCCGAACTACTTCTTCCGGCAGCTGCACGACGTCCTCGACGAGCTGATCCGCGAACGCGGCTACCACTACACCGGCGTCTACGACGTCGGACGAGCCGGGCTCTCGGCGGTCTGCGACCTGCCGAGGACCGGCCCCGGGTTCTCCGGCTGGGCCGGGCGGGCGCTGATGGGCGACGCGCTGCAGTCGGTGCCCGCGATCGCGCTCACCCGCGACGACAACGTGCTGGCCTTCGTCGGTGACGGCGCGTGGGCGATGGTGCCCGACATCCTGCCGACGCTGGTGCAGCAGATCGCGGCGGACGGCCGCCCGCACCGCGGCAACCTCACGGTCTTCCGGTGCGTCAACGGCGGCCACTCCATCATTCGCACCTACCGGGAAGCACACCGCCCGTCGGCGGTCAGCGCGCAGACCGGCGTGCTGAGCTTCGTCGACGACGACTGGACCCGGCACGTCGACGACGTCACCGTCCGCCACCGGCGGATCATCTCCGCCGATCCCGGCGAGCTGGCGGCTCTTCTGACCGAGCCGGCGGCCATCAACCTCTGCACGGTCCAGCTGGCGCACAACAACGAGGGCGACGGCCTCGGGCTGGCCGGCCTCGGTTGGCAGCGCGACGTCCTCTCCGAACGCGGCCTGGCGTTCACCGCGTCGAACCGCCGGCCCGCGCGGCCGGACAGTCCGATGAGGACCGACGCGTGATGCCGCGCTGCTGCCGACCGCGACTTCGCGCGGATTGGAGAAGCTCGTGAAGTTCGGTTTCCTCGCCCACCCGGTGAACACCGGGCAGCTCAACTACGTGCGCGCCGCGGCGCTGCTGTCGAGCATGGCCGGCGAACGAACCGGCCGCGCGGCGTCCGGCACCGCCCGGCACACCGTGCCCATGCCGATGTTCGGCACCGTGGTCTCGGCCACCGGCGACCGTTGCGAAGGCGACCTGCGGTACCTGCCCCACACCGCCGAGGACCTGTTGCGCCGCGCGACCGACGCCGTCGACCACGTCGTCGCCCAGGTCGAGGACCTGCGCCGGTCGGGCGCTCAGCTGGTGGGGCTCGGCGGGGCGACCTCGATCGTCGGCAACCGCGGGCTCACCACGCAACGACGCGTCGACGTGCCGCTGACCAGCGGGAACTCGCTGACCACCTACTCGGCGCACGAGTTGCTGCGCACCGTCGTCGCTCGGCTGGGCCGGCGTCCGTCCGACGTCGAGATAGGCATCGTCGGCTTCCCCGGCGCGATCGGCCTGGCCATGGCCAGGCTGCTGCTCGACGACGGCTGCCGGCTGCACTTGGTGCACCGCAAAGGTCGGATACGGCCCGAACAGCTCCTGGACGAGCTGCCCGCCGACGCGCACGAGCGGGTCACCATCGGCGACGACGTCGCCGAGTGCCTGCGGCGCACGCGTCTGATCGTGGCGGCCTCCTCGGCAGGCGGCCTCATCGACTGCGACGACCTGCGACCCGGCTCGGTGGTGGTCGACGTCGCGCTGCCTCGCGACGTGCGGCGTCCCGTTCGCGAGCGCCGCGACGTGCTCGTCCTGGACGGCGGCCTGGTCTCGGCCTCCGACGCGGTGGTGCTCGACGGGATGGAGGCGGCCACCAGCGAGCAGATCAACGGGTGCCTGGCCGAGACCGTCGTGCTCGCCCTTGAGGAGCGCGCCGAGTCGTTCAGCATCGGCCGGGAGCTCGACCCCGGGCGCGTGCGCGAGATCGGCGAACTGGCCCGGCGGCACGGTTTCCTGCCCAGCGCGCCGTCGAGCTGGGGCCGTCTGGTCGGGCTCGACCGCCTCGACGAGCTGCCCGGCTGGTCCGCCGCGCGGCCGGACCCGGCCGAGGCGACCAGGCGCCGCTTCCGCGACAACGTCAACCCGCCGCTGGCCGGCTTCTACGCCGTGCACGGCATGGACCGCGTGTTCACCCGCGGCAGCGGCAGCACGCTGACCACCGCAGACGGCGTGGAGTACCTGGACTTCATCGGCGGCTACGGCAGCCTGAACGTCGGGCACAACCACCCCGCCGTCACCGCCGCGGTCACGGAGTTCGTGGCGTCCGGAGAGCCCACGTTCGTCCAGTACGCCTCGATCCCCCACCGGACCGCCGAGCTGGCGGAGCGGCTGTGCGAGATCGCGCCGGGCGGCATGCGGCGGGTGTTCTTCAGCAACTCCGGCGCGGAGGCGGTCGAGGCGGCGCTGAAGCTGGCCAGAGCCGCCACCGGCCGCACCCGCTTCGTGCACGCCGAGAACAGCTACCACGGCAAGACCTTCGGGGCGCTGTCGGTGACGGGCCGGGACCACTACCGCGACCCGTTCCGGCCCGTGTTGCCCGACTGCGTGGGAGTGCCCTTCGGCGACGAGGACGCCCTGCGCGAAGCGATCGCGGGTGCGGCGGCGTTCATCGTCGAACCCGTGCAGGGCGAAGGCGGCGTGGTCCTCCCGCCGCCGGGCTACCTCACCGCGGCGCAGCGGATCTGCCGCGAAGCGGGCGCGGTGTTCATCGTGGACGAGATCCAGACCGGACTCGGGCGCACCGGTGCGATGTTCGCCTGCGAGCACGAGGGCGTCGAACCGGACGTGCTGTGCGTGGCGAAGTCGCTGTCGGGCGGGCTGGTCCCGATCGCCGCGACGCTGTCCACCTCCGAGGTGTGGGACGCCGCCTACGGGTCGTCGTCGGGATCGCTGCTGCACACCTCCACCTTCGGTGGCGGCAACCTCGCCTCGGTGGCCGCGCTGGCCACCCTCGATCTGATCGAGTCGGAGAAGCTCGCGGCGCGCGCCGAGGTGATGGGGCGGCGTCTGCGGGAGGCGCTGACCGAGGCGTGCGCGCCGTTCGAGTTCGTGGGCGAGGTGCGCGGGATCGGCCTGATGAACGCGATCGCCTTCGACGCCCGCTACGACGGGGCCGTGCGCACCGCGGTCGAGGACATGGCCTCGCGGCTGCCGGGTGACTTCCGGGCGATCGCCCGGCTCCTGCCCGACCCGGTGCGGGAGGTGCTGCGGCAGGCCGGCTCCAGCGTGGAGACCGCGCTCGGCGACCTGCTGTGCCTGCGCTTCGTGGCAGCGATGGGCCGCGACCACCGGATCCTCACCTTCGTCACCGCCAACCGCAACCAGGTCGTGCGCCTCCAGCCACCGCTGGTGGTCACCGAGGCCGAGCTCGACCGGTTCGCCGAATCCGCCCGCGCGGTCTGCGAAACCGTCACGGGCATCCACAACAACTGGGAGTGATCATGGACCGCAAGGAGATCTTCGGGCGCATCGAGCAGGTGCTCTCCGAGCAGCTGGGCATCCCCGCCGAGCAGATCACCGAGGAGGCCGACCTGCGCGAGGACCTCGGCATGGACTCGCTGGACCTGGTCGAGCTGGTCAGCGCGCTCGAGGACGAGGTCGGCATGCGCGTGGAGCAGAACCAGCTGGAGGGCATCGAGACCGTCGGGCACGTCATCACCCTGACCCTCGACCTCGTGGCTCAGCTGACCACCGCCTCGGCTGCCGAGAAGCCGGAATCGGCGTCGTGACCGGCCTGCACGAGGTCGTCGTGACCGGCATGGGCGTGGTCAGCCCGCTGGGCGTCGGCAGCGAGCAGTTCCACGCCAACCAGCAGCTCGGCCGCAGCGCCGTCCGGCGCGTCACCGCCTACGACCCCGGCGACGACCCGGTGCGCATCGCGGCCGAGGTGGACCTGCCCGAGCAGTTCCAGTTCACCCGGCGCGACCAGCTGCGCACCGACCGGTGCACGCAGCTGGCGATCGTCGCCGCCCGGCTGGGCGTCGAGGAGGCCAAGCTCGACCTCGCCGCGTCCGACACCTCGCGCATCGGCGTGGTCATCGGCTCCGGCATGGGCGGTGTGGGGACCTGGGAGCGCAACTGCCTGGCACTGCACGAGTCCGGAGTGCGGGCGATGCGCACCAAGACCGTGCCGATGTCGATGATCAACGACCCGTCGGCGTCCATCGCGATCCGCTACGGCACCACCGGCCCCTGCACGACGGTCACCACTGCCTGTGCCTCGGGCGCCGACGCGCTGGTGACTGCGGCGCAGATGATCCGGCTCGGCGAGGCCGACGTGGTGCTGGCAGGCGGTGCCGAGGCGCCGCTGTCGCGCAGCGTCCTGGCCGGCTTCGCGCGCCTCGGCGCGCTGTCGGAGGACAACGACGCGCCCGAGAGCGCGTGCCGTCCGTTCAGCGCCGACCGGACGGGCTTCGTCATGGGCGAGGGCGCGGCGGTGCTGGTCCTGGAGTCCGCCGAGCACGCCACCGCGCGCGGGGCGCAGGTGCGGGCGCGGCTGGCCGGCTACGGGCGCTCCGCCGACGCCTACCACGTGACGATGCCGCACCCCGAGGCCGCCGGTGCGCGGGCGGCCATCGTCGCGGCGCTGCGCGACGCCGGTGCCCGGCCGTCCGACGTCGACTTCGTCAACGCCCACGGCACCGGCACCGCGCTCAACGACCACGCCGAAGCCCTCGCCATGCGTGCGGTGTTCGGCACCTGCGTGGAGCGGATCCCGGTCACCGCCACCAAGTCGCTCACCGGGCACTCGCTCGGCGCGGCGGGGGCGGTCGAGGCCGTGGCCACCGTGCAGGCGGTGGCCAGCGGGGTCATCCCGCCCACGGCCAACCTCCGGGTCCCCGATCCCGAGCTCGGCATCGACGTGGTCCACGGCGGACCGCGCGAGGCGCGCATCGGCCTGGCGCTGTCGAACTCGTTCGCCTTCGGAGGGCACAACGTCGTGCTCGCCTTCGCCCCACCCCTGTAGCGCTCCGACGACACACCTCGAGGACCGGCCATGACCGCAACGCCCGTGCGATCGCAACAACAGCAGAAGCCGCCATTGCTGGCCCGGGTGGGCGCGGGAGCGGCACGCCGCTTCCGCGCGGTCCTCGTGCTGGCCGCACTCGTGTGCGGGGCGGCGCTGGCGCTCAGCGCCGGCGTCAACGACCAGCTCGCGGGCGGCGGCTACACGCCGTCGGACTCCGAGTCGGCGGTGGCGCAACGGACGCTGAGCGAGCGGTTCCAGGGCGGCACCCCGAACCTGGTGCTGGTGGCCGAGCCGGCGGCGACGCTGGACGCTCCCGAGACCGTCGACGCGGCGCGGCGGTTGCAGCAGGCGGTCCGGGACTCCGGCAAGGCCGACTGGGTGCACTCGTTCTGGGAGACCGGCGACCCGGCGCTGGTCGCCCCGGACGGCCGCGCCGCGATGTTCGCGGTGCGCCTGAGCGGCGAGGAGGACCACGCGCAGCGCGCGTCGCGCGACCTGGTGCCCGAGCTGCAGCGCGACTTCCCGGGACTGCGCCTGTCGGCCACCGGTGAGGCGCAGGTCAACGCCGAGGTCAACGAGCAGAGCCAGGTCGACCTGGTGTGGGCGGAGCTGCTCGGCGCCCCGCTGGTCGGCCTGTTGCTGCTGCTGGTGTTCCGCACCCCGCTGGCGGCGCTGCTGCCGCTGGCGATCGGCGCCGTCTCGGTGACCCTGACGCTGGCGGTGCTGACGCTGCTGACCGAGGTCACCGACGTGTCGATGTTCGCCATGAACATCACCACCGCGCTGGGCTTCGGCCTCGCGGTGGACTACAGCCTGTTCATCGTCACCCGCTACCGCGAAGAACTCGCAGCGGGGCGCACGATGGACGAGGCCATCGCCACCAGCACCGCCAAGGCCGGCCGCACCGTGCTGTTCTCCGCGGTGACCGTCGCGGTGTCGCTGGCCGCACTCCTGGTCTTCCCGCTGTACTTCCTGCGGTCGCTGGCCTACGCGGCACTGCCGGTGGTGCTGATCGCGGGAATCGCGAGCATCGTCGTGCTGCCCGCGCTGCTGCGGCTGACCGGCCGGCACCTCGCGCGCTGGGACGTGCTCAGCCGGTTCATCGGGCCACCTCGCACCGAGGGGCCGATGTGGCACCGGATCGCCACGTCGGTCATGCGGCGCCCGCTGCTCACGTCGCTGCCGGTGATAGCACTGCTGCTGGTGTTCGCGATCCCCTTCGCCGACGTCCGCTTCGGGCTCACCGACGAACGCGTGCTGCCGCCCGACGCCGGCTCCCACCGGGCCGCGGCGATCGTCGACGAGCGGTTCCCGCAGGCCAAGCAGACCACCGTCGAGGTGCTGCTCACTGGCGCGGGACCGCAGGAAGCGGAGCGCTACGCACAGGAGCTCTCCCGGCGCGCGGGCGTCACCGGTGTCCAGGCTCCCGGCGCGGTCTACGTCGAAGGCGCGCCGGTCGCTCCGGGCCAGCCGGCGCGCACCAGCGACGCGACATCCTGGATCACGATGGCCGTCGACCACGAGCCCTACGACACCGCGGCCGAGGAACTGGTGCGCTCCGTGCGGGCGGCCCCGGCGCCCGGCGAGCTGGCCGTCGCCGGCGACACGGCGGTGCTGGTCGACACCAAGGCGAGTCTGCTGGAACGGCTCCCGGCCGCGCTGGCACTGCTGGGCCTGAGCACCCTGGTGCTGCTGTTCCTGTTCACCGGCAGCGTGCTGATCCCGTTCAAGGCCATCCTGATGAACCTGCTCAGCCTGACGGCCAGCTTCGGCGCCGCGGTCTACGTCTTCCAGTACGGCAACCTGCGGTGGCTGGTCGGCGACTTCACCGTGACCGGGCACATCGAGGTCACCATCCCGGTGCTGATGTTCTGCATCGCGTTCGGGCTCTCGATGGACTACGAGGTCTTCCTGCTGTCCCGGATCCGCGAGCAGTACCTGATCGGCGGCCACAACGAGGAGGCGGTGGCCATCGGGCTGGAACGCACCGGCCGGCTGGTGACCGCGGCGGCGGGCATCGTCGCGGCGGTGCTGCTGGTGCTGGCCACCTCGCAGCTCTCCATCCTCAAGCTGCTGGGCGTCGGCCTCACACTGGCGGTGGTCGTCGACGCCGCGCTGGTGCGGGCGGTCATCGTGCCCGCGTTCATGCGGCTGATGGGCCGGGCCAACTGGTGGGCACCGCCGTTGCTGCGCCGGGTGCACCGCAAGATCGGGATCTCGGAGTCGGGGGACTGAGGTGGAGATCGACCCCGCGGTCATCGGGCGCTCGTACCCGGGCGTGGCACCGCATCCGGTCGGGGCGGGCGAGATCGCCCGCTTCGCCGACGCGATCGGCGATCCCCACCCCGCCTACCGCGACGCCGAGGCGGCGCGGGCGGCCGGGCACCCGGCGGTCGTGGCACCACCCACCTACCCGATCGTGCTGTGCGGGGCGGCGCTGGAACGGCTCATGGCCGACCCCGACCTCAACCCGGGCGGCCTGGCGATGGTGCACCGGGGGCAGAGCTTCGACATCCGGCGCCCGATCCGCGCGGGCGACCACCTCCGGATCACCCCCACGATCACCGGCCTTCGGATACTCGCCGGCGTACCGGCGCTGACCGTCACCACAGATATATCCACAGTGGAAGGCGAACCGGTGTGCACGGCGACGTCGTCGGTCGCGCTGATCCCGGCCGGGGCGGCGGATTCGGAGGCAGCCGGGGCCGGGTCGACGTAGGCGATATCAAACGTTCTCGTGCGGTGCTGCGGGCGCCAGCCGTGCCACTGGTGGTAGCGGTGAGTGCTTCCCGGATGCCTGGAACGCCTGGATCACGAACGCGGCGAAGCGCCGGGAAGCCGCGACCCCGGGCGGCTGTCGATCCCGCGCGGATGCCCCGGTTGGCCATGAGCATGAGGACCAGGTCGTCGAGGACGAAGTCAGGGCGCAGGTTGCCGGTTGCCTTCGCGCGACGGGCCACTTCGGCAACCGCCTTCAGCGCGTGCTCGCGGTCCGAGGCGAGATCCTCCGCGTCCGGACAGGCGGACATGAAGGCTTCGGTGAAGCCCCGGTCGCGTGCGTGCATCTCGCAGGTCTTCTCGATCACGAGGCGGAAGCCACGCCACGGATCCGGATCGGCAGTCCCTTCGTCGACGAGGGCGCGACATACGCGCACCTGGCCCGCGAAGACTTCGGCAACCAGCATCCGCTTGGTCGGGAAACGCCGGTACACGGTGGCGGGGCCGACTCCGGCGCGCCTTGCGATCTCCCGCATCGGCACGTTCAGACCCTCGGCGGCGAACAGCGCGCGGGCCGCGTCGAGGATGCGCTCACGGTTGTCGTGTGCGTCGGAGCGCAGGATGCGAGGCAAACCGTCGGTCACCACTCTCACTTTAGCCAACCGGACGGTGGCGTCCGTTAACGTCGGCGGGCGTGAGAGCTGCGCTGATCCGTGTGCGGCCCCTCGAACGACCACCGGCGTCCGCCGCACGGCGACCGTGCGCGGCGCCTGGATGAATCCCGACAGACCCAGGACATGGAGACGGCGTGAAGGCAGTCGCGATCCGGACGTTCGGACCTCCCGAGGGTCTGGCGGTCATCGACATCCCCGCCCCGGCCCCCGCTGCCGGCCAGGTGCTGATCGAGACGGAGGCGATCGGCGTCGGCGGGGTCGACATTGTGATCCACAGCGGTGCTCTCGCTTCCTCCGGATTCGAGGGAGGCCACATTCCCGGAAGCGAGATTGCGGGCCTCGTGACGGCGGTCGGCGACGGCGTCGACGCGTCATGGGTCGGTCGGCGCGTGTGGGCGCTGACCGGCGTGGGCGGCGGCTACGTCGAAAAGGCGGTCGTCCCGGCCGAGGAGATCGTCCCGCTCCCGGCGAACCTCTCCGCTGCCGACGCGGTGACGCTCGGCAGCTCCGGAGTGGTGGCACATTTCGGCCTGGCCCGCGCCCGCTTCGCCCCTGGTGAGTCAGTGCTGGTGCGCGGCGCGGCAGGCAGCATCGGGATCATGACCGTCCAACTCGCCGCGCGGGGTGGCGCCGGCGCGGTGGCGGTCACGACGTCGTCGGCCAAGCGCGGGGCTCGCCTGCGCGAGCTGGGCGCCACCCACGTGCTGGACCGCAACGGCGAGGGAGGCGAGGACGCTCCCTCGGGCTACGACGTCATCATCGACATCGTCGCCGGTGCGGACATGCCCGCGTTCTTCGCCAAGCTCAACCCGAACGGTCGAATGGTGGCCGTCGGCATCGTGGGAGGGCAGCCGCCGGCGGAGTTCGGCATGGAGATGTTCGCGGCGTTCCGGAAGTCGATGTCGTTCGCCACCTTCAGCGCCGACACCGTCCCCGAGTCCGACCGGCGTGCCGCCACGACCGAGCAGTTCGCTGCCGCTGGTCGCGGTGAGCTGCCCACGGTGGTGCACGAGCTGCTGCCGTTGGACCAAGCCGTGCTGGCGCACCGGAAGATGGACGCCGGCGAGGTGTTCGGCAGGGTCGTGCTGACCCCGTGACCCCGGCGGGCACTCACGATCTTGGTCGTCCCGCAACGCTTCTACGGTTTCGCCACACTGCCACACGCATCAGATGGTGGTCAGGTCGTCGAGCAGCGATCGTGCGGCGGTGAAGTCGGCCGGGCCTCCGGCCGCGGCCACGTAGGAGTCCGGTCGCAGCAGCGCGAAGCGCTCCCTCGGTCCGCCCAGCGGGAAGTGGGCGACCACGTCCGGCAGCTCGCCGGCCAGTTCCCGGCCGCGACGGGCGAGCTCGCAGTCCGGACCGCCCCAGGTGACGAGCTGAAAGCGTCCGGCGAGGCGGTCGTCGGGCTTGGGGAGCAGGTGCGGGTTGCGGGTGCCCGGCCGCGGTGACGCCCGCCAGGCCGACGACGAACGAGCCTGGCGCTCCTCGCCAAGCAGCACGTCCGGGTAGCGGCTGCGCCAGCCCGCGAGCAGCGGCGCCCACCAGCGGTCCATCGCCCCCACCGCTTCCAGCCCGCCCCACACCACGTCGCGGACCCGCCGGGCCAGTGGCCCGGCCACCGCCTGCCGGGCCATCCGGCCGGTGGTGGCCAGGGTCTGGCGGATGGCGACCCGCCGTTCGGCCTCGTAGCTGCGCAGAATCGCGGGGTCGAACCTGCCGTGGACCACGCCGGCGAGCTTCCAGGCGAGGTTGCGGGCGTCCTGGATGCCCAGGTTGAGCCCCTGCCCGCCGATCGCGCTGTGGACGTGCGCGGCGTCCCCGAGGAGGAACGCGCGGCCGGTGTGCAACGTGGCGGCCGCGCGCTCGTGGCTGACGAAAGTGGACAGCGCGCGCAGCTCGCCCACGCGCAGACCGCCGGGTCCGCGTTCGTCGAGCAACCTCTGCACCTGCGCCGGGCTCACCTGCGTCCCTTCGGCGATGGCGCCGGAGATCCGGAACTCGCCGCCGGGCAGCGGTGCCACCAGCACCACGCCGGTCTCACCGAGGAAGTAGTGGATCGAGTCGCGGCTTATCTCGCCTTCGAGCCGTCCTTCGGCGAGCAGGAACGTGGTGGGCAGCTGCTCGCCTTCGAAAGACACGCCGAGCTGCTCGCGGACCTGGCTGCGCAGCCCGTCGGCCGCGATGAGCCAGTCCGCTTCGAGGTCGGTCGTCGTGCCGTCGGGGTGCTGCGCCGACGCCACGACCGACTCGTCGTGCTGGACGACCTTGGTGATCCGGACGCCGCGTTCGGCCGAGCCCCCGTACCGGACGAGCGCCTGCTCCAGCAGCGCGCTGGTCCGCTCCTGCGGCAGCAGCAGCGGGGCGTTCTCGGCGCCCAGGCCGACGCGCACCGTCCGGCCAGTGCTGAGGTGGTAGGACAACGCTTGGGGGCGCAGCCCCGCTTCGCGCGCGGTCGCGCCCACGCCGAGTTCGTCCAGCACCTCCAGCACCGGCGGCCACAGCAGGATGGCGCGCGATCCGGTGCCGGCCACCGGCTCGGAGTCCACGATCGTGACCCGGACCCCGAGCCGCCGGAGCTCCGCGGCGACCGCGAGCCCACACGGGCCCGCTCCTACGACGAGAACGGTGTCGTGCTGCTTCATCGGGTCTCCTCGGCTGGAGTGGCCGTCAGCCACTCGTGGACGATCTCGGCGGTGCTCGCGGCGTGGTCCTCGAGCACGGTGAAGTGGTCGCCGGGCAGTACGGAGCCGTGATGCGGCTGGTGCCACTGGCGGTCAGGTGCGTCTTGCGGCTGTTCGGCCGCCTGCCCCAGCAGGACGGGCGCGCCGATCTCGGCGGGTTTCCAGTCCGACAGCAGGCGCAGGTAGCCGCCCATCGCGGTGAGGCGGGTGTCGCTGAGCGCGTCGAGGCCGGTCAGCCGGGCGAACATCCCGTCGAGCACCGCGGGCGCGAGGCCGGGGCCCGGCAGGAAGGTGTCGATCAGCACGACCGCGGCCGGCCGCATTCCGTCGCGTTCCAGCGCCGCCGCGACCGCGTGGGCGAGCAGTCCTCCGGAGGAATAGCCGACGAGCGCGGCCGGAGCGTCCCCGGTCCTCGTCCGCACCGCGTGCGCTGCGGCGTCGACCAGTGCGTCGAGGTTCGCCGGCAACGGCTCGTCCGTAGCGAACCCCGGCAGCGACAGTGCGGACACCGCGCGCCGACCGCGCAGCGCGGCGGCGAACCGCGCGAACTGGTGGGCCCCGGAGGTGGCGAGCACGGAGGGCAGGCAGATCAGCTCGGGCCCCTCCCTGCCCTGCGCCAGTTCGGCGACACCCGGTGCCGCACCGCAGTCGGCGGCGGAGTCGAACGCGGGACGCAACTTCGCGGCGACCGACAGCAGATCGACGAACTCCGCGGTCTTGCCAGCTTCCCTGGCCTGCGCGTACATGGCGGAGATCGGGTCCGCTCGCGGCTCGGCGGCGTCTCCTACGAGCTCGCTCCTCAGGTACCGGGCGAGGTCGTCGGCCGTGCGGTGGTCGAACAGCGCCGACGCGGGCAGCCGGAGTCCGGTCGCGCCGCTGAGCCGGTTCCGCAGTTCGAGCGCGGTCAGCGAGTCGAAGCCCTGCTCCAGGAACCCGCGCTCCGGGTCGACCTCCGACGGTGTGGCGTGTCCGAGAACCGAGGCGGCCCGCGTCCGCACCAGGTCGACCAGCACCCGGTGCTGCTCCTGGGCACCGAGCCCGGTGAGCCGGGCCGAGATGCCCGCGGACTCGGTCGGCGCGTCCGCGGCTTCGGGCCGGAACTCCGCGATCAGCGGGCGGGGGCCGGACGCGGCGTACGCGGCGGCGAACCGCTGCCAGTCCAGGTCGGCGACGACGACCTGCGAACGGCTGCATGCGTACCGCAGTGCGGCGAGCGCGCGTGCCGGTGGGAGCAGGCGGATGCCACGTCCGCCCAACCGCTCGGCACGCGCCCGGTCGGTGTCGGGGTCGGTGCCGTCGGCCCACGGTCCCCATGCGATCGAGGTCGCGGGCAGTCCTCGGGCACGCCGGAACCCGGCCAGCGCGTCCAGCGTCGCGCTCACCGCCGCGTAGGCGCCCTGCCCCACCCCGCCGAACGTGCCGGCGACCGACGAGAACAGCACGAAAGCGGCCAGGTCCGCTCCGAGGGTCAGCTCGTGCAGGTTCCAGGCCGCTTCGACGCCGGCGCGGAACACCCGCTCGACGCGCTCCGGGCCGAGCGCGTCGAGCGGCGCCTCGTCCAGGAGTCCGGCGGTGTGCACGACCGCGGTCAGCGGGTGCTCCTCCGGTACCGACGCCAGCACCTTGGCCAGCGCCTCGCGATCAGCTGGATCGCACTCGGCGATCCGCACCCGCACGCCCGCAGCGCTCAGCTCGGCCCTCAGATCGTCGTCGGCCGCTGCTCCCGGATCGACGGTCAGCAGCAGGCTCTCCACACCGCTGGCGGCCAGCCACCGTGCGACGTGCGAGCCCATCGGTCCGCAGCCGTCGGTCACCACCGTGGTACCCGACGCCGGCCATGCCGTCTCCTGCCGTTCCTGCGTCCGGGACCGGGCCAGTCGACGAGCGCGGACTCCGGACTCGCGCACGGCGAGCTGCTCCTCTCCCCGCGAATCCGCCAGGACCGAGCACAGCAGCCGCAGCGCATCGTCGTCGGGGTCCGCGGGCAGGTCGACGAGTCCGCCCCAGCGGCGCGGCTCCTCCAGCGCCACGGTCGAACCGAGCCCCCACACTGCGGCCTGGCGGGGCCGGACGACCGGGTCCGACTCGTCGACCGAGACCGCGCCGGAGGTGACCAACCACAGCGGCACGTCCACCGCTGACGTCGACAACTCCCGCACCAGTGCGAGATTCGCCGCGAGCCCGGTGCACACCGCGGGATGCCGGGGATGCGGCCGGTCGTCCAAACCCAGCAACGAAACCACGCCTCGCAGCTCGTCCTCGGCGAACCCGTCGGCCACCGGCTCCGGGTCGAGGTCGTGCGCGGACAGCTCGACGCGGCGCACCCGTGCGCCGTGCCGTTCCATCGCCCGCACGCACTGCTCGGCCCGCGCGGACTCGACGGACGGGACGACGACGAGCCATACGCCGGACAGCCGGGGAGCGGCGTGGTCGCGCACCGGCTCCCACCCGACCCGGTACCGCCAGGAGTCCACAGCGGACTTCTCCAGTCGATCCCGGTTCCACGAAGCCAACGCCGCGGTCACCGGACCGAGCTGATCTTCGCCGACGTCGAGCACCTTCGTCAGCGACGGCAGGTCCTGCCGGTCGACCGCATCCCAGAACTCGGCCTCCTCCGGGTCGCGGGAGTCCCGGACCTCAGCGCGGCGGGGCTTGGGCCAGTACCGCTGGTGCTGGAACGCATAAGTGGGCAGGTCGATCCGGACAGCACCGGTGCCGCCGTAGCTCGCGGCCCAGTCCACGTCGACGCCGCCGGCGAACGCCTCTCCCGCCGACCGCAGGAACCGCGCCAAGCCGCCCTCGTCGCGACGCAGCGTCCCGGTGGTGCTGACGCTCGCCCCCAGTTCGTCTGCCGTCTCCTGGACACCTGGCATCAGCACTGGATGCGAACTCACCTCGACGAAACAGCCGTAGCCCTGTCCGAGCAGAGTGCGCACCGCTTGGTCGAAGCGGACCGGTTCGCGCAGATTGCGATACCAGTAAGCCGCGTCCAGCTCTTTGCCATCGACCCACTCGGAGATCACCGTGGAGTAGAACGACACCTCCGCAGTTCCCGGTGCGATCCCGGCCAACGCCTCCGGCAACCGCTCGGCCAACGCCTCCACATGAGCGGAATGCGACGCATAATCCACCGGAATCCGCCGAGTACGCACCTCACGGCCGGAACACTCGGCGAGCAATTCCTCCACCACGTCGACATCACCGGACACCACGGTCGAAGACGGTCCGTTCACCACACCGACGGAGAGCCGATCACCCCGTGACCGCACCATTTCCTCGACTTCGCTGACCGGTAGCGCGATGGAAGCCATCGCGCCCCGCCCCGCCAACATCTCCGCGATCAGCCGACTCCGCACGCACACCACACGCGCCGCATCCCGCAACGACAACACACCCGCCACACACGCCGCCGCGATCTCACCCTGGCTATGACCCACCACCGCCGCGGGCACGACACCATAGGACTCCCACAACGCCGCCAACGACACCATCACCGCAAACGACACCGGCTGAACAACATCAACCCGATCCAACGACGGCGCACCCACACCACCACGCAAAACGCCCAGCACCGACCAATCGACAAACCGCTCGATCTCCTCAGCACACTCGGCGAAGCGCGCAGCGAACACCGCCGACTCGGACAACAGGTCCACAGCCATCCCCTGCCACTGCGCACCCTGACCCGGGAACACGAAAACCGCCCGATCCACCCCGCTCGCAGACCCCGCGTCGCCGCGGCCCTCCGCCAACTCCGCGAGCTGTTCAAAGAACTCCTCGCGGTCGACACCCACCAAGACCGCACGGTGGTCGAGCACCGGACGCGAGGCGAGGGAGAACCCGATGTCGGCGAGGTCGGCGCTCTCGTCCGTCGCCAACGCCACCAGCCGTTCCGCGTACCCCGACAGAGCTTGCGGTGACTTGGCCGAAAGCACCCACGGGAGCACCGGCGCGCGGTTCTGCCGGGGATCGGTGGTCGCAGGCTCGGGTTCAGGTGCCTGTTCGACGAGCACGTGGGCGTTCGTGCCGCCGACGCCGAAAGCCGACACACCCGCACGCCGGGGCTGGTCCCCCTCCGGCCAGCGGACCTGCTCGGTGAGCAGTGAAACCGCTCCGGCCGACCAGTCGACTTCGGATGAGGGTGCGTCGACGTGCAGAGTTCTGGGCAGCACACCCGCCCGCATCGCCATGACCATCTTGATCACACCGGCAACACCGGCAGCGGATCCGGAGTGGCCGATGTTGGACTTCACCGAACCCAGCCACAGCGGGTGGTCGGCAGGACGATTCTGCCCGTAGGTGGCCAGCAACGCGTGCGCCTCGATCGGGTCGCCGAGGGGTGTGCCGGTGCCGTGGGCCTCGACCGCGTCCACCTCCGCCGACGAGATCCGCGCCGCGCCGAGCGCCTGGCGGATGACGCGCTCCTGCGACGGACCATTCGGCGCCGTCAAACCATTGCTCGCACCATCCTGGTTCACCGCACTACCACGAACCACCGCCAACACCCGATGCCCAAACCGCCGAGCATCCGACAACCGCTCCACAACCAGCAGACCCACACCCTCCGACCACGCCGTCCCATCCGCCGCCGAGGCAAACGACTTGCACCGCCCATCCGGCGCCAACCCCCGCTGACGACTGAACTCCACGAACCCCGCGGGAGTGGAGAGCACCGAAACCCCGCCTGCCAGCGCGAGCGAGCACTCGTCGCGGCGCAGCGACTGGCACGCCAGGTGCAGCGCTACCAGCGAAGACGAGCAGGCGGTGTCGACGGTGACCGCGGGTCCCTCCAGCCCGTAGGTGTAGGAGATGCGGCCGGACAGCACGCTCAGCGCGTTGCCGGTGAGCAGGTAGCCCTCGAGGTCCTCGTCCGCCGCGCTGACGAGCATGCCGTAGTCCTGCGTGCCGCTGCCGACGAAGACGCCCGTCCGGCTGCCGTGCAGGCGGTGGACGTCGATCCCGGCGCGTTCGAACGCCTCCCACGACGTCTCCAGCAACAACCGCTGCTGCGGATCCATCGCCAACGCCTCACGCGGCGAAATCCCGAAGAACCCCGCATCGAAACCCGCCGCGTCGTCCAGGAAACCACCCTCACGCACGTAACTCCTGCCCGCACGATCCGGATCCGGGTCGAACAACCCCTCCACATCCCAACCCCGATCACCCGGGAATCCCGAGATCACGTCGCGGCCTTCGGCGACCACCCGCCACAGGTCCTCCGGGGAGCCGACCCCGCCCGGGTAGCGGCAGGCCATCCCCACCACCGCGATCGGCTCCGACTCGCGTTCGTCGGCCTCCCGCATCCGCTGGCGCGCCTGGTGCAGGTCGACGGTGACCTTCTTGAGGTACTCGCGAAGGCGCTGGGCGTCGTCGGTCATGGTCAGCTCAACTCCGTGTCGATGAACCGGAAGATCTCCTCGTCGCTGGCCGCCCCGATGCGTTCGGCGGCCGACACCTCGTCGTTCGCCGGTACCGGTGCCAGTTCGGTGACCAGTGCCTGCAACCGGGTGAGCACCCGGCGGCGCTCACCTTCGTCGTCGAGCGCGGAGACGGTGCCGCGCAGGCGGTCCAGCTCCTCGTCCACCGAGCCCGCGACGGGCGCGGCCGGGGTGAGCTGCCGAAGCAGGTGCTCGGCCAGCCGCTCCGGTGTCGGGTGGTCGAAGACAGCACTCGCGGTGAGCTTCGCGCCGGTGGCCGCGCCGAGGCGGTTGCGCAGTCCGACCGCGGCGAGCGAGTCGAAGCCGAGCTCGGTGAACGCCCGCCCGGCAGGCAACGCCTCCGGCGCCGGATGTCCGAGCACGGCCGCCACCTCGCGGCGGACCAGCTCGACGAGCCGGCGTTCGCGCTCGTCGTGGGACAGTCCGGCCAACCCTGCCGCGAACTCCTGGCCGTCTTCCGCTGCCTCGCCGTTCGCGGCGCCGAGCACGCGGCGCACTTCCGGCAGTTCCGCGAGCAGCGCGCTCGGCCGGGCCGCGTTGAAGGCCGGAGCGAACCGCTCCCAGTCCACGTCGACGACTGCGACCGCCGTGTCCCCGTTCAGCAGCGCATCGCGCAGTGCGCCGAGTGTCCGTTCGGAGGGCATCGGCAGCACCCCGCGCTTGCGGAGCTGCTCGCGGCGAGCCTGCTCGGTGGTCTCGTCCTCGGCGCCCATGCCGGCGTCGGCCCAGGGCCCCCAAGCGATCGAGGTGACCGGTCTCCCCAGAACCCGCCGCCGGTCGGCGAGCGCGTCGAGAACCGCGTTCGCCGCGCCGTAGGCGCCCTGTTCGCTACCTCCCCAGACACCTGCGACCGACGAGAACAGCACGAACGCCGCGAGGTCGGTGTCCAGCGTCAGCTCGTGCAGGTTGAGCGCGCCGCGCACCTTCGCCCGCGCGGTGGCGGCGAACTCCGCGGGCCCGGCGTCCAGCAGGGCACCGGCACCCAGCACCCCGGCGGTGTGCACGACGGTGGTCAGCGGCAGGTCCGCGGGAATCCCGTCGAGCACGCGCGCCAGTGCGTCGCGGTCGGCGACATCGCACGCCGCCAGCGTCACCGGCACGCCCAGCTCCGCTTCGAGCGCGTCGTGGTCGATGCCCGTGTCGTCGTCGACGGTGAGCACGAGGTGCTCCGTCCCCTGCTCCACGAGCCACGCCGCCACCCGCGCACCCATCTGTCCGGTGCCGTCGGTGACGAGCGCGGTGCCGCTCGCCCGCCACTCGCGGGTCGCCGCGGTCTCCGCCAGCGGAGCCCGCACCAGCCGCCGTCCCACGACTCCCGACTCGCGGATCGCCACCTGGTCCTCGGCACCGGTGGCGGCGATGACCGCGCAGAGCCGATCGGCGGAGTGCTCACCGGCCTCGGCCGGGAGGTCGACGACACCGCCCCACTGCCGCGGCAGTTCCAGTGCGACCGTCCGCGCCAGGCCCCACACCGCGGCTTGGCCGAGGTCGCGGACCGGGTCGGCGTCACCGGTGGAGACCGCGCCGGAGGTCAGCAGCCACAGCGGTGTGCCGGCAGCCACGTCCGCGACCGCCGTGACCAGAGCCAGGTTCGCGGTGAGGCCGAGCGGAAGCGACGGATGGTCCGGATGTGCGCCCTCGGCGAGCGCGAGCAGCGAGACGATTCCACCTGGTTCCCCTTCGGCGGCCAGCTCTGCGCTCACGGTCGTGCGGTCGGCTTCCGCGGCGTCGACGACGATGCGCACGACGTGGACGCCGCGTTGTTCCAACGACCGCGCGCACTGGTCGACCCAGGTCTTCACAGCCGGGTCGCTCGGCGCGACGACGAACCAGGTTCCGCGCAACCCGGCCGCGGGAGCTTCGGGCACCGGACGCCAGGCGACGCGGTAGCGCCAGGAGTCCAGCATCGAGCGGTCCCGCTTCGCGCGCCGCCACGACGAGAGCGCGGGCAGCGCGGAGGCGAGGGACTGGTCGCCGTCGAGGCCGAGCAGGTCGGTCAGCGCCCTGGGATCATCGGCCTCCACCGCGTTCCAGAAGCCGGCGTCATCGGTGTCCCTCGCGCCGTCGTCACCGCCGGCGGCCTCCAGCCAGAACCGTTCGTGCTGGAAGGCGTAGGTCGGCAGGTCGACCCAGCGCTCGGCGCCGCTGAACGCCGGCGACCAGTCCACCTCGGCGCCGTGCACGTGGGCTTCGCCCACCGAGCGCAGGAACCGGTCGAGCCCGCCTTCATCCCTGCGCAGCGATCCGACGGCCCGCGCGCCCTCCGCGGTCTCGTCGATCGCCGGCACCAGCACGGGGTGCGGACTCACCTCGACGAAAAGGCCGTGCCCGTCCTCGGCCAGGCAGCGCACCGCCTGTTCGAACCTCACGGGTTCACGCAGGTTGCGATACCAATAAGCCGCATCCAGCTCTTCGCCATCCACCCACTCGGAAGACACCGTGGAATAGAACGGCACCTCCGCAGACCGCGGCGCGATCCCGGCCAACGCCTCCGGCAACCGCCCGGCCAACGCCTCCACATGAGCAGAATGCGACGCATAATCCACCGGAATCCGCCGAGTACGCACCTCACGGCCGGAACACTCGGTCAGCAATTCCTCCACAACCTCGACATCACCGGACACCACCGTTGAGGAAGACCCGTTGGTGGCGGCCACCGTCACGCGTCCGTCGAACCGCCGGATCATTCCGTCGACCTCGTCAACGGGCAGCGCGATGGAAGCCATCGCGCCCCGCCCCGCCAACATCTCCGCGATCAGCCGACTCCGCACGCACACCACACGCGCCGCATCCCGCAACGACAACACACCCGCCACACACGCCGCCGCGATCTCACCCTGGCTATGACCCACCACCGCCGCGGGCACGACACCATAGGACTCCCACAACGCCGCCAACGACACCATCACCGCAAACGACACCGGCTGAACAACATCAACCCGATCCAACGACGGCGCACCCACACCACCACGCAGAACGCCCAGCACCGACCAATCGACAAACCGCTCGATCTCCTCAGCACACTCGGCGAAGCGCGCAGCGAACACCGCCGACTCGGACAACAGGTCCACAGCCATCCCCTGCCACTGCGCACCCTGACCCGGGAACACGAAAACCGCCCGATCCACCCCGCTCGCAGACCCCGCGTCGCCGCGGCCCTCCGCCAACTCCGCGAGCTGTTCAAAGAACTCCTCGCGCTCGACACCCACCAAGACCGCACGGTGCTCCATGCTGGCCCTGCGCGCGGACAACATCTGTCCGATGTCCGCCGGGTCGGCGTCGGTGGTGGCGAGCCAGGCCCGCAGCCGCGCCGCCTGGTCGCGCAGCGCGGGTGTGCTCCGGGCCGACAGCGGCCACGGGACCACTGCCTTCGGTGTCTCCGGCCGCTCCGCGCTCTTCTCCACCGGCGCTTGTTCCAGCAACACGTGCGCGTTGGTGCCGCTGATGCCGAACGAGGACACCGCCGCGCGCAACGGATGGTCGTCTCCGGCCCACTCGACCGGCTCGGTCAGCAACGACACGTCACCGGCCGACCAGTCCACGGCGGCCGACGGTTCGTCGACGTGCAGGGTCCTGGGCAGCACACCCGCCCGCATCGCCATGACCATCTTGATCACACCGGCAACACCGGCAGCGGCCTGCGTGTG
Organism: Saccharopolyspora erythraea; assembly: GCF_018141105.1. NCBI lineage: Bacteria > Bacillati > Actinomycetota > Actinomycetes > Pseudonocardiales > Pseudonocardiaceae > Saccharopolyspora > Saccharopolyspora erythraea. Next base: position 4,045,076 of record NZ_CP054839.1, on the reverse strand, counting down.
CCCGATGTTCGACTTGATCGACCCCAACCAGAGCGGCCGGCCGGCGGGGCGGTTCTGCCCGTAGGTGGCCAGCAACGCCTGCGCCTCGATCGGGTCGCCCAACGCGGTGCCGGTGCCGTGCGCCTCGACGACATCGACGTCCGCAGTGGACAGTCTTGCGTCGGCGAGCGCCTGGCGGATGACCCGCTCCTGCGACGGACCATTCGGCGCCGTCAAACCATTGCTCGCACCATCCTGGTTCACCGCACTACCACGAACCACCGCCAACACCCGATGCCCAAACCGCCGAGCATCCGACAACCGCTCCACAACCAGCAGACCCACACCCTCCGACCACGCCGTCCCATCCGCCGCCGAGGCAAACGACTTGCACCGCCCATCCGGCGCCAACCCCCGCTGACGACTGAACTCCACGAAGGTGCCGGGTGTCGCCATGACCGTCACGCCACCGGCCAGCGCCAGGGAGCACTCCCCCTGTCGCAGCGCGCGCACTGCCAGGTGCAGAGCGACCAGCGACGAGGAGCACGCCGTGTCCACCGTGACCGCCGGGCCTTCCAGCCCGTAGGTGTAGGAAAGCCGGCCGGAGGCCACGCTGCCCGCGGTGCCGGCGCCGAGATATCCCTCCACCGACGCGGGTGTGGCCGGCAGCCGGGTGGCGTAGTCGTGGTACATCACGCCGACGAACACGCCGGTCTGGCTGTGGCGCAGTCCCGCGGGGTCGATCCCGGCGCGTTCGAACGCCTCCCACGATGCCTCCAGCAACAACCGCTGCTGCGGATCCATCGCCAACGCCTCACGCGGCGAGATCCCGAAGAACCCGGCATCGAAGGCAGCCGCGTCGTGCAGGAAACCGCCTTCCCGGACGTAGCTCTTGCCCGCGCGGTCCGGATCCGGGTCGAACAACCCCTCCACATCCCAACCCCGATCACCGGGGAACGCCGAGATGCCGTCCTCGCCGTTGGCGACCAGCCGCCACAGGTCCTCCGGTGACCGCACCCCGCCCGGGTAGCGGCAACCGATTCCCACGATCGCGATGGGATCGGTGTCCGCAGCCGCCGTGGTGGTGACCGGCCGGACGCGCTCCGGGGCCGCGTCGGTCAGCCGCTGCCGGAGGTGCTCGGCGACCGCCGCCACCGTGGGGTGGTCGAAGGCGAGGGTGGCGGCCAACCGCACTCCTGCCGTCCTGGTGAGACGGTTGCGCAGTTCCACCGAGGTCAGCGAGTCGAAACCGAGATCGGTGAACGCGCGCTGAGCGTCGATCGCGTCCGGCCGATCGTGCCCGAGGCTGGCGGCGACGGCCGCGCGGACGGTGTCGACCAGCAGCCGGGTCTGCTCCGCCTCGCCGAGGCCCGCCAGCCGGGGCGCGAGCGTCGACGTCGTGGCGCGGTCGGGCCGCGGTGCGACCTTCACCAGGCCGCGCAGGAGCGGCGGGAGCTCGCCGGTCCGCGCCTGTTCGCGCAGGGCGGCGGTGTCGAGCCGCACCGGGGCCAGCAAGGTCCGGCCGGTGGCGGCGGCGGTGTCGAACAGCCGCATCCCCTCGTCCGGTGCCAGTGCGGACATGCCGAGCCGCGCGAGCCGCTTGCGCGCCGCCTCGTCTAGCTCGCCGCTCATGCCGCCCGACCACAGCCCCCAGGCCAGGGACTGCGCGGGCAGCCCTTCGGCCCGCCGGTGCATTGCCAGGGCATCGAGGAAAGCGTTCGCGGCGGCGTAGTTGCCCTGTCCCGGGCTGCCCAGCATCCCGGCTGCGGACGAGAAGAGCACGAACGCGGTCAGCGGCGCTTCGCGGGTCAGCTCGTGCAGGTTCCACGCGGCGTCGGCCTTCGGCCTCAGGACCCGGTCGACCCGTGCCGGGGTGAGCGACTCCACGACACCGTCGTCCAGAACCCCGGCGGCGTGCACGACGCCGGTGAGCGGACGCTCGCCGGGAATGGCGTCCAGAAGTGCCGCCAGGGCCTCGCGGTTCGCGACGTCGCACGCCGCGATGGTCACCGTGGTGGCGCCGAGACCGATCAGCTCCTCTTCGAGTGCACCGGCGCCGTCGGTCGCGCGTCCGCGACGACCGGCGAGCACGACGTGGCGGACTCCGTGTTCGGCTACAAGATGCCGGGCCACCTCCGCACCCAGCGCGCCGAGTCCCCCGGTGATCAGCACGGTGCCGTCGCCGTCCCAGCGCGGTAGGTCGTCCGCTTCGGCGCGCTGCGCGCGGACCAGTCGCGGCGTCAGCACGGCGTCCCCGCGAAGTGCGACCTGCGGTTCTCCGGATGACACGGCGCTGAGCAGGGCAGCGCCCGGCGCATCGTCCACGTCGAGCAGGCCGAAACGTCCCGGGTTCTCCGACTGCGCGGACCGCACGAGGCCCCACACCGGTGCGGCGGCCATCTCCGGCACGTCCGCACTGTCTCGAGTGGCGACGGCTCCCCGTGTCACCAGCACCAGTCGCGTCGCGTTGAACCGATCGTCGGCCAGCCATGTCTGCAACAGCGGCAGTGCGCGGTGGGCGAGTTGTGCCGCACCCGAAGCGGCGTCCGAATGCATCGGCGCCAGGACCACCTCGGGCAGTTCGGCGGCAGCCGCGGATTCGACGTCCGGGTAGACCACGACCTCGGCCCCGGCTGCCCGCAGTTCCTCCGCGACCCCGAGGTCGTCACCGAGCACACCAACCGTGCCGGGCACCGCAGCCGGGCCCGACCGGGCGGCCCACTCCACGGCGAACAACGCATCAGCGTCACCGGAGGAGGCGAGCAGCGACTCGGGAACCGGCCGCAGCACCAGCGATTCCACCGACGCCACCGGTGCGCCGGTCTCGTCGTGGACGGCCAACGAGGCAGTGCCCTCGCCGGTGATGTCGACCCGCACGCGCAGGGCCGTGGCCCCGGGCGCGTGCAGCGTCACGCCACTCCACGAGAACGGCAGCCGCGCCTGCTCGCCCTCTCCGCCGAAGCCGAGGACGTGCAGCGCGGCGTCCAGCAGCGCCGGGTCCAGGACGAACCCGCCGACCGGAGCTCGTTCGGACTCCGGCGCGGCGACCTCGGCGAAGACCGTGGTGCCCCTCCGCTTCGCGCTGCGCAACCCGCGGAACGCGGGGCCGTATTCGAACCCGCGCTCGGCGAACACCTCGTAGAGCCCGTCGAGGTCGAGTTCCTCACCGTCGTCCACCGGCCAGTCGTCCGGTTCGCCGGCAACGTCGACCACGGGCGCGAGCGTCCCGCTCGCATGCCGCGTCCACGACTCGGAGAGCGCGGAGTCGGGTCGCGAGTAGCAGTCCAGCGCTCGCCTGCCGGACTCGTCGGCAGGCCCCACCACGAGCTGGAGCGCGACCTTGCCGTGTTCGGGCAGCACCAGCGGGGCATCGATGGTCAGCTCGGCCAGTTGACCGCACCCGAGTTCCGCGCCCGCGCGCAACGCGAGGTCGACGAAGGCGGTGCCGGGCAGCAGCACCCTGCCGGACACGACGTGGTCGGCGAGCCACGGGTGGCTCGCGGCCGAGAGGCGTCCGGTGAACAGGAACCCGTCCTCGTCGGCCAGTGGCACCGCCGCGCCGAGCAGCGGGTGGCCGAGCGCGTCGAGCCCGGTCGAAGACGCGTCGGCGCTGGTGCTCGGCAGCCAGAACCGCCGCCGCTGGAAGGCGTAGGTCGGCAGCTCCACCCGCGCCGGCTCCCGGCCCGCGACGACGGCGGACCAGTCCGGCTCGACCCCGTGGACGTGCAGCCGGGCGACGGCCTCCAGCAGACTCGGGCCTTCGGCGCGGTCGCTGGGCGACAACGGCACGATCACCGCGTTCTCAGCGGCTTCCGGGAGGCAGTCCTGCGCCATCGCCGACAGCACCCCGCCCGGGCCGACCTCCGCGAACGCGGTGACGCCTGCCTCGGCGAGGCGCTGGACGGCGGGCAGGAACCGCACGGCGCCCCGCAGGTGGCGTACCCAGTGCTCCGGCGCGGCGATCTCCTCTGCGCTGAGCACCTCGCCCGTCGCGGTGGACACGATCGGGATCTCCGGCCGTGAGAACTCCACCCCCGACACCGCGGAGCGGAACTCTGCGAGAATTCCGTCCATGTGCGGGGAGTGGGCGGCGTGGCTGACCCGCAGCCGCCGGATCCTGCGTCCCCGTTCCTGCCACTGCCCGGCGATCCGCTCGACGACGTCGGCATCGCCGGAGAGCACCACGGAATTCGGACCGTTCACGGCCGCGATGCCGACCCTGTCCTCCAGGCCGGCCAGCATCTCCGACACCGCATCTTCGCCTGCCTGGACCGCGACCATCGCACCTCCGGCCGGGGCTCGCTGCATCAGCCGGCCCCTGGCAGCGACGAGCGCCGCCGCCGCGTCGAGGCCGAGCGCCCCGGCCACGTGGGCGGCGGTGAGCTCGCCGATCGAGTGCCCCGCGACGAAGTCCGGGCGCAGGCCCCAGCTCTCCAGCTGGCGGAACAGCGCGACCTCGACGGCGAACAGCGCCGCCTGGGTGTACTCGGTCTGGTCGAGCAGCTCGGCCACCTGCGATCCCGCCTCGGCGCGCAGCACCTCGCGGACCGGGCGTCGCAGGTGGCGGTCGAGCTCGTCGCACACCGCCTCGAAGGCGCTCGCGAAGCCGTCGAACTCGGCCGGCAGTTGCAGGCCCATGCCCAGCCGTTGCGAACCCTGCCCCGGGAACAGGAACGCGAGCTTGCGCGGACCGGTCGCCGCACCGATGACGAGGTTCGCCGCCTCCTCGCCCGCCGACAGCGCGTCGAGTCCCCGCAGCAGATCCGCCCGGTCAGCGCCCAGTACGGCTGCCCGATGCGGGTGCATGGCCCGTCCGGCGACCAGCGAGTAGCCGACGCTCGCGGTGTCCTGCTCCGGATGCGTCTCGGCGTGCGCCCTGAGCCGGCTCGCCTGGTCGCGCAGTCCTGGCTCGGTGCGGGAGGTGACGATCCACGGCAGCGGACGGGGTTCGGCGCCCGACGGCCGCGCGACCGCCTCCGGGGCCTGCTCCACGATCACGTGCGCGTTGGTTCCGCTCACGCCGAAGGACGACACGGCCGCGCGGCGCGGCCGCTGGCTCTCCGGCCACGGAGTGGTGCCGGTCAGCAGCGCGACCGAGCTCGGCGACCAGTCCACGTGCGGGCTCGGCTCGTCGACGTGCAGCGTCCGGGGCAGCAGCCCTTCCCGCAGCGCCAGGACCACCTTGATGACGCCCGCGACACCGGAGGCGGCCTGAGTGTGGCCGATGTTGGACTTGATCGACCCGAGCAGCAGCGGCCGGTCCGCCGGCCGGTCCTGGCCGTAGGTCGCCAGCAGCGCCTGCGCCTCGATGGGATCGCCGAGCGTGGTGCCCGTGCCGTGTGCCTCCACGACGTCGACGTCCTCGGTGGACAGCTTCGCGGCAGCGAGCGCCTGGCGGATCACGCGTTGCTGCGACGGGCCGTTGGGCGCGGTCAGGCCGTTCGACGCGCCGTCCTGGTTCACCGCCGAACCCCGCACCACGGCCAGCACCCGGTGCCCGAGCCGCTGGGCGTCGGTGAGCCGCTCGACGAGCAGCATGCCGACGCCCTCGGACCAGCCGGTGCCGTCGGCCGAAGCGGAGAACGCCTTGCAGCGCCCGTCGGCCGCCAGCCCGCGCTGCCTGCTGAACTCGACGAACATGCCCGGAGTCGCCATCACTGTCGCCCCGCCGGCCAGCGCCATCGCGCACTCGCCGCGGCGCAGCGCCTGCGCCGCGAGGTGCAGCGAGACCAGCGACGACGAGCACGCGGTGTCCACCGTCATGGCCGGCCCTTCCAGGCCGAAGGAGTACGCGATGCGGCCGGACGCAACGCTGGCCGCGCTCCCGGTCAGCCGGTAGCCTTCGACGCCCTCGGCCGTCTGGTGCAGCATGGGGCCGTAGTCCTGGCGCATCACCCCGACGAAGACGCCGGTCTGGCTGCCGCGCACCTGCCCGGGGTCGATTCCCGCCCGCTCGAACGCCTCCCACGAGGTCTCCAGCAGCAGCCGCTGCTGCGGGTCGGTGGCCAGCGACTCGCGGGGGTTGATCCCGAAGAAGTCGGCGTCGAAGTCGCCGGCGCCGCGCAGGAACCCGCCCTCCCGCACGTAGGACTTGCCCGGCCGGTCGGGGTCCGGGTCGAACAGCGAGTCGAGGTCCCAGCCGCGGTCGGTGGGGAAGGCGGTGATGCCGTCGCCGCCGGCCACCAGGAACCGCCACAGCTCTTCCGGGGTGGACACGTCCGGGGGAAACCGGCACGCCATGCCGATGATCGCGATCGGCTCGTCCTCGGCGACCTCGACGGCCGCGGACACCGGGGTCCGCGGGGTGGCGCCGAGGACTTCCAGCCTCAGGTGCTCGACCAGGACCTGCGGTGTCGGGTAGTCGAACACCAACGTCGCGGGAAGCCGGATCCCGAGCCGTGGCGCGAGCCGGTTGCGCAGTTCGACCGCCGACAGCGAGTCGAAGCCGAGGTCGCGGAACTCCCGCACCGCGTCGACGGCTTCCGCGTCGCCGTAACCGAGCACTGCGGCGGCCTCGGCGCGGACCAGCGCGAGCAACGCCTGCTCCTGCTCGGCCGCGGTCATCCCGGTCAGGCGGTCGCGCAGCGAGGTTTCCCCGTCCCCGGTACGCGCTTTCGCCGCGCGCCGCGACGGTGTTCTGACCAGGCCGCGCAGCAGGTCCGGAGTCGTCTCGCCCGCTCTGGTGCTCAGCTTGGCCGGCACCAGGACCGCATCGTCGAGCGCGAGACCCGAGTCGAGGAGGCGCAGGCCGTCCTCGGCGGAGAGCGCGGCGACACCGGAGCGCTCCATGCGGGCGAGGTCGGCCGCGGTGAGCCGCCCGGTGATCCCGCTGCTCTGCTCCCACAAGCCCCACGCCAGCGACAGCGCGGGCAGCCCCTCGGACCGCCGCTGGTGCGCCAGCGCGTCCAGAACGGCGTTGGCCGCCGCGTAGTTGGCCTGGCCCGGACCGGCCAGGGTGCCCGCGAGCGAGGAGAACAGCACGAACGCCGCCAGGTCGTGGTGGCGGGTCAGCTCGTGCAGGTTCCACGCGGCGTCGGCCTTCGGCCGCAGGACGCGGTCGACGCGCTCGGGCGTCATCGACTCCAGCAAGGCGTCATCGGTGACACCGGCTGTGTGCACCACCGCGGTCAGCGGATGCGCTTCGGGGAGCGCGGAGATCAGGGCGGCAACAGCGTCCCTGTCTGCGACGTCGCAGGCCGCGATCGTCACGTCGATGCCGAGCTCCGCCAGCTCCGCTTCGAGCCGCCGGGCGCCCTCGGCGTCGCGGCCCCGCCGGCTGGTGAGCACCAGGTGCCGCACGCCGTGCTCGGCGACGAGGTGCCTGGCCACGAGGGCACCCAGCGTCCCGGTGCCTCCGGTGATCAGCACCGTGCCGCCGGGGTCGAGCGCGGCCGGCACGGTGAGCACGACCTTGCCGGTGTGCCGGGCCTGGCTGACGTGCCGGAACGCTTCGGGGGCGCGCGAGACCGGCCAGGAGGTGATTGGGGGAAGGCTCAGCGCGCCGCGTTCGAACAGCTCGAGCACCTCGGCGAGCATCACCTGCACCCGCTCCGGTGGGACGCGCATCAGGTCGAACGCCTCGTAGGCGACACCCGGATGCGCCTCGGCGACCTCGTCAGCACCGCGGATGTCGGTCTTGCCCATCTCCAGGAAGCGACCGCCGCGCGGCAGCAACCGCAGCGAGGCGTCGAGGTGCTCACCGGCGAGGGAGTTCAGCACCACGTCGACACCGCGCCCGCCGGTGACGGCGAGGAAGTGCCGTTCGAAGTCGAGAGTCCGCGAGGACGCCAGGTTCTCCTCCTCCACGCCCAAGGCGCGCACGGCGTCCCACTTGCCCGGGCTGGCCGTGCCGAAGACGTGCGCACCGAGGTGGCGGGCGAGCTGCACGGCCGCCGTGCCGACACCGCCCGCGGCGGAGTGCACCAGCACCGACTCGCCCGCCCGCAGCGCACCGAGCTCGACCAGCCCGAGGTAAGCCGTCAGGTAGGCGATCGGGACCGCGGCGGCCTGCTCGTAAGACCAGTCGCGGGGGATGCGCGCCACGGTGCGGTGGTCGGCGACCGCGAAGGGGCCGAACGATCCGCCGAACAAGCCGGTGACCCGGTCGCCGGGGGCCAGGCCGGTCACGTCCGGCGCGACCTCGGTGACCACACCCGCGCCCTCACCGCCGAGCTGGACCTCACCCGGGTACATGCCCAGCCCGATCAGCACGTCGCGGAAGTTGACCCCCGCGGCGCGCACGGCGATCCGGACCTGTCCAGGCTTCAGCGGGGCCTGCGCCTCCGGTGCCGGGACGAGCGCGAGGTTCTCCAGCGTCCCCTTGGCGGTGACGTCGAGCCTCCACGGCCCCGACGGCGCGGACAGCGCCGACCGCCTGGCCAGCCGCGGCACGAGGACCTGGCCGGCGCGGACGGCGAACTGCGCCTCCCCGGAGACCAGCACCGAGGGCAGTGCGTGCGAGGAAGCCGCCGAGTCGTCGAGATCGGCCACCACGATCCGGCCCGGGTGTTCGGCCTGCGCGGAACGCAGCAACCCCCACAGCGCGGCGTGGCCGAGCTCCCGGACGTCCGGGGCGACCGCGCCCGACGTCACGACGAGGAGCCGCGTCCCGGCATACCGCTCCTCGGCGGCGAACCGCTGGACCAGCTCCAGTCCCCACCGCGTGGTCTCGCGCACCGACGCACCTGCCGGTGCCACGCCGACCACGACGTCGGGCACGACTTCCGCGGCGACCAGCCCCTCGATGTCGGTGAAGGAGTCGACACGCAGATCCCCCAGGTCGGGCAGGAGATTCGATGCGCCGAGCACGGCCCAGCGACCGACGGCGGGTTCACCGGTCAGCGGCAGCTCTTCCCATGCGAGGTGGAAAAGCGAGTCGTGCGGCCGTGAGGCGTCCGGCGTCGCGGCGGGCAGCGGGCGGAGCACCAGCGAGTCCACCGAGGCGACCGGCGCGCCGTCGGCATCGGCCAGCTCCAGAGCGACCGCGTCACCGTCAGCCGGTGCGAGCCGGACCCTCAGGTAGGACGCCCCGGTGGCGTGCAGCCGGACGCCACCCCATGCGAAGGGGAGCTGGGCCTGCTCCGCGTCCGGGCGAAGGGCGAGGGCGTGCAGGGTCGCGTCGAGCAGTGCCGGGTGGATGCCGAACGAGTCCGCCGCCGCGATGCCGGAATCGGGGAGTTCTATCTCGGCGAAGACCTCGGCACCGCGCCGCCAGGCCGCCCGCAGCCCCCGGAACGCGGGTCCGTACTCCAGGCCGAGCGCTGCCAGCTCGTCGTAGAGGGCCTGCACGCTCAAAGCTTCGGCGCCCGAAGGCGGCCATTCCCGCGATTCCACTGGCGCCTCTGGAGCGCTCGGGCTCAGCGCTCCGGACGCGTGCAGCGTCCACGGGTCGTCGTCCTGCGCGTCGTCCGGCCGGGAGTGGACCTCGATGCCCCGCGTGCCGGACCCGTCGGGCTCGGACACCTCGATCTGCAGGCATGTCGCGGCGTTCTCCGACAGGGGCAGCGGTGCGTGCAAGGTGAGTTCGTCGATCCACGTGTAGCCGACCCGGTCTCCGGCGCGCACCGCCAGCTCGACGAATCCCGTGCCCGGGAACAGCACCTTCCCGGCGACGACGTGGTCGGCGAGCCACGGTTGCGACTGGATCGACAGCCTGCCGGTCAGCAGCAGCCGGTCCGAGCCTGCCATGGAGATCGCCGCGTCGAGCAGCGGGTGCTCGGCCGCGCTGATGCCCGACGAGCGCAGTGCGCCGACGGCCTGCCTGCTCTGCAACCAGTAGCGCTGCCGCTGGAACGGATATGTCGGCAGGTCGACCCGTCGAGTCTCGTGCTCGGCGAACACGCCCTCCCAGTCGACACCGATGCCCCGGACGTGCAGCTGCGCCGTCGCTGACAGCAGCGACCGGCTCTCCTCGTGGCCGGCGCGCAGCGCGGAGGCCGCGGCGATGCCGGGAACGCACTCCTGGGCGGCGGAGCTGAGAACGGTGTCGGGGCCCAGCTCCAACAAAGTGTTCACGCCTTGGTCGCCGAGGGTCCGCATGCCGTCGAGGAAGCGGACGGTGTCACGGACATTGCGCACCCAGTAGTCCGGACTGACCAACTCCGCACCGGCAAGCGCACCGGACACCGTGGAAACGAACGGAATCCGCGGCGCGTTCAGCGACACCGACGCAACGATCTCGCGGAACTCCTCCAGCATCGGATCCATCAACGGCGAATGAAACGCATGACTCGTCCGCAACCGCTTCACCCTACGGCCCTGGAAACACTGCTCGATCTCCGCGACCGCGGACTCATCTCCCGACACGACGACCGACAACGGACCATTCACCGCCGCGATGGAAACCCGGTCGCTCAACAACGGCGCGACTTCTTCTTCCGAAGCCGCCACCGCCACCATCACCCCAGAATCGAGGGCTTGCATCAACCGGCCCCGCGCCGAAACGACCTTGCACGCATCCGCAAGCGACAACACCCCAGCAACATGAGCAGCCGCCAACTCACCCACCGAGTGGCCCAGCACGAAGTCGGGAGCCACGCCCCACGACTCCAACAGCCGAAACAGCCCCACCTCAACCGCAAAAGTCCCGGACTGCGCATACAAGGTCTGATGGATCAAGTCGTGGTCATCACCGGACAACACCCGCTGAACCGGCACATCCAACCCAGCACACACCGCACCGAATGCCTCAGCGAACACCGGAAAGCGAGAACACAACCCCGCACCCATCCCCCAACGCTGACCACCCTGACCACCAAACACAAAACCCGACTTGCCCGGAGTCGTCCGTCCGCGTACCGATCCGGTTTCGGACAGCCCGCTCAGCAGTTCGTTCCGCCGCTCCGCGATCACGACCGCGCGGTGGTCCAGGGCCGCCCGCGAGGTCGCCAGCGAATACGCCACGTCGGTGAGGTCCGCCGCGGGATCGTCGGCGAAGTGCGCGGCGAGGCGTTCCGCCTGCGCGGTCAGTGCTGCTTCGCTGCGAGCAGAGAGCAGGAACGGGGTCGGGCCGATGCTCCTCGGTTCCCGCGGCTCATGCGACGGGTCGCCTTGTTCGAGCACGACGTGCGCGTTGGTTCCGCTGATGCCGAACGATGACACCGCGGCACGACGCGGGCGATCGACCTCAGGCCACGCCACCGCATCCTTCAGCAACGACATGGCACCCGAAGACCAATCCACATGCGAAGACGGCTCATCCACGTGCAGAGTCTTCGGCAGAAGGCCATGGCGTAACGCCATGACCATCTTGATCACGCCCGCCACACCAGCAGCCGCCTGCGTATGCCCCAGATTCGACTTCACCGAACCGAGCCACAACGCCAGCTCACGTCCCTGCCCGTACGCGGCCAACAACGCCTGCGCCTCAATCGGATCACCAAGCGCAGTACCCGTACCATGCCCCTCAACCACATCAACATCCTGAGTGGACAAACGGGCATTGGTGAGCGCCTGCAAGATCACCCGCTGCTGCGACGGACCATTCGGCGCCGTCAATCCATTCGACGCCCCATCCTGATTCACCGCCGAACCACGCACCACCGCCAACACCCGATGCCCGAGCCGCCGAGCATCCGACAAACGCTCGACCAACAACATCCCCGCACCCTCGGACCAACCCGTGCCATCCGCACCATCCGAAAACGCCTTGCACCGACCATCCGCCGCCAACCCACCCTGACGAGCGAACTCCACGAAGGTGCCCGGGGTCGCCATGACGGTGACACCGCCCGCGAGCGCCATGGAGCACTCACCGGATCGCAGGGCCTGCACCGCGAGGTGCAGCGACACCAACGAGGACGAACAGGCCGTGTCCACGGTGACCGCCGGCCCCTCGATCCCGAAGGTGTAGGCCACCCGGCCGGTCGCGATGCTCGCGGCGTTGCCGTTGCCGATGAACCCCTCAAGCTCGCTGGGCACCGCGTCCATCAGGGTGGCGTAGTCGTGGTACATCACGCCCGCGAACACACCGGTCCGACTCCCCCGAACCGACAACGGATCAACACCAGCCCGCTCGAACGCCTCCCACGACACCTCCAGCAACAACCGCTGCTGCGGATCCATCGCCAACGCCTCACGCGGCGAAATCCCGAACACCGACGGATCGAACTCAGCCGCCTCGTGGAGGAAACCGCCTTCGCGCACGGGAAGGTCCCGCACGTCCCACCCGCGGTCGGCCGGGAAGGCCGACACCGCGTCGGTGCCGGCGGCCAGCAGCCGCCAGAGGTCCTCCGGCGAGGTCACGCCGCCCGGATAGCGGCACGCCATGCCGACGATCGCGATCGGTTCGCGGTGGGCGTCCTCGACCTCGCGGAGGCGGCGCTGCGCGTTCTGCGCCTCGGCCAGGGCCCGCTTGAGGTAGTCCCGGAGCTTTTCCTCATTCGCCACGCGAGTTCATCCCCCTGCTGCGTTCGCTTCAGTTCGACCCGAGCTCGTCGACCAGGCCGAACAGCTCGTCGTCGCTCACGGTCGAAAGGTCCCGGTCATCCGGGTGGTCGTTGTCGTCGCCCCACTTCGCAAGCAGGGCGGTGAGCCGCATCGTGATCCGCGACCGATCGAGCTGTTCGGCCGACGCCTCGGCCAGGGCCGCCTCCAGTCGGTCCAGTTCCGCCGACACCGACGCGGCCGGGTCCGCGCCTTCGAGCGGGAGCTGCGTCAGCAGGTGATCGGCGAGGGCGGCGGGATTCGCGTAGTCGAAGACCACCGTGGCCGACAGCCGGACATCGGTCGCCGCCGACAGCCGGTTGCGCAGTTCGACGGCGCTCAGCGAGTCGAAGCCGAGGTCCTGGAAAGCCTGTTCCACGCCGATGAGTTCCGGCGACCCGTACGCCAGGACCCCGGCGACCTCCCGGCGGACCAGGTCGAGCACGGTCTGCCGCCGTTCGGCCGGGGGCTGCCCGCCGAGGCGGGCGAGGAGCGAACGCGGTCCGGACATCGCGACCCGCCGTTCCGGTCTCCTGACGAGACCGCGCAGCACCGGGGATATGTCGTGCTGTCCGGCGAGTGCGGCGGTGTTCAGCCGCATCGGGAGCAGGACGGCGTCGTCGGTGGCGAGTGCGGTGTCGAACAACCGCAACGCCTCCTCGCTCGGCATCGGCACGATCCCCGACCGAGCCATCCGAGCCAGATCCGAATCCGACAACCCACCGGTGATCCCACTGCGCTCCCCCCACAAACCCCACGCCAGTGAGTGCGCGGGCAGGCCCGCGCTGCGGCGCCGGTGCGCGAGCGCGTCGAGGAACGCGTTGGCAGCGGCGTAGTTCGCCTGCCCCGCGCTGCCGATCGTGGCCGCGGCGGAGGAGAAGAGGACGAACGCCGACAGGTCGAGGTGCCGCGTCAACTCATCCAGCACCAACGCACCGTCCACCTTGGCACGCAGCACGCCCTCCACGCGCTCGGCGGACAACGACGACACCACACCGTCGTCGACCACACCCGCCGCGTGCACCACGGCGGACACCGGGAACTCCGCCGGAACCGACGCCAGCACCCCGGCGACCGCCTCCCGATCGGCCACATCGCACGCCGCGACCGAGACCTCGGCACCGAGACCCGCCAACTCGCCGACCAGGTCGTCGGCGCCGCCGGAACGGCTCAGCAGGAGCAACCGCCGCACACCGTGCTCGACGACCAGATGGCGAGCCACCAAACGACCCAGCACACCAGTGCCGCCGGTCACCACCACCGTGCCACCGGCGTCCCACACCACCGAGCCCGATCCCGGCACGCGCTCCAGGCGCGGCGCGAAAACCCGGCCCGACCGCACCAAGCACTCCGGTACATCGACAACGCCGGGCAGGGCTCGGCAGGAGGCCGGGTCGTCATCCAGGGCCACCACCGCGACCCGACCGGGGTTCTCGGCCTGGACCGAGCGAAGGAATCCCCACACCGCCGCGGAGGCCATGTCGATTTCCGGGTCCCCGGTGCACACGGCCAGCCGCGTCGAGGCGAAGCGCGGCTCGGCCGACCAGGTTTGGACGATGTCGAGCATCCGGACCGTCGCCCGCGTCGCACCGCCTGTCGTGCTGCCCGCGATAACCACCACCTCAGGCGGCTCGTCGCCGCTCGACAGGCATTCGGTCAGGTCGGCGTAGGACCTGGGGACCGGCAACGCCTCTTCGAGCGCTTCGAGGCCGGTGCCGACGAGCGCCCAGCGCTCCGTTCCGACATGGGACGCGGACGTGGTCTCCGGGACCCAGGACATCCGGAACAGCGAACCACCGCTGGACGCGGCGATCTGGTCGCTTGTCACGGGGCGGACGGTCAGCGACTCGATGGAGCCGACCGGCGCGCCCGTGCCGTCGGCCAGCGACACGGCCACGGTGTCCTTGCCAGCACGGGCGATCCGCACGCGCAGCTCCGACGCACCCACCGCGTGCAGACCCAGACCGCTCCAGGCGAACGGCAGCGCGGCACCCTCCAGGTCCGCGCCGGACAGGTAACGGATCGCGTGCAACGCCGCATCGAGCAACGCCGGGTGCAACCCGAAGCGCACGGCGTCCGCGTCATCGGGCAAGGCCACCTCGGCGTACAGGTCGCCGCCCCCGTGTCGCCACACCTGCCGCAGGCCCTGGAAACGCGGCCCGTAGTCGAGCCCGGCATCCGCCAGCTCCGCGTAGCAGGAGGAGACGTCCACGACCGCGGCATCCCGCGGCGGCCATGCCGTCAGGTCCGCGGCTTCCGCGGCGACCGGCCCGAGGACGCCACGCGCGTGGCACGTCCACCCCTCATCGTGGTCACGGGGTTCGGGACGCGCGTGGATCGTCAGCGGCCTGCGTCCGGCAGCGTCGGCTTCCTCCACCCGGAGCTGGAGCTGGACAGCGCCGCTCTCCGGGAGGGTCAGCGGCACTTCGAGGGTCAGTTCCTCCACCCCGCCGCAGCCGGTTTCCTCCGCCGCGCGCAGCGCCAGTTCGGCGAGAGCGCTGCCGGGAACGACGACCGCTCCGTGGACCAGGTGGTCGCCCAGCCACGGGTGCGTGCGGCGGGAGATCCGGCCGGTGAAGATCGTGCCGTTGCCCTCGGCGAACTCGACCACGGCGCCGAGGAGGGGGTGCTCGTCACCGTCGAGCCCGGCCGCGCCGACGTCACCGGCGTCCTCATCCGCTTCGAGCCAGTAGCGCTGCCGCTGGAACGGATACGTCGGCAGGTCGACCTGCCGGGCGCCGGTCCCCGCGAAGTACGCCGCCCAGTCGACGGCCGCACCACGGACGTGCAGCCTGCCCAGGCAGTCCGAGACGCTGTCCGGCTCGGGGCTGTCGCGACGCAGGACCGGGAGGAACGCGGCGTCGGAGTCGGGCAGGCATTCCTGGCCAGCCGCCGACAACACCCCATCCGGACCCAGCTCGACGAACGTGTCGACACCCTGCTCATGCATGGCCCGAACACCATCCAGGAAGCGCACGGTGTCACGGACATTGCGCACCCAGTAATCGGCAGTCTTGACCTCGTCATCGACAAGAGCACCCGTCACCGTGGAAACAAACGGAATCCGGGGAGCACTGAGCGACACCGACGCGACGACGGCGCGGAACTCCTCCAGCATCGGATCCATCAACGGCGAATGAAACGCATGACTCGTCCGCAACCGCTTCACCCTGCGACCCCGAAAACGCTCCTCGATCGCGGCGATCTCGGACTCCTCACCCGAAACCACCACCGACGACGGACCATTCACCGCCGCGACCGCCACCCGGTCGGACAACAACGGAACAACCTCATCCTCCGAGGCCACCACCGCCAACATCACCCCCGGCTCCAAAGCCTGCATCAACCGGCCACGAGCCGCCACCACCTTGCACGCATCCCGAAGCGACAACACCCCAGCAACATGAGCCGCACCCAACTCACCCACCGAATGACCCAACACGAAATCGGGAACCACACCCCACGACTCCAGAAGACGAAACAGCCCCACCTCAAGCGCAAAAATCCCACACTGCGCAAACAAGGTCTGATCGATCAGACCCCGATCGTCACCGGACAGCGCCTCACCAACCGGCACCCCCAACTCATCACACACCGCACCAAACACCTCAGCAAACAACGGGAAACGAGCACACAACCCCGCACCCATCCCCCAACGCTGACCACCCTGACCACCAAACACAAAACCCGACTTGGTCGGAGCCGCCAAGTGCCCGGTCGTGGAGCCTTCCGCCAGTGACGCCAGGTTCGTGATGAGTTCCCGGCGGTCGGCCGCCGTCACGGACTCACGGTGTTCGAGCGATGAGCGGGACTTCGCCGTGGAGTAGGCGATGTCGAGCACGGTGAGTTCGGGGTGCGCCTCCACGTGGCGGCGCAGCTGCTCGGCCTGCTCCCGCAGTGCTTCCTCGCTTCGGGCGGAAAGGAGCACCGGAGCACCGCCGCCCGCTTCCGCCGACTGGGCGTCCTCGGCCGGTGGAGCCTGTTCGATGATGACGTGGGCGTTGGTTCCGCTCACTCCGAAGGAGGACACCGCGGCGCGGCGGGGCCGATCCACCTCGGGCCAGGCCACCGCATCCCTCACCAACGACACCGCACCCGAAGACCAATCCACATGCGACGACGGCACACCCACATGCAACGACTCCGGCACCACACCACGCCGCAACGCCAACACCATCTTGATCAGGCCCGCCACCCCAGCAGCCGCCTGCGTATGCCCCAGATTCGACTTCACCGAACCCAACAACAACGGCACAGACCGATCACGACCATAAGTCGACAACAACGCCTGCGCCTCAATCGGATCACCAAGCGCAGTACCCGTACCATGCCCCTCAACCACATCGACCTGATCCGGGCGGAGACCCGCGTTCGCCAGCGCCTCACGGATCACCCTCTGCTGTGATGGCCCGTTCGGTGCGGTGAGACCGTTCGAGGCCCCGTCCTGGTTCACGGCCGAACCCCGCATCACCGCCAACACCCGATGCCCCAGCCGCCGAGCATCCGACAGGCGCTCGACCAACAACATCCCCGCACCCTCGGACCACCCCGTGCCATCCGCACCATCCGAAAACGCCTTGCACCGACCATCCGACGCCAACCCACCCTGACGAGCGAACTCGCGGAACGGGGTGGGTGCGGACATCACCGTGGCCCCGCCGACCAGCGCCATCGAGCACTCCCCCGCTCGCAGCGACTGCGCCGCCAGGTGCAGGGCGACCAGCGAGGACGAGCACGCCGTGTCCACGGTGACCGCCGGCCCCTCGAGCCCGAAGGTGTAGGCCACCCGGCCGGATGCGACGCTGCCGAGGTTCCCGTTGCCCAGGTAGCCTTCCAGCTCACCGGGGATCTGCCGGACGCGTGCGGCGTAGTCGTGGTACATCACGCCTGCGAACACACCGGTCCGGGAGCCCCGAACCGACAACGGGTCAACACCAGCCCGCTCGAACGCCTCCCACGACACCTCCAGCAACAACCGCTGCTGCGGATCCATCGCCAACGCCTCACGCGGCGAAATCCCGAAGAACGCGGGGTCGAAATCTCCCACGGCGTCGAGGAACCCGCCCCGGCCGATGGGCAGGTTCCGAACGTCCCAGCCCCGGTCTGCGGGAAAGTCCGCGATGACGTCGGTGCCGTCGAGAACGACCTGCCACAGGTCTTCGGGTGAGTTGATGCCTCCCGGATAGCGGCACGCCATGCCGACCACGGCCAACGGTTCGTCGTCCCTGGCGGTCACCGTCGCCGGCGCGCTGGAGACCGCCGGCTGTCCGGCGACCTGGCCCACCAGGTGCGCGGCGAGGGCGTTCGGCGTCGGGTAGTCGAACAGCAGCGTGGCGGGCAGCCGCAGTCCGGTGATCTCGTTCAGCCGGTTGCGCAGTTCGACGGCGGTCAGGGAGTCGAAGCCGAGTTCGGAGAACGCCTGGTCCGGGCCGATCGCAGCGCCGGAAGGGTGGTCCAGGACGACGGCGGCCTGACCGCGGACGAGTTCCAGCGCGACCTCGGCGCGCCGGGACTCGGAGAGCCCTTCCAGCTGCGCCGCCCATGAGGAACCCCGCTCCCGGAGCGGCTGCCTGCGCCGCGTGCGCACGAGACCGAGGAAGACCGCCGGTACGTGGTCCAGCCGTTGGAGAGCGTCGACGTCCAGCCGCATCGGGAGCAGGACGGCGTCGTCGGTGGCGAGTGCGGTGTCGAACAACCGCAACGCCTCCTCACTCGGCATCGGCACGATCCCCGACCGAGCCATCCGAGCCAGATCCGAATCCGACAACCCACCGGTGATCCCACTGCGCTCCCCCCACAAACCCCACGCCAGTGACTGCGCGGGCAGGCCCGCGCTGCGGCGCCGGTGCGCGAGCGCGTCGAGGAACGCGTTGGCAGCGGCGTAGTTCGCCTGCCCCGCGCTGCCGATCGTGGCCGAGGCGGAGGAGAAGAGGACGAACGCCGACAGGTCGAGGTGCCGCGTCAACTCATCCAGCACCAACGCACCGTCCACCTTGGCACGCAGCACCCGGTCGAGCCGCTCCGGTGTCAGCGCGGAGACAACTCCGTCGTCGACGACACCGGCGGCATGCAGCACCGCGCGCAACGGGAACTCCGCCGGAATCGATGCCAGCACCTCGGCGACGGCGTCCCGATCCGCCGCATCACAGGCGGCGACCGACACCTGGGCACCGTGCGAAGCCAGCTCGGCATCCAGGCCACCGGCTTCGCCGGAACGACTCAGCAGCACCAACCGGCGCACGCCGTGCTCGACCACCAGGTGCCGCGCCAGCAGACGCCCCAGGGCTCCGGTGCCGCCGGTCACCAACACCGTGCCGTCGGCATCCCACACCACAGGCTTCTGCCCGTGCACCCGCTCCAGCCGCGGCACGAACGCCCGGCCAGTGCGCACCAAGCACTGCGGCTCGTCCAGCGCACTTCGCAGTGCGTTCCACGAAGCCGGGTCGTCATCGAGATCGACCGCAGCGACGCGACCGGGTGCCTCGGCCTGGACCGAACGCAGGAGACCCCACACCGCCGCGGACGTCATGTCCGCGACACCCGACTCGTCGGCGACGGCGCCTTTGGTCACGAAAACCAGGCGCGCATCGGCGAACCTCTCGTCGGCGAGCCACGACTGGACGGTCTCCAGCACCGCACCGGCCTTGGCCGATGCCGAGTGATCGTCCGGGTCGACCAGGACGAACACGTCGGTCACGGTCGTTCCGCCGTCCAGCGCATCGCCGAGCGCGGCCAAATTCGGGTAGCGGGATGCGGGCCGCCCGAAATGCCCGTCGCCGACCACCGCCCAGCCGTCGCCCCCGCTGTCGGTACCTGACTCGAACGGCACCCACCGGAGCCGGAACAGCGATTCGCCTGCATCGGCTCGGGCTGCCTCGATCTGCTGCGCGCTCACGGGGCGCAGTGATGCGGAATCGATCGCGGCC
Source organism: Saccharopolyspora erythraea (assembly GCF_018141105.1). NCBI lineage: Bacteria > Bacillati > Actinomycetota > Actinomycetes > Pseudonocardiales > Pseudonocardiaceae > Saccharopolyspora > Saccharopolyspora erythraea. The sequence continues at coordinate 4,025,748 of NZ_CP054839.1, read as the reverse complement.
ACCGGCGAACCCGCGTCGTCGGCGATGTCGACGGTGACGGCATCGCCGCCTGTGTGCGAGAGACGTACTCGCAGGGACGAAGCGCCGGTAGACCACCACCGCACGCCACTGAACGCGAAAGGCAGGCGGAGCGGACCGTCCGGTGACGCCACCGCGAGCGCCTGCAGAGCGGCGTCGAGGAGGGCCGGGTGCAGGCCGAAGTCCTCGGCATCACTGACCACTTCGCCGGACAGCACGATCTCGGCGAAGACCTCGTCGCCGCGGCGCCAGGCCGCGCGCAACCCCTGGAACGCCGGACCGTAGTCCAGTCCGGAGTCGGCCAGTGATTCCTGGAGCTGGACGAGGTCGACCTCGTCGGCGCTGCGCGGCGGCCATTCCTGGAATCCGGGGGCGGACTTTTCCTCGCTCCCGGCGAGAACACCTGTGGCGTGCGTGGTCCACGGGCCTTCCACATCGGCGTCGCCTGGCCGAGCGCAGATCTCGACCGTTCGACGCCCCGTCGCGTCCGCGGTGCCGACAACGACCCGAAGCGCCACGTCACCGCTTTCCGGCAGCACCAGCGGTGCGGCGAGCGTGATCTCCTCGACCCCGCTCGCACCGGTCACCTCGGCCGCGCAGCGCGCGATTTCGACGAAGGCGGTGCCCGGGAACAGGATCCGGCCAAGTACCCGGTGGTCGGCGAGCCAGGGATGCGTCCGGACGGACAACCGCCCGGTCAGCACCGGACCCGTCTCGCCCGGGATCGACACGAGGGCGCCCAGCAGCGGGTGGTCGAGCGTGCCGATCCCGGCGGATCTGATGCCGCCGGCCGAAGCACCCGGCTCCAGCCAGTAGCGACGGTGCTGGAACGCATACGTCGGCAGATCGGTCCGGCGGACGTCGAGGCCGTGGAACACGGCTTCCCAGTCAGGCGTGCGGCCGCGCACGTGGAGCTTGCCGATCGCGGCCAGCGCGCTCTCGGTTTCGGGCTGATCGCGGCGCTGGATTGGCACGAAGAGCGCATCCGAGTCGGGCAGGCATTCCTGGCCAGCCGCCGACAACACCCCATCCGGACCCAACTCGACGAACGTGTCGACACCCTGCTCATGCATGGCCCGAACACCATCCAGGAAGCGCACGGTGTCACGGACATTGCGCACCCAGTAATCGGGTGTCGTGACCTCGTCATCGACAAGAGCACCCGTCACCGTCGACACGAACGGAATCCGGGGAGCACTGAGCGACACCGACGCGACAACCTCGCGGAACTCCTCCAACATCGGATCCATCAACGGCGAATGAAACGCATGACTCGTCCGCAACCGCTTCACCCTGCGACCCCGAAAACGCTCCTCGATCACGGCAACCTCGGACTCCTCACCCGAAACCACGACCGATGACGGGCCATTCACCGCCGCGACCGCCACCCGGTCGGACAACAACGGAACAACCTCATCCTCCGAGGCCGCCACCGCCAACATCACCCCCGGCTCCAAAGCCTGCATCAACCGGCCACGAGCCGCCACCACCGTGCACGCATCCCGAAACGACAACACCCCAGCAACATGAGCCGCACCCAACTCACCCACCGAATGACCCAACACGAAATCGGGAACCACACCCCACGACTCCAGAAGACGAAACAGCCCCACCTCAAGCGCAAAAATCCCACACTGCGCAAACAAGGTCTGATCGATCAGACCCCGATCGTCACCGGACAGCGCCTCACCAACCGGCACCCCCAACTCATCACACACCGCACCAAACACCTCAGCAAACACCGGGAAACGAGAACACAACCCCGCACCCATCCCCCAACGCTGACCACCCTGACCACCAAACACAAAACCCGACTTGCCGATGCGGCCGGCGGTCCCCGTCAGCACGTCCGCCGCGGGTGCGCCCTTTTCAAGCACGTGCAGGCCATCGATGAAGTCCTGGCGGGCGGAGCCGAGAAGTACCGCGCGGTGCTCGAACGCGGAGCGCGTCGTCGCCGCCGAGTACGCGATGTCGGCCGGATGTGCTTGCGGGTGCAGCTCGGTGTGCCGTCGCAGGGCGGCGGCCTGGTCGCGCAGGGCGGTTTCGCTGCGAGCCGACACCACGAGCGGGACGGCCGACGGCGGGCGCTTCGCGGTCGCCTCCGCCGCGACTCTTTCCGGCGCCTGCTCCAGGATGAGGTGGGCGTTGGTTCCGCTGATGCCGAAGGCGGACACCGCCGCACGACGCGGCCTGTCCTCCGGCTCCGGCCACGGCTGCGGATCGGTGAGCAGGGAGACCGCGCCCGACTCCCAGTCCACGTGCGACGAGGGCCGGTCGACGTGCAGTGTCTTCGGCAGGAGGCCGTGGCGCAGGGCCATGACCATCTTGATCACGCCCGCCACACCTGCCGCGGCGAGGGTGTGGCCGATGTTGGACTTCACCGAGCCCAGCCACAGCGGGCGGTGCCGATCCTGCCCGTAGGTCTCCAGCAACGCCTGCGCCTCGATGGGATCGCCCAGGGCGGTTCCGGTGCCGTGCGCCTCGACGGCGTCGACGTCGGCCGCGGACACGTCCGCGCCGGCGAGCGCCGCCCGGATGACGCGCTGCTGCGACGGGCCGTTCGGCGCGGTCAGACCGTTGGACGCACCGTCCTGGTTCACCGCCGAACCCCGCACGACGGCCAGCACCGGATGCCCGAGCCGCTGGGCGTCCGAAAGCCGTTCCACCAGCAGCATGCCGACGCCCTCGGCCATGCCCATGCCGTCCGCGGTGTCGGAGAAAGCCTTGCAGCGCCCGTCGGCTGCCAGCACCCGCTGGCGGCTGAACTCCACGAACGTGCCGGGTGTCGCCAGCACGGTCACGCCGCCGGCCAGCGCCATCGAGCACTCGCCGCGACGCAGCGCCTGGCACGCCAGGTGCAGGGACACCAGCGATGTCGAGCACGCCGTGTCCACTGTCATCGCCGGGCCTTCCAGGCCGAGCGAGTAGGCGACGCGGCCCGAGGCGACGCTGGGCACCACACCGGTGACCAGGTGGCCTTCGACGCTCTCGGGCGCGTCGAGCAGCGGGGGCCCGTACTCCTGGTAGTTGTGGCCGACGAAGACGCCCGTCCGGCTGCCGCGCAGCGCCGCCGGGTCGATGCCCGCGTCTTCCATCGCCTCCCAGGCGGTTTCCAGCAGCAGCCGCTGCTGCGGGTCCATGGCCAGCGCCTCGCGCGGGCTGATGCCGAAGAACGCGGCGTCGAAACCGCCGGGGTCGTCGAGGAAACCACCCGACCGCACGTAGGACCTGCCGGACCGCGCGGGGTCGGGGTCGTAGAGGCCGTCGAGGTCCCAGCCCCGGTCTGTGGGGAAACCGGAGATCACGTCGCGGCCGTCGGCCAGCACCTGCCAGAGCTCGGCGGGCGAGGTCACGCCGCCCGGGTACCGGCAGGCCATCCCCACGATCGCGACGGGTTCCCGCTGCGCGTCCTCGACCTCCCGGAGGCGCCGGTTCGCCTTGCGCAGGTCCGCGGTGACCCGCTTGAGGTACTCGCGGAGCTTGTCTTCGTCAGCCATTGCCAGCAGTTCCCTCGTCAGGTGGTGCCGAGCTCTTTCTCGATGAGGTCGAACATCTCGTCGTCGGTGGCCGCGTCGAGGTCCTCGCGGTCCGGGTCGGCGGCGACCTCCTCCGCACCGACGGCCGAGAGCAGGGCGCGCAGTCGCGTCTCGACCTCGGCCCGTTCGTCCTCGTCGATTCCGCCGGCCGCCACCGCGGCCGCGATCCGGTCCAGTTCAAAGAACACCGGCACCTGCGAATCGGATGCAGTGCGCACGAGCCGGGAACGCAGGTGCTCGGCGACAGCGGCGGGTGTCGGGTGGTCGAATACCAGCGTCGCGGGCAGCCGCAGCCCGGTGGCGGCGTTGAGCCGGTTGCGCAGCTCCATCGCGGTCAGCGAGTCGTAGCCCAGCTCGCGGAACGCGCGCCCGTCGTCGATCGAGTCCCCGTCGCCGAGGCCGAGGACGAACGCCGCCTGCTCCCGCACGAGCGCCCGCAGCGCCGCGCTCTGGTCGGCTTCGCCGAGCGCTGCCAGCCGTTCCGGCCACGACGACTCGGGCTCGCCCGGCCCATCGTCGGCGGGGGCCGGCGCCGCCTCCGGCACCTCGTCGAGCAGCGGGCGCGGGCGTGCGGAGGTGAACAGCGGCACGAAGCGCTCCCAGTCGACGTCGGCGACCGACACCACCGCTTCGTCGTGGTCGAGCACCTGCCGCAACGCCGTCAACGCCGGTCCGGGCGCGATGAGCGGCAGACCTTGGCGGCGCAGTTGGTCCGCATCGACGCCTTCGGGGAATCTCGCACCGTCCCACACACCCCACGCCACCGACGTGATCGCGCGCCCGTCCCCACGCAGGTGCTCGGCGAAGGCGTCCAGGTAGGCGTTGGCCGCCGCGTAGGCACCGTGGTCGCCGCTGCCCCACACCCCGGCGATGGAGGAGAACAGCACGAAGGCGTCGAGCCGGTCCGGGTCGAGCAGTTCGGCGAGGTGACGCGCGCCGTCGACCTTGGCCGCCATGACGTCGGCGAACTCCCGCAGGTCGGTGTCGGCCAGCGCGGCCAGGCGCATCAGCGCGGCCGCGTGCACCACCGAGCGCACCTCGCGTCCTTGGGCGCGCAGGCGTCCGAGCAACGCCTCGACAGCGTCGCGGTCGGCCATGTCGCACGCCTCGAAGCTCACCTCGGTGCCCAGTTCGTGCAGTTCCTCGGCGAGTTCGGCGGCCCCGTCCGAGTCCGCGCCCCGCCTGCTCACGAGCACGACGTGCTCGGCGCCGTTGCCCGCCAGCCAGCGCGCGATCTCCGGGCCGAGGGCACCGGTTCCGCCGGTGACCAGGGCGGTGCCGCGAGGCCGCCAGCGCCGCACCGGTGCTCCGGTGACGGGCGCACGCACCAGCCTGCGCACGAGTACTCCGCTCTCCCGCAGCGCCAACTGGTCCTCGTCGCCCCAGCCTCCGGCCAGCGCGCCGCAGAGCCGGGCCAACGCGGTTTCGTCCGGGTCCTCGGGCAGGTCGACGAGTCCGCCCCACTGCCGGGGGTGCTCCAGGGCGGCGACCCGCCCCAGCCCCCAGATCTGGGCCTGTTCCGGGCGGCGCAGACGTTCGGCACCCGCGGCGACCGCGCCCCGCGTGAGCATCCAGACGGGAATGCGGCGGTCGAGATCGCTCATCACCTGGACCAGGGCCAGCGTGACGGCCAGGCCGACCGGCACCACGGCGTGGTGGGGATGCCTTCGCCCGTCCAGCCCGAGCAGCGAGACCACCGCGCGCACGTCCGGCTCCTCGCCGAGCACTCGCCCCAGCCGGTCGGCGAACGCCGCGCGATCGGTGTCCTTCTCCCCGCACTCGACGGTCACCGCCCTGGCGCCGCGCTCGGTCATGGCGCGCACGGTCGCGGCGACCCATGGCTGGTGGCGCTCGGCGTCCGGCACGAGGACCAGCCACGTGCCCGGCAGCGACGCGGGAGCCGACGGTTCGGGTGCCTCCCGCCACACGACGCGGTAGCGCCAGTCCTCCACGGCGGCGAGGTCGTGGCGCCGCCGGTGCCACGCCGAAAGGCTCGGCAGCACGCTGCTGAACGGTTCGTCGCCGGTGATGTCCAACGTGGCCGACAGCTCGGCTAGATCGGCGCGCTCGACAGCGTCCCAGAACCCGGCCTCAGCCGGGTCCTGCGCCCGGGAAGCGGCGGGTTCGGCGTCCTCCAGCCAGTAGCGCTGCCGTTGGAAGGCGTAGGTGGGCAGATCCACCCGGGCGGCCCCGGTGCCGGCGAACAGCGCGCGCCAGTCCACCGCCACACCGCGCACGTGGGCTTCGGCGAGCGAGGCCAGGAAGCGGTCCCACCCACCGTCGTCGCGGCGCAGCGTCGTCAGCACCGCGGCCGCCCGGCCGCAGGCGTCGACGGTCTCCTCGATCCCCTGCGCCACGACCGGGTGCGGGCTCACCTCGACGAAGGTGTCGAAGCCCGCCTCGATCGCCGCCCGGACCGCCTCCTCGAAGCGCACGGTCCGCCGCAGGTTCCGGTACCAGTAGCCGCCGTCCATCTCGCGGGTGTCGGCCTCGGCGCCCGTCACCGTCGAGAAGAGCGTGACTTCGCCGCCACGCGGCGAGATCGGCGCGAGCACGTCGACGAGTTCGTCCTCGATCCGCTCCACGTGGGCGGAGTGGGAGGCGTAGTCCACCGCGATCCGGCGGGCGCGCGCACCCCGCGCCTCGCAGTCGGCCAGCAGCGCTTCCACGTCCGGCACCGCGCCGGAGACGACGGTCGACGACGGCCCGTTGACCGCCGCGACCGACAGCCGGTAGCCGTCGAGCAGCTTCTCGGCCTGCTCCGCGGGCAGCGCCACCGACGCCATCGCGCCGCTGCCTGCGAGATTGCGCAACGCGGCGCTGCGCAGGGTCACGACCCTGGCCGCGTCGGTCAGCGACAGGGCTCCCGCGACGCAGGCGGCGGCGATCTCGCCCTGCGAGTGGCCGATCACCGCGGCGGGCTGCACGCCGCAGGACTTCCACAGCTCGGCCAGCGACACCATGACGGCGAAGCTGACCGGCTGCACGACCTCGACCGCGTCCAGCGACGGTGCTCCGTCGGCGCCGCGCAGGACGTCCAGGACCTTCCAGTCCACGTGGGCCTCGACTGCCTCGGCGCACTCGCGCATCCGGCGCCGGAAGACCTCGGACCCGTCCAGCAGCTCCAGCGCCATGCCCTGCCACTGCGCGCCCTGGCCGGGGAAGACGAACGCCACGCGGCCGCGTGCGCCGTCCGCCCGCCCTCGCACGATCCCCTGCTCTTCGCGTCCCTCGGCCAATCCGCCGAGCGAGCGCAGGAGCTCGTCGCGGCCTGCGCCGAGCACCACGGCGCGATGCGCCAGAGCCGCGCGGCCGGTCGCCAGCGAGAGACCGAGGTCCGCGGCGTCCTGTTCCGTGTGGTCGCGCACGTGCGTCAGCAGCCGCGCTGCCTGCGCCCGCAGGGCTCGGTCGCTGTCGGCCGACAGCACCCACGGCACCACCGGCAGCTCGCGCCGCGACGGCTCGGCCGGTGCGGGTTCCACGGCCTGCTCCAGGATCACGTGCGCGTTGGTGCCGCTGATGCCGAACGCCGAGACCGCCGCGCGGCGCGGCCGTCCGCTCTCGGGCCACGGTCGCGACTCGATGAGCAGTTCCACCGCACCCACCGACCAGTCGACGTGCGGGGACGGCTGGTCGACGTGCACGGTTCGCGGGAGCGTCCCGGAGCGCATGGCCATGACGCTCTTGATCACCCCCGCGACACCCGCCGCCGCCTGGGTGTGCCCGATGTTCGACTTCACCGATCCGAGGTGCAGCGGAATTTCGCGGCCCTGCCCGTAGGTCTCGATGAGCGCCTGGGCCTCGATCGGGTCGCCGAGGGTGGTGCCGGTGCCGTGGGCCTCGACCAGGTCGACGTCCGCGGTGGACAGCCGCGCGTCGGCCAGCGCATGGCGGATGACGCGCTGCTGCGCGACGCCGTTCGGGGCGCTGAGCCCGTTGGAGGCGCCGTCCTGGTTCACCGCCGAGCCCGGCACCAGCGCGAGCACCGGATGCCCGTTGCGGCGGGCCAGCGACAGCGGCTCGACCAGCAGCAGGCCGGCTCCTTCCGACCAGCCCGTGCCGTCTGCGGCGGCGGCGAACGGCTTGCACCGCCCGTCGGGAGCCAGGCCGCGCTGCCTGCTGAACTCGGTGAACGTGCTCGGAGTCGCCATCACGGTCACGCCGCCGGCCAGCGCCATCGAGCACTCGCCGCGGCGAAGCGCCTGACACGCCAGGTGCAGCGCGACCAGCGATGAGGAGCACGCGGTGTCAATGGTGACCGCCGGGCCCTCCAGCCCGAAGGTGTAGGCGACGCGCCCGGAGGCCACGCTCGCGGTGTTGCCGGTCAGCAGGTGACCTTCGACGCCTTCAGGCACTTGGCGCAGCCGGGACGCGTAGTCGTGGTACATCACGCCGGCGAACACGCCCACGTCGGTGCCGCGCACCGAAAGCGGGTCGATTCCGGCCCGCTCGAACGCCTCCCACGAGGTCTCCAGCAACAACCGCTGCTGCGGGTCCATCGCCAACGCCTCACGGGGGCTGATGCCGAACAACGCCGGGTCGAATTCGTCGGCGTCGTGCAAGAAACCGCCCGCCCGCACGTAGGAGGTACCCGCGCGGTTGGCGTCGGCGTCGAACAGGCCGTCCAGTGCCCATCCGCGGTCGGTGGGGAACGCCGAGATGGCGTCGCCGCCTTCGGAGACCAGCCGCCAGAGGTCTTCCGGCGAGGCGATGCCACCCGGGTACCGGCAGGCCATCGCCACGATCGCGATGGGTTCACCGGTGGTGGCGGTGACCGCTGCGGAGGTCGAGGGCCGGTCCCCGGTGCCGGTCAGCACCGTCAGCAGGTACCGCGTCAACGCCTGCGGTGTGGGGTGGTCGAAGACGACCGTGGTCGGCAGCCGCTCGCCGGTGGCGGTGTTGAGGCGGTTGCGCAGTTCGACCGCGGTGAGCGAGTCGAAGCCGAACTCCTTGAACGGCCTGTCCGGTCGCACCGACTCGGGGTTCTCGTGCCCCAGCACGGCGGCGGCGTGGGTCCGCACGAGCTCCTGCACGAGGTGTTCGCGGTCGGCGGGGGACGCTGCGGCCAGCCGCCGGGACAGCGAGGACGCGCCGCCGGACTCCGTTCGACGGGATTGCCGGGAAGAAGTCGGCACCAGACCACGCAGCACCGGCGGCAGTGCGTCGCGCTGGGCGCGCAGCGCCGAGACGTCGAGGCGAGCCGCGACGAGCACGGCGTCGTCGAGCGCGGCGGCGGTGTCGAACAGCGCCATGCCCTCGGCCGAGGACAGCGGCACCACGCCGCCGCGGGCCATCCTGGACAGGTCGGCGCCGTCGAGGTGGCTGGTCATGCCGCTGCGTTCGGCCCAGAACCCCCACGCCAGGGACTGCGCGGGCAGGCCGCGCGCCCGGCGCTGCGCGGCCAAGGCGTCCAGCACCGCGTTCGCGGCGGCGTAGTTCGCCTGGCCCGGGCTGCCGAACACACCCGCGACGGAGGAGAACAGCACGAACGCCTTCAGGTCGGCGTCGCGGGTGAGCTCGGCGAGGTTCAGCGCCGCGTCCGCCTTCGGGCGCAGCACGTGGTCCACGCGCTGCGGCGTCAGCGACTCGATGACGCCGTCGTCGAGGGTGCCTGCGGCGTGGACGACAGCGGTCAGCGGCCGTTCCGGAGGTATGGAGGCCAGCAGTTCGGCCAGCGCGGCCCGGTCGGCGACGTCGCAGGCCGCGACGGTCACCTCCGCGCCCAGGCCGGTCAGCTCCTCGCACAGCTCGGCCGTCCCCGGGGCAGCTCCACCACGGCGGCTGACCAGGAGCAGGTGCCGGACGCCGCGCTCGGCTACCAGGTGGCGGGCCAGGATCCCGGCGAGCGTGCCGCCGGCGCCGGTGATCAGGACGGAGCCGTCACCGTCCCAACCCGACGGTGCCGCGGCTTGCGGTGCGCGCCCGAGTCGCGGCACCAGCACGGCGCCGGCGCGCACCGCGTGCTGTTCGTCTCCGAGCTGGGGAAGCACGCGCAGCGAGGCGTCGTGGTCGTCGATGTCCACCAGCACGAAGCGGTCCGGGTTCTCCGCCTGGGCGGAGCGCAGCAGACCCCACACCGCCGCGGCGGCCAGGTCGGGAACGTCCTCGCCGGCCTTCGCCGCGACGGCCCCGCGCGTCACCAACACCAGCCGGGAATCGGAAAACCGTTCTTCCGCCAGCCACTCCTGCGCCAGCGCGAGAGCCCGGTGCACCACCCCGGCGATCTCGCCCGCCGTGTCGAGCTCGACCAGCACCGACGGTGGTACCGGGTCCTGCGCGGCCGCCAGCTCGGTGAGGTCCTGGTAGTGGCCGGTGCATCCCGGCAATCCGCGAAGGGAGGACGCACCGACGACCGCCCACTCCCCCGGCGCCGAGGGGGCCGCGCCGACCCACTCCAGCCGGAACAGCGAGTCGTGCCGGGCGATGTGGAGCCGGTCGGGCGAAACCGGGCGCATCACAAGGGAGTCCACAGTGGCCACCAGGTCACCGTGCTGGTCGGTGGCCACCAGCGACAAGGCGACGGCGTCTGCGGAGGCCGCCCCGGCAGGTGCCAGCCGCACCCGCAGCGTCGAAGTCCCGGTGGAGTACGCGCGTGCGCCGCTGAAGCTGAACGGCAGCAGAGTCCCATCGGGAACCGAAGGCAGCAGCCCGGCCACGTGCAGGGCGGCGTCCAGCACCGCTGGGTGGACCACGTAGGCCCCGGCTGTCGTGGAGATTTCCTCGTCGAGCACCACCTCGGCGAAGACCTCCTCGCCCCGGCGCCACGCCGCACGAAGGCCCTGGAACACCGGCCCGTAGCCGTAGCCCTGCTCCGCCAGGCGGTCGTAGCGGTCGTCGACGTCGACCGGCTGCGCACCGGCAGGTGGCCAGGTGGCGTCCGGCATCGGAGTCACATCGTCGCCAGGCGAGAGCACGCAGCTCGCGTGGTGCGTCCAGTCGTCCCCGTTCGCGTCGTCCTCAGGCAGCGAGTGGATCTCCAGCGACCGCTGCCCGTCCTTCTCCGGTGCGCCTACGACCAGTTGGAGCCGGACGCCACGATCGTCGGGCAGCACCAGCGGGCTGTGCAGGGTCAGCTCGTCGACCAGGTCGCAGCCGGCCTGCCGGCCGGCGTGCAGCGCCAGTTCGAGGAACGCGGTACCCGGCAGCAGAACCGCGCCCAGGACGGCGTGGTCGGAAAGCCACGGCGAGGTGCGGGTCGACAACGCCCCGGTGAGCATCCAGCCGCCGGTCCCGGCGACCGGTGTCGCCGCGCCGAGCAGCGGGTGCTCCGCCGATGCCAGCCCGAGGTCGGACGGGTCCGAAGCCGAACGGGGTGCCTCGAGCCAGTAGCGCTGCCTCTGGAACGGGTAGGTCGGCAGTGCGGCGGGCACCACGCCCGAGCCGTCGAACGGCGCGGACCAGTCGACCGCCATGCCCCGCACGTGCGCTTCGGCCATCGAGAGCAGGAAGCGGTCGAGACCACCCTGCTCGCGGCGCAGCGACCCGGTTGCCAGGCCGCTGAATCCTGCCGCCTCCAGCGTGTCCTGCACCCCGACCGCCAGCAGCGGATGCGGGCTGACCTCGACGAAGAAGCGGTGACCCCGGGATGTCATGGCGCTGACCGCCGCTTCGAAGCGGACGGTGTGGCGCAGGTTGCGGTACCAGTACTCGGCGTCCAGCTCGCGGGTGTCGATGCGGTCACCGGTCACCGTCGAGTAGAACGGAATCCGCGAGGCTCGCGGAGAAATCCCCGCGAGCAGCGTGCGCAGGCGCACGTGGATGGACTCGACCTGCGCGGAGTGCGAGGCGTAGTCGACCGGGATCGACCGGGCGCGGAACCCTTCGGCCGTGAACGCGGCCAGCAGCTCGTCGAGCGCCGCGCGTTCACCGGAGAGCACCACCGACTCCGGTCCGTTGACCGCCGCGACCGAAACCCGCCCATCGATCCTCGAGACGACTTCGTGCTGCGGCAGCGACACCGACAGCATCCCGCCCAGCCCGGACAACTCGGTCAGGGCCTCGCTGCGCAGCGCAACGACCGCTGCCGCGTCCTCCAGGGACAGCGCTCCCGCGACGCAGGCCGCGGCGATCTCCCCCTGGCTGTGCCCGACGACCGCGGCGGGCTCCACTCCGTAGGAACGCCACAGCGAGGCCAGAGCGACCATCACCGCGAAGAGCGCGGGCTGCACCACGTCGACCCGCTCCAGCGACGGCTGCCCCGGATCACCGCGCAACACGCCGAGCAGCGACCAGTCCACGTGCCGCTCCACCGCCTCCGCGCATTCGCGCAGGCGGGCGGCGAAGACCTCGGACTCGGCCAGCAGCTCCAGCGCCATCCCCTGCCACTGACCACCCTGGCCGGGGAAGACGAACGCGGTCTCGCCCGAGATGTCGGCGGTCCCGCTGACGACGTTCGCGGCCGTGTTCGCGCGCCCCAGCGCGGTCAGGCCGCCGAGCAGCTCCTCGCGACCCCGCCCGACGACGACAGCCCGATTCGGCAACGATGCCCGCGCACCGCAGGCCAGTGCCACGGCCTCCGACGGCAGGTCGTCCACGTGGGACGAAAGTTCGATGGCTCGTTCACGCAGCGCGGAGTCGGTGCCTCCGGAGAGCGGCCACGCGAGGGCGGCCATCGACAGCTCAGCTCGCTCGTCGCGCTGCTGCACCTGCGGGGCCTGCTCGATGATCGCGTGCGCGTTGGTTCCGCTGATGCCGAAGGACGACACCGCAGCACGGCGGGGACGGTCCGCGCGTGGCCACGGGGCCGGCTCGGTCAGCAGCGACACCGCGCCCGAGGTCCAGTCCACATGCGGGGACGGCTGCTCCACGTGCAGCGTCTTCGGCAGCAGCCCGTGGCGCAAGGACATGACGACCTTGATCACACCGGCGACGCCCGCCGCCGCCTGGGTGTGGCCGATGTTGGACTTGACCGAACCCAGCAGCAGCGGTTCGGTCCGCTCCTGCCCGTAGGTGGCCAGCAGCGCGTGGGCCTCGATCGGATCGCCCAGCGAGGTGCCCGTACCGTGCGCCTCCACTGCGTCCACATCGGACTGTTCGAGAGCCGCGGCGGCCAGCGCCTGCCGGATGACGCGCTGCTGCGACAGTCCGTTCGGGGCCGTCAGGCCGTTCGACGCGCCGTCCTGGTTGATCGCGCTGCCGCGCAGCAGCGCCAGCACCGGATGCCCGTGCCGCCGCGCGTCGGAGAGCCGTTCCAGCAGCAGGACACCCGCGCCCTCGGCCCAGCCCGTCCCGTCGGCCTTGGCGGAGAATGCCTTGCAGCGGCCGTCCGGAGCCAGCCCGCGCTGCCTGCTGAACTCCACGAACATGCCCGGGTTCGACATGACGGTGACCCCGCAGGCCAGCGCGGCCGTGCACTCCCCGTCGCGAAGCGACCGCGCCGCCAGGTGCAGCGCCGTCAGCGACGACGAGCAGGCTGTGTCCACGGTGACCGCGGGCCCTTCGAGGCCGAAGGTGTAGGCGATGCGCCCGGACGCCACGCTGGGCGTGGTGCCGGTCAGCACGTAGCCGTCGAGCCCGTCGCCTGCCTCGTGCATCCGCGGCCCGTAGTCGTGCGCGGTCGCGCCGACGAACACCCCGTACGGACTGCCCGGCAGCGACATCGGATCGATCCCGGCCCGCTCGAACGCCTCCCACGAGGTCTCCAGCAACAACCGCTGCTGCGGGTCCATCGCCAACGCCTCACGGGGGCTGATGCCGAACAACGCCGGGTCGAACTCGTCGGCGTCGTGCAGGAAACCGCCGTGGCGCACGTAGCTGGTGCCCGCGCGGTCCGGGTCCGGGTGGTGCAGGGCGTCCAGGTCCCATCCGCGGTTCACCGGGAACTCGCCGATCGCATCGCCCCCGTCGCGCACGAAGTTCCACAGCTGCTCCGGCGTGCGGATACCGCCCGGATACCGGCAGGCCATGGCCACGATCGCGATCGGCTCGTCCGATGTCCGAGCTTCGGTGCTCACCGCACGAGCCGGAGTCGTGCCGGTCAGCTCCGCGCGCAGACCGCGGGCCAGTGCGGCCGGCGTGGGGTGGTCGAAGAGCAGCGTCGCCGGCAGTGCCTTTCCGGTCGCCTCCGCGAGCTCGTCGCGCAGCTCCACCAGCATCAGCGAGCCGAAACCGAGCTCCTTGAACGAAAGCCGCTGGTCGACCGCGTCCGGCGCGTCGTGTTCCAGGACCGCTGCGGTGTGCCGGAGAACCAGCTCCAGCACGGCGTGGTCCTGCTCGTGCTCCGGCAGGTCCGCGATCCGGTCGGCCAGTGGCTGCCGGGCCCGCGGTGCGGAAGGTGCCGCGTCATCGACGGTGGAGCCGGTCAGCCAGAACCGCCGTCGCTGGAAGGGATACGTCGGTAGCTTCACCCGCGTCGCACCGTCGTAGACCGCTTGCCAGTCCACGCCGACGTCGCGCACGTGCAGCCGCGCCAGTGCCGACATCGCCGAGCGCCGCTCGCCGCGTTCCGGCCCACGCAGGAGGGGGACGAACGCGACGTCCGCGGACTCGCCGTCGAGGCAGTCCCGTCCGAGTGCCGACAACGCACCGTCGGCGCTCAGCTCGAGGAACGTGGTGACGCCGCCTGCCATGCAGCTCCGGATTCCGTCGGCGAACCGCACGGCCTGGCGCGCGTGGTTCGCCCAGTACTCCGGCGAACCGATCTCGTCGTCGGTGAGCACCTGGCCCGTCACGTTGGAGACGACGGGGATGCGCGTGGGCCGCCAGTCGGCCCGCGCGGCCGCCGCGCGGAAGTCCGCCAGCATGCCGTCCATCCGCGGCGAGTGGAACGCGTGGCTCACACGCAGGCGCTTGGCCTTGCGTCCGCGACGCGCCCAGCGGTCCGCGATCGCGAGCACCGGCTCCTCGTCCCCGGCGATCACGGTGGACACCGGGCCGTTCACCGCCGCGATCGACACCCGGCCGGACGCCGACACCACGTCTGCCGCCAGCTCGGCTTCGCTCGCCCGCACCGAGACCATCGCGCCACCGGCGGGCAGCGCCTGCATCAGCCGTCCCCTGGCCGCGACCAGCGCGCAGGCGTCCTCCAGCGACAGCGCTCCGGCGACGTGCGCGGCTGCCAGCTCGCCGACGGAGTGCCCGAGCACGACATCGGGCGCGACGCCCCAGTGCTCGGCCAGCCGGAACAACGCGACCTCGACGGCGAACAGGGCAGGCTGGGTGTGCTCGGTCTCGTCCAGCAGCGCGGCCTCGGCCGAGTCCGGCTCGGCGAACACCAGCTCGCGCAGCGGGCGGGACAGGTGCGGGTCCATCGCGGCGCAGATCTCGTCGAAGGCCCGCGCGAAGACGCTGGAACCCGCGTGAAGCTCGCGGCACATGCCCGGCCGCTGGCCGCCCTGCCCGCCGAACAGCAACGCCACGCCGCCCGGCACCGGCACGCCCCGGACCACGTTCGCGCTCACGTCGTCCTGCGCCAGGGACCGCAGTGCACCTTCCAGCGCCCCTGTTTCGTCGGGCAGCAGCACCGCGCGGTGCCGCAGCGGCGCACGAGTGGCGGCCAGCGAGTACGCGACGTCGACCGGCCGCGTGCCGGATTCCGCCAGGTGGTCCCGCAACCGCCCCGCCAGCTCGCGGAGCGCCGCCGGTGTGCCTGCGGAAACGGGCATGACGACCGGGAGTTCTTCGGAGGGTCGCGCGTCGTCGTCGGGTTCGTCGCGCACCGGCGACCACTCCGACAGCACGACGTGGCAGTTCGTCCCGCCCATGCCGAACGAGCTCACCCCGGCCACGAGCGGATCGGCGCCCGCGCCGGGCTGCTCGAGACCCGTGAGCACCCGGAGTCCCAAGTCCGGCAACGGGATCGCGGGATTGGGTTCGTCGAAGTTCAGGCTGGGCACCAGTTCCCGGTGCCGGAGGCACAACACCGCTTTGATCAGCCCGGCGATGCCCGCGGCCCCCTCCAGGTGGCCGATGTTGGTCTTGGCCGACCCCACCGGCAACGGCGAGCTCTCGCCCCGGGCCGTCCCGAGAACGGCTCCGAGCGCGGCGGCTTCGACCGGGTCTCCCACCGGCGTGCCGGTGCCGTGCAGCTCGACGAACCCGACCGCGGCCGGGTCGATGCGCGCCCGCCGGTAGGCCTGCCGCAGCACCCGTTCCTGCGCTTCGCGGCTCGGCGCGGTGAAGCCACCCTCACCCGGGCCGTCGTTGTTGGTCGCGCTGCCCCGGATGACGCAGTAGATCTCGTCGCCATCGGCGATGGCCTTCGACAGCGCCTTGAGGACCACGACACCGCCGCCCTCACCGCGCACGTACCCGTTGGCGCGGGAGTCGAAGGTGTAGCAGCGCCCGTCCGGCGACAGCGCGCCGAAACCCTCCACCACGTGGTAGCCGTCCGGCGCGATGTTGAGGCTCACGCCACCGGCGAGCGCCACGGAGCATTCGCCGTCGCGCAGGCTGCGGCAGGCCAGGTGCACGGCCACCAGCGACGACGACTGCGCGCTGTCGACGGTCATGCTCGGACCGCGGAAGCCGTGCGCGTAGGAGACGCGGTTGGCGATCATGCCGCGGTTGGTGCCGGTCAGGGTGTGCTGCGTGGCGCTCCGATCCCCGGCCCGGTGGCGGAGTGCCGCGTAGTCGTCCGAGGTGGCACCGAAGAACACGCCGGTGCTGTCGTCCGGACCGCCCGGGATGATCCCGGCATCCTCGAGGGCTTCCCAGGTCAGCTCCAGCACCAACCGCTGCTGCGGATCGAGCAGGGCCGCTTCCCGCGGCGAGATCCCGAAGAACTCCGCATCGAAGCGGTCGACCTGGTCGAGGAAGCCCGCGCGCAGCGCGCCACCGGAGACCGCCGTCGGCAGCTCCGGGCCGTCCGCGCTCCAGCGGGTCGCGGGCGCTTCGCCCACCGCCTCCACGCCGTCGCGCAGCAGCCGCCAGTACGCGGGGACGTCCGGCGCTCCCGGCAGCCGGCACGCCAGGCCGACCACCGCCACGGCCTCGTCCCCGGCCGTCACCGAGCCGCCGATCCCGACCTCATCGCTGCCTGCCACCCGAACCCACCGCTCCGGTCGTCACGCCGCGCGGAGGAACACGGGAAGCTCCGCGAACCCCCGCAACACGAGGTTGTTGATGCGCGGGGCGTCGTCGGTCGCGAGCTCGACGCGCAGCCCGGCCAGCGCGGTGAGCGCGACCTGCGTCGTCAGGCGCGCCAGCGGCGCCCCGACGCAGAAGTGCGCACCGATACCGAAGCCGAGGTTGCGTTCTGGCTTGCGGGACACGTCCAGGCGGTCCGGGTCCGGGAACGCGCGCGGGTCGCGGTTGGCCGCGCCGACCAGCAGCATCGCGCCTTCGCCCGCGCTGATCGCCTGGTCGCCGATCTCGGTGTCCTGCAACGCGGTCCGCATGCCCGCCGTCTGCACCGGCGAGTCGTAGCGCAGCAGCTCCTCGACGACTCCGGCCACCTGGTCCGTGTGCGAGCGGAACCAGTCGAACTGATCGGGGTTTCGCAGCAGCGCGTTGACGCCGTTGCCGATCAGATGGGCGGTGGAGAGGTATCCCGCGCTCAGCAGCAGCCTGCACGTGCTGACCAGTTCGGTCATGCTCAGGTTGCGGCCGTCCTCCTCCACCGCGACCAGCGCGCTGACCAGGTCGTCCGCCGGTTCGGCACGCCTGCTCGCGGCCAGCTCGGCGAAGTAGCCGTCGAACTCGGTGCGGGCCTGGTCGCGGCGCTGCATCTCCTCGGGGCTGAGCATGAAGTCCGGGTCGAGACCGCGGCCCAGGGCGCCGGACCACTCCTCGAAGAGCGGCTTGTCCTGCGGCGGCATGCCGAGCAGCTCGCTGATCAGGTTGGACGGCAGGGCGAACGCCAGCTCGGCCATCAGGTCGACCGGTTCGTCCGCGGGCTTGGACATCGCCGCCGCCAGCAGCTCGCCGACCAGCCGTTCGGCCGTCGGTCGCAGCCGCTCGACCATCCGCGCCGAGAACGCCTTGGTCACCAGCGACCGGATCCGGGTGTGGTCCGGCGGGTCCATGAACACGAAGGGCCGCACCACGTTGCCGTCGGCGTCGCGGGTGATCTGGGAGGCGACCAGCCGCCCGTCGCCGTGGCCGAACTTCGGGTCGCGCAGCACCGCCGAGCATTCCCGGAAACCGGTGACGACCCACATTCCCGGCTGCGTGCACAACGCCGGAGCGGTTTCGCGCACCAACCGGAAGAACGGATACGGGTCGGCCTGGAATGCCGGATCCAGCGGGTCGAAAGGCAGCAGATTCGCCGCGAAGTCGAATTCGCCGGAGGGCGTGTCGATATCGCCAACGGACATGGGCAACACCAATCGTCTCGATATCAATTCGTGCGGGCGCCGCAGCGCCGCGAAGGCGGTGCTGGAAAGGCGGCGGGCCGCGGGGTGGGGTCGGCGCGGCGCTAGGACGACGCGGTGAGCGCGACCGGAACGCGCAGCGCCACCGTGTGCTTGCTGTTGCGCGCCCACGGAACGGGCCCGGTGAGCTCGATGCGCTCGACCCGGTCGAGCAGTTCCTCCAGCAGCACGCGCAGCTCCATCCGGGCCAGGAGGGGGCCGAGGCAGGTGTGCGCGCCGTGCCCGAAGGCCACGTGCGGGTTCGGCGAGCGCCGGATGTCGAAGCGGAACGGGTCGGCGAACACCCGCGCATCGCGGTTGGCCGAGGCCCACCAGAGCGTCACCTTGTCGCCCTCGCGGATCAGCACGTCGCGGAAGCGGATGTCCTCTGTGGCCGTGCGGCGGTTGTAGGGCGTCGGGCTCGACCAGCGCAGGGCCTCCTCCACCGCGCCGCCGAGCAGCGACCGGTCGGCGCGCAGCGCCTCCCACTGCTCGGGGTGCTCGACCAGGGCGAGCAGGCCGATCGCGACGGCGTTGCGGGTGGGCTCGGTGCCCGCCAGCGAGACCAGGTTGAAGAAGACCTCGCGCTCGTAGTCGGCCAGCGGCGCCTGGCCGTGGCCCTCGGGGATCTCGCCGGTGGCGATCAGCGACATGAAGTCGCCGGCGGGCTCGGCCCGCTTGGCCCGCACCAGTTCGCAGCCGTACTTGTACATGTCCAGCAGCGCCGCTTGGCTGCGGCCGGTCGCCTCGCCCTCGTCGCGGTCCTCGTAGCCCATGGCGATCTCGGCCCAGTCCACCAGCCGGCCCCAGTCCTGCCGGGGGACGCCCAGCAGCGCGGCGATGACCTCGACCGAGTACCGGCCGGCGACCTCGGCCTGCAGGTCGCACGTCCCGCGCTCCAGCACCGCCGACACCAGCGCCGAGGCGCGTTCCCGCACCACCGGCTCCAGGGCGGCCACCGCGGGCGGGCACACCGCGGGCGAGACGACGTCCTTGATCAGCTGGTGCCGCGGGTCGTCCATCATGTTGAGCATCCCGCCGGCGTAGGTGCCTGCCGGGAGGTCGTCGAGGTGGGTGCCGCCGCCTTCCCGGCCGCCCCCGCCCTGGGAGGAGAAAACCGGGTTCCCGGCGGCTTCGACGATGTCCTCGTACCGGCTCAGCACCCAGAAGCTCTCACCGTCGCGGGTCCGGCCCGGTGGGTGCAGCAGGACCGGCTCGTCGGCGCGCAGCCTGTTGAAAACCTCGTGCGGGAACCCACCGGAAAATCGGTCCTGATCTGTCAGGTCGAAACCACCGAGGACCGCCGGGAGCTGATCGGAAACGGATTCCGACGCATTGCGCGACGTCGGTAATTCAGGCTGATCGACCGTCACTTGCTACCCCCAGGAACTTCCCTGCCATGCGGTGTGTCACAGCCTGCCGCAGCGCCGGCGATTCCGTCAAGTGCCTTCAAACGAATCCGATCAACCGCCATCAGGATGAGGAATTCGCCGGACGGCCACGTCCAGGACCACGACAACAAAACATTTCGCGTCCCGCAAGAATGCGCGGAAGTGGCGCACGCTGGGACTACGTCGGCACAATTGCGCGTATCCACAGGTGGTCCATCCAAAATGGACACGCTCAGGCATACGTCCGGAATGCGCAACTTCCGGCCACGAAACGGACACGGCCGACGCGATTTCGACGTGGCCCCACGCGTGACAACGATCCGGTGGGCGCCGGGTTCCGGCGCACCGCCGAGGTGCCGGGGCAGGCCGCGGCACCTCGGCGGCGAGCCACGTCAGGCCGACCGCAGCGGGAGCTCGGCGAGCCCGCGCAGGACCAGGCTCCCGGTGCGCGCGGGCCGCGGACCGTCGAGCACCAGCTCGTGCTCGACGAGCAGGCCCAGCGCGGCCTGCGCGGTGAGCCGCGCCAGCGGAGCACCGAGGCAGAAGTGGATGCCGACGCCGAAACCGAGGTTGCGCCCGGGTTTGCGCGACACGTCGAGCCGGTCGGGATCGTCGAACACCGCCGGGTCGCGGTTGGCCGCGGCCAGCAGCAACAGCACCGGAGAACCCGCGGCGACGGCGTTGCCGTCGACCTCGGTGTCGCGCAGGGCGACCCGCGAGACGAGCTGGATCGGCCCGTCGAAGCGCAGCACCTCCTCGACGGCGTCGCCGACCCGGCCGGGGTTGGCGCGCAGCCACGCGAGCTGGTCCGGGTTCTCCAGCAGCGCGAGCATCCCGTTGCCGATGAGGTGGACCGTGGTGGCGTAGCCGGCGCTGAGCAGCAGCGTGCAGGTCACGACCAGCTCGGTCGCGGTGAGCCGGTCGCCCTCCTGCTCGACGGCGACCAGCGCGCTCACCAGGTCGTCGCCCGGTTCCGCCCGCCTGCGGGCCGCCAGCTCGGCGAAGTACTCGTGGAAGTGCGCCCGCGCCTCCTCGCGCCGCGCCAACTGGTCGGGCGACTGCATGAAGTCCGGGTCCAGCCCGCGGCCCATCGCCTCCGCCCAGGCGCGGAAGCGCTCCTGGTACTCCGGGTCGACGCCGAGCAGCTCGCACAGCAGCCGCCCGGTCAGCGGATACGCGACCTGCTGGATGACGTCGGCGCCACCGCCGTCGGCCAGCGCCGCGGCCAGCAGCTCGCGGGCCAGCTCCTGAGCGCGCGGCCGCAGCCGCTCGACGATCCGCGCCGAGAACGCACTGCTCACCAGCGAGCGGATGCGCGTGTGCTCCGGCGGATCGGCGAAGGTCAGCGGCCGCACCGTGTTGCCGTCGTCGTCGGTGGTGAAGTGCCCGGCGGCGAGTTCGGCCTCACCCCAGCCGAAAGCCTGGTCGCGCAGCACGGCGGAGACCTGCCGGTGCCCCGAGACCAGCCACAGGCCACCCGGGGTGGCGGTGACGGGACCGGATTCCCGGACCTCGCGGTAGGCGCGGTGCGGGTCGGCGCGGAACTCCGGGTCGAATGGGTCGAACAGCAGCAGCTGCCGGACCACGTTGGAGTCGACGGGTGGTGCACCCTCGGTCGTCGACATGTCTGGAGCACCTTTCGTGAGTCCCCGCGGATGCCGTGCCGGGAAGGAACTCCGGGCGCCCACCAATGGCGGATCGTCGGCGGGGAGAGGAACGGTTCGGGAGCCGTGCGTCCGCGAACCGCTTGACGGAGCACTGTTCCCCAGATGCATTGCGACGCGACAACCGGCGCGGTGGACCTAGCAGGATGACTCTTCGCCATCCATCCCCCGATCGGGTGTCGGGCGGAGGCTAACACGGCCCCCTCCGGCCGTCAACGCACTCCGCACTCGCCGACCGGCGGCGAATGTCGTTGCATGCCAAGGAATTCCCACGCTGATCAACCGGAGAGCCACCTCGTCGGAGTCGACCTGGATGGCCTGCAGCCGACAAGCCCGCGTCCGCCCCCGGCGGCGAAAGCCGGCCCGAATGCGGCGGCGCGCCCGAGGTCCAATGTGGTCCCCCGGGTCCGCGACAGGCACCGCACCGAACCCGCGAGCGCAGTGCTCAGGGAGCCGCCGATCCCGGCCGCGCATCGCCCACCGGGTCGACGTAGCGCATGACCAGCGTGGCGACCACGTCGGTGTCCGGTGCCTCGTAGACGTGGTCGACCCCGCCGTCGAACCGGAGGTAGTCGCCCGGTCCCAGTGTCACCGGGTCCC
The DNA here is from genome assembly GCF_018141105.1 of Saccharopolyspora erythraea. Lineage (NCBI taxonomy): Bacteria > Bacillati > Actinomycetota > Actinomycetes > Pseudonocardiales > Pseudonocardiaceae > Saccharopolyspora > Saccharopolyspora erythraea. The sequence continues at coordinate 4,004,248 of NZ_CP054839.1, read as the reverse complement.
GCTCGGGGCCCGCGACCAGCGTTCCGGAGTGGACCAGGAGCTGCTCGACGACCCGGGGCTGGTGCCCGGACGAGACGTACCGGCTGCCGGCCCGCACGTGCACCCGGTAGACCTCCTGCCGGCAGCCGCCGATCACGGTGCGGTCCATCAGCTGCACGTCGACGGTGCGCCCGGAAAGGCCGGCGCCGCCCTTGCGCACGAGCACCTGCCGACCGCCGTCGGCAGCCTCGGCCTCGACGAGCAGTTCGCCCAGCGGCACTTCGAGCACCTGCGCGAGCGCGTAGAGCGTCTCCAGGGTCGGGTTGCGCTGTCCGGCCTCCAGCTCCGACAACGTGCCCTTGCCGATGGCGGCGCGGCGGGCGACCTCCGACAGCGACAGGCCCCGCGCCGACCGGACCGCGCGCAGGTTCGCACCCACCACCTTGACCAGTTCCAACCGGCCTCCTAGCATCCGATCGTTCCACAAACAGAACGATCCGCGAACGGAAGTCCCGTGCAGCTGCACCGACGCGCCTCCCGCGTCCTCCCAGTGTCCTCCCTCGTCGCGGGAGCCCTCACCACGCTGGTCGGGGTCACCAGCTCGGCCGCCATCGTGTTCCAGGCCGCCGGGGCGCTCGGCGCGGGCCCTGCCGAGATCAGCTCGTGGGTGCTGGCACTGGGCGTGGGCATCGGCATCACCTCGATCACGCTGTCCCTCCGCCACCGCGCACCGGTGGTCACCGCCTGGTCCACGCCGGGCGCCGCCCTGCTGGCCACGAGCGCACAAGGTACCTCGATGGCCGAGGCGGTCGGCGCGTTCCTGGTGGCGGCCGCCCTGACGGTGCTGGTCGGGGTCACGGGCTGGTTCGAGAAGGCGGTCGACCTCATCCCGGCCTCGATCGCGTCCGCCCTGCTCGGCGGCGTGCTGCTGCGCTTCGGCCTCGACGTCTTCACCACCATGCGCACGCAGTTCTGGCTGGTGCTGGCGATGCTCGGCGGCTACCTGGTGTGCAAGGCGCTGATCCCGCGGTACGCGGTCCTGGTCGCTCTCGTCGCAGGGGTCGCGTTCGCGGGCGCGCAGGGCACCCTCCACTTCGAAGAGGTCCGGCTCGCCGCGGCGGTTCCGGTGCTCACCTGGCCCGAATGGTCCGCACACGCCGTGTTCAGCATCGCGATCCCGCTGTTCGTGATCACCATGACCTCGCAGAACCTGCCGGGCGTGGTCACGTTGCGCGCGCACGGCTACTCGACGCCGGTCTCGCCGGTGCTGTCCTGGACCGGTGTGGTCAACCTCGTCCTGGCGCCGCTGGGCTGCTTCGGCATCAACCTCTCCGCCATCACGGCCGCGCTGTGCATGGGACCCGACGCGCACCGCGACCCCGCACAGCGCTACCGGGCCAGCGTCGTCTCCGGTTTCTTCTACCTGCTGCTGGGAGTCTTCGGCGCCACGCTCGCCAGCTTGCTCGGCGCGTTCCCGGTCGCGCTGGTGGCCGCTCTCGCCGGCATCGGACTGCTCGACACCATCGGCGGCTCGCTGGCCGGCGCGACCGCCGACCCCGGCAGCCGCACCGCCGCGCTGATCGCGTTCCTGGTGACCGCATCGGGGCTCGCGCCGCTCGGGATCGCGTCGGTGTTCTGGGGCCTGGTCGCCGGACTCGCCGCCCACGCGATCAGCCGCATGTCCAGGATCCGCGAACGCAACACCGACGGAGACGTCCAGCCCGTCCACAGTGGCGAATCCTGAACTGCTTGCCGGGCCGATCGAGATTCCTACACTACCCCCCTATAGTATCCGGGTCGTGGTCCCGCGCCCGCGACGGCCGCATGCCGTCCGCGACTGGAGGGGTCGATGAACACCGCAGCGAGGCTTTCCGCCTACGGCGCGGCGCTCGCGCTCGTGTTCGGCGGAGCATGGGTGACCGGGGCCGCCCTCGGCCCGTCCCCGAGCAACGCGGCGGAGGAGCCCCACGGCCGCACGGCAGTGGAGGGTCTTGCCGGCCACTTCGGTCCGGACCACCCCGATGACGGCCACAGCCATGGCGGGGAGGAACGCGGCCACGGCGCGGAACCGGTCCCGGCCGGGCTGTCCTCGACCAACGGCGGCTACACCCTCTCCCCCACCACGACGACGCTCCCGCGCGGCGCTGTCAGCGAGTTCTCCTTCCGCATCACGGCCCCGAGCGGGAAGGCGGTGACGGGGTTCAAGGTCGAGCACGACAAGCGCATGCACCTCGTCGTCGTGCGCCGGGACACCGCGGGCTACGAGCACCTGCACCCGGAGATGTCCCCCGACGGCACGTGGCGGGTGCCGATGCGCATCGACACGGCGGGGACCTACCGCGTGTTCGCCGACTTCGTCCCAGCAGGCGGCACCGCGCAGACGCTCGGCGTCGACCTGTCGGTACCCGGCGAGTTCAGTCCCGCCGCCCACCGGCCGAGCCGGATCGCGGAGGTCGACGAGTACCAGGTGCGCCTGGAAGGCGACCTGGTCGCCGGAAAGTCCGCACCGCTGACCGTGGAGGTCACCCGGGACGGTCGCCCGGTCACCGACCTGCAGCCCTACCTCGCCGCCTACGGACACCTCGTCGCGTTGCGCGCAGCGGACCTGGCGTACCTGCACGTGCACCCCGAAGGCGAGCCCGGCGACGGCACCACACCCGCCGGGCCGCGAATCACCTTCAACGCCGAGGTGCCCTCGGCCGGCACCTACCGCCTGTTCCTGGACTTCCAGCACGGCGGGAAGGTCCGGACCGCGGAGTTCACCGCGGACGCCCTGCCCGAGACCGCCGGGACGACCGGGAGCTGACTGCGCCGTCGACGTCGACGTCTCGGAATCGTTGGTCCGCAACGACTCGGCTCGGGAGCTGCGCGATCGGAGGAAACCCGCGCGGCGAACGCCCAGAACTGCGACTCCGCGCGCACTCGCGCGGCAAGCTGCCCGAAGCCCAGGGCGCACGCCCGTTCTCCGCACTTCAAGGAGCCGAATTGAGAACCCCCTCCGGACCCGGCCGACGCTCGGTCGTCGCCGTCGTCTCGCTGCTGTTCGCCTTCACCGCCGGGACGGCACAGGCCCTTCCCGCCGACCGGGCGCAGCCGCAGGCACTTCTGTTCGCCACCAGCAACACCGCGGTCATCACCGATCCCGGGGACCCCAGGCTGGACACGCCGCTGACCGAGTTCGCCCGCGCAGTCCGCGGCGTAATCCGGGACAACGGCGCCCGCGACGGCCGTTCGGAGCTGCTGGACGGCGTGTTCTGGTCCGGAGAGCTCCAGCGGGCCACCTACGAGCGGTCGCGCTCGTTCGACGTGCGCGAGACCGACCCGATCGAGCTGCACCACATCGCCGACCTGGTGCGCAAGGAGTTCGGCCAGGAGTCGGTGCTGACCTTCGAGCACCTGGCGCGCGACTCCGCGCGGACCGACGCGTTCCTCGTCGAGGTCCCCGGCGTGGACGTCACCGACCTGCACGACGGGTTGGTGGCCGACCCGCTGGCAAGGGAACGTCTCGGGGGCGGGTCGGTCGCCATGGACGGCGAGCTGGTGCTCGTCGCCGAGCTGTCCGACCTCGAGCTCGCCCGCGAGTTCGTCGTGCGGCTCGGAGGCCGGTGGGACGGCGCCAACCTGCGGTACGGCGACCGGGAGTTCGTCGGCTGAGCCCGGGCCCGGCCGCCGGCCATCAACCGCCGGCGGCTGCCGTCCCGTCGTCGTCGATCCCCAGCGCGAGCCGCATCGCCGCGAGGTGAAGACCTCGGTAGCCGTCCCGGTCCATCACGCCGGCCCGGGACGCCGTGGCCATGTCGCAGCCGTCGACCAGCGCCGACAGCAGGTCGACGGTGTGCCCCAACGGCAGCCTGGGACGGAAGACGCCCTGCCGCGTCCCTTCCTGGACCAGATCGCTCAGGATCTCCCGCCACATCCGGAAGACGCGCTGCACACCGCCGCGCAACTCCGGATGCCGAGCCGCGGCGGCGCAGAACTCCGTCCACGTCGCACTCCGGCGTTGCAGTTCCGGGTCGTCGGCGAGCGTCTCGACGAGCAGCACGAGCCGGTCCAGCGGATCCTGCTGTCCGGCGACGACGCCGCGCCAGCGGGCGATCAGGTCGTCGACCGACCACTCGAACGCCGCGGCGAGCAGTTGCGACCGCGACCCGAAGTAGTGCTGGATCAGCCCGATCGACACCCCGGCCGCCGACGCCACGTCGCGCAGCCGGACACCGTCGAACCCGTGGGTGGCCAGCGTGCCCGCCGTCACCCGCAGGACGTGCTCCCGCTGGCCCTGATCGCCTTCAGCCATTGCCCACCGCACCTCCGCCGCTGGTCAGCACCTCTTGCAAGGTCCAATAATAACGTATTATTGCCGCTACCGCGCACTCGGGCCCTCTCCCGCCGAGCTCCTGACGCCAACCGCCGGGTTCTCGCAGCGCACCCCGCCCCCGACGCCTCGCGGCGCACGCGCACGCGCACGCGCACGCGCACCGAATGGACAGCCATGCCGGACTCGCCGTCGACCCCTCCCCCGCGACCCGCCCTCCGACGCACGCTCACCTGGCGCGACGGCTTCGCCATCGCCATGACGCTCCCGACCGGCCTGCTGGTCACCGGCGGCTACGCGATCGGCACGATCGGCGCGTGGACGGCGATCTGCATCTGGGTGGCGGCGACCCTGATCGGGTTGCTGCAGAACATGCTCTTCGCCGAGATCCCCTCGATGTTCCCCGGCAGCTCCGGCGGCATCACCCGGTACGCGGCCGAGGGGTGGAAGCGCTACTTCGCCCCGCTGAGCGCCGTCGCGGCGTTCGGGTACTTGATCGGCTGGTCGTTCAGCATCGCGGTGAACGCCGCCGCGATCGGCGAGCTCGTGCACTCGCAGTGGTTCCCGCAGGTCACCGGCGGATTTCGGCTGCTGTCGCACGAGATCGGGCTCCCGGAGCTGATCGCTCTGCTGGCGATCGCGGGAGGCTGGGCGCTGAACTACTTCGGCGTCAAGATCGCGGCGAACCTGAACAAGTGCATGAGCGTGGTCGTCATCGCCGGCCTGGCCGCCCTGGTGGTCAGCTCGCCGGCGAGCGGCGGCTGGGACCTCGGCCACCTGACCTGGTACCAGGGCGGGAACTGGCTGACGCTGGTCGTCTGGTTCTACGTCACCGCGTGGACCACCTACGGCACGGAGATCTGCGCGTCGTTCGCGCCCGAGTACCGGGACCCCGCTCGCGACACCGCCCGCGCGCTGCAACGGGCGACGCTGTTCATGGTCGTGGTCTTCTTCGCCGTCCCGCTGGCGATGTCGGGCGCGATCGGCGAGCAGCGCATCTCCGGCGACCCGCTCTCCGCCTTCGCCATGGCGTTCCAGCAGTCGCTGGGCACCTCCTCGTGGATCGGCGTGTCGATCCTGGTGGTCGCGTTGTTCCTGGGCATGGTCTCGACGACCGCCGACGGCGGACGGGCGCTCTACGGGCTCGCCGAGGACGGCATGACGCTCCGGCAGCTGCACTGGCTGAACCGCTGGGGCGTGCCCGGCCGGTCGCTGACGCTGGACGCGGTGATCAACGCCGTGATCCTGCTCCTGCTCGGCGAACCGCTGAGCATCCTGCTGGCCAGCAACCTCGGCTACCTGGTGGCGATGACGCTGGCCGTCGGCTCCTTCCTGCTGCTGCGCAAGGACAGGCCGCACTGGCCGCGGCCGATCAGGCGCGGCCGGATCTGGGTTCCCGTTGCCGCGGTGCTTTTCGTGCTCGTGGCCGGCATGACCCACCCGTCGCTGGCGGGCTACGGCGGATTCCGGGAGACCGCGGCAGGGGTCGGCATCCTGCTCGTCTCGGTGGTGCTGTTCGCCTACCGGCGGCTGGTGCAGGACCGCCAGCCACTCCAATGGCGGATCGAGACTCCGGCCCTGCCGCCCGACAATTCCGGACTCGCGGCACAAACCGCCCCGGCCGACGGGAAACCAACGCAGAAATGAGGATCGACGTGGACGACTCCTACGACGTCATTGTTGTCGGCGCCGGCTTCGCAGGGCTGACCGCCGCCCGCGAGCTGTCGCTACGCGGCCGCTCGGTCGTCGTGCTCGAAGCGCGCGACCGCATCGGCGGGCGCACGTGGACCGACGTCCGGTTCGGCAGGCCGCTGGAGATGGGCGGCACCTGGGTGCACTGGCTCCAGCCGCACACGTGGAGCGAGATCACCCGCTACGGGCTGGATGTCGAGCCGAGCCCGGGGTCCGAGGAGGTCTACTGGATCGCGGGCGGGCAGGTGCACCAGGGCACTCCCGGGGAGTTCGACGCGCTCATCGAGCACGGCATGGACCGCCTCGCCGAGGACAGCCGGAAGTTCTTCGAGATGCCCTACGAGCCGCTGCGGCACCCGGGCCTGGACTCGATCGACCACGAGTCCGTCGTGGACTACTTCGGGGGGCTCGACCTCGGCCCCGCCGAACGGGAGGTGACCACCGGCGTGTGGGCGGAGCACTTCAACGCCCCGGCCGAGGTCTCCGGGCTGGCGCAGGCGATGCGCTGGTGCGCCGCGGCGTCGGGCGACTGGCGGCTGCTGCACGAGGCGACCTCCGGTTACCGGCTCAGCACCGGCACCGCCTCCCTGGCCTCTGCCATGGCCGAGCACGGCACCGCCGAGTTCCGCCTCGGTACGGTCGTCACCGCGATCGGCCAGGAGGACGGGCGGGCGACAGCCACCACCGCGGACGGAAAGCACTACACCGCACGACGAATCGTGTGCACGCTCCCGCTCAACGTGCTCGGTTCCATCGACTTCCAGCCGGGCCTGCCGGCGGCGAAGCTGGCGGCGAGCGCGGAGCGCACCGCTTCGCAGGGGTTGAAAACCTGGATCCGGGTGCGCGGGCACGTCGCCCCGTTCACCGCCTACGCACCGGACGACCACGCGCTCACCTTCGTCCGGCCGGAGTACACGGTGGATGGCGACACCGTCCTGGTCGCGTTCGGTACCCGGGCCTCGGATCTCGATCCTACCGACGCGGACGGAGTCGCACGGGCCTTGCGCTGCTGGCGCGACGATCTGGAGGTCGTCGACGTCACGGGCCACAACTGGATGCAGGACGCCTTCTCCCGCGAGACCTGGCCGATGCAGCGCCCGGGACAGCTCACCAGGTATCTGGCGGCACTGCGGGAACCGCACGGCGGCGTCCACTTCGCCGGTTCCGACATCGCGGGCGGCTGGGCGGGTTTCATCGACGGCGCGATCGAGTCGGGCCTGCACGCCGCGCGGCACGTCGAGACCGCGCTGCGCGCCGGCTAGGGCCGGTCCGGCGGATCTTGCCGGACAGGCCATTGCGGCGCCGCACGACCGGATCCTGGAGCAGCTCAGCTGTCAGGCCAGGGTCATCGTCATGCAGCCGGTCCAGCAGCTCGGGTCGAACGGAGCGCACATTCATCCGCTCCAGGACCGTGAGCTTGGCGGTCTCCCCGCAAGCGGTGCAGAGCGCGAGGAGCCAGGCGCCGATGAGCTTGTACCGCAGCAAGGAGGAGCGCGGCGCACATGCGCGACGCGCGACGATTCAGCGCTCGGGAGGTCTCACAGGGTCTACAACGGCACGTCCTTGACCAGACGACTTGGTCCGGCAGGACGGTAACGGCGCACAGCGGCGCTGCTCCACCGGCTCGGCCTGCCCGCTGCCGCTTCGTGCGGGTGTGCGCAGGAGTGCGCTCCCGCACACGATCACCACGCATAGTTCCGCGCGGTCACGGGTATCTCCTCGCCAGTGCGAAAGGTCGTCCGTCCGCTCCCCGCGGCGCGAGCGGACCGATCGGAGGTCGTTCATGTCCGACGAACAGCCACCGGGCCAGCAGCAGGCGCACCCGGGCACGACCCGGGCGATGGAGCCGGTGCCGCGCGACGAGATGCGCGACTACCGCGGGCGCGAGCTGCTGGCGGGCGAACGGGCGCTGATCACCGGTGGCGACTCCGGCATCGGCCGCGCGGTGGCCGTCGCCTTCGCCAAGGAGGGCGCCGACGTCGCCATCGCCTACCTCTCCGAGCAGGAGGACTCCGATGCCCAGCGCACCGCCGAGCTGGTGCGCGACCAAGGTCGGCGCTGCGAGCTGCACCGGAGCGACCTGGCTTCAGAGGAGGCGTGCCAGGACCTGGTGCGTCGGACCGTCGAAGAGCTCGGCGGGCTCGACGTGCTGGTCAACCACGCCGGCACGCAGGCGCCGGTGGAGAGCTTCACCGACACCACCACCGAGCAGTTCGACCGGACGTTCAAGGTCAACGTCTACAGCCCGTTCTGGCTGATCCGCGCGGCGCTGCCGCACCTGGGCGAGGGCTCGGCGATCATCAACACCGGCTCGGTCAACGGGCTGCGCGGCAACAAGACGCTCATCGACTACTCGGCCAGCAAGGGCGCCATCCACGTGCTGACCATGTCGCTCGCGCAGTCGCTGGCCGGCGAGGGCATCCGGGTCAACTGCGTGGCCCCCGGACCGGTGTGGACGCCGCTGATCCCCTCGACCCTGCCCGAGGACCGCGTCGAGGGCTTCGGCGGGCACGTGCCGATGGGCCGGATGGCCCACCCGGACGAGATCGCGCCCTCCTACGTCTTCTTCGCGGCCGATCAGCTTTCCAGCTACTACACCGGTGAGGTGCTGGCGCCGGTCGGCGGCGAAACCCATCCAGGCTGACGAACCGCACCGGCAGAAGGGGTGAGCATGAAGGCAGTAACGTCCCTGCCGCACGAAATCCGCGAGGACGAACACGTCTGGATCCCCCTCCCGGACGGCACCCGGCTCGGCGCGCGCATCTGGCGGCCCGTCTCCTCCGACGACGAGCCGGTTCCGGCCGTGCTGGAGCTGATCCCGTACCGCAAGCGCGACTTCACCGCGCTGCGCGACTCCATCCACCACCCGTACATGGCCGGTCACGGCTACGCCTGCGTGCGGGTGGACCTGCGCGGCAGCGGCGAGTCCGAGGGGGTGCTGACCGACGAGTACCTGGAGCAGGAGCTCTCCGACGGTGAGGACGTCCTGGCGTGGCTGGCCGAGCAGCCCTGGTGCGACGGCCGCACCGGGATGATGGGCATCTCCTGGGGCGGTTTCAACGCCTTGCAGATCGCCGCGCGCAAGCCGGCGAGCCTCAGCGCGATCGCGACGGTCTGCTCCACCGACGACCGCTACGCCGACGACGTGCACTACATGGGCGGGTGCCTGCTCAGCGACAACCTGTCGTGGGCCTCGACGATGTTCGCCTACAACTCCTGCCCGCCCGACCCGGAGCTGGTCGGGGACCGCTGGCGGGAGATGTGGTACGACCGCCTGGAGCACAGCGGGCTGTGGCTGCACGAGTGGCTGAGCCACCAGCGCCGCGACGACTACTGGCGGCACGGCTCGATCTGCGAGGACTACCACGCCGTGCAGTGCCCGGTGCTGGCCGTCAGCGGGTGGGCCGACGGCTACTCCAACGCGGTGTTCCGCCTGCTGGAGAACCTCGACGTGCCGCGCAAGGGGCTGATCGGCCCGTGGTCGCACAAGTACCCGCACCTCGGCCAGCCCGGCCCGGCGATCGGGTTCCTGCAGGAGCTGGTCCGGTGGTGGGACCGGTGGCTCAAGGGCATCGAGAACGACGTCATGGAAGGTCCGATTCTGCGGACCTGGATGCAGGAGAGCGCGGTCCCGTCCACCGCCTACGCGGAACGGCCGGGCCGCTGGGTCGGCGAGCCGGACTGGCCGTCGCCCGCGGTGCACGCGCACGAGTTCCTGCTGGACGAGAACACGCTGGTGTCCGGGGACGCCGGTGTCGAGGACAGGCCGCTGCCCATCGAGTCGCCGCTTTCGGTCGGGCAGTTCGCCGGAAAGTGGTGCTCCTACAACGCGCCACCCGATCTGCCCTACGACCAGCGCGAGGAGGACGGCGGGTCGCTGGTGTTCGACACCGAGCCGCTCGGCGAGCGCTGCGAGATCCTCGGCGCCCCGGCCGTGGACCTGGACTTCGAGGTCAACCAGCCGGTCGCGATGGTCGCCGCCCGGCTCTCCGACGTGCACGCCGACGGGCGCGCCACGCGCGTGACCTACGGCCTGCTCAACCTCACGCACCTGGACGGCCACGCCGAACCGGAGACGCTGGTGCCCGGCAAGCGCTACCGTGCACGCGTGTACCTCAACGGCTGCGCCCAGGCGTTCCCCGAGGGGCACAAGATCCGGTTGTCGCTGTCGACGTCGTACTGGCCGCTGGCCTGGCCGCCGCCGAAGCCGGTGCGGCTGACCGTCCACGCAGGTACCTCGAAGCTGGTGCTGCCTGCCCGGCCGCGTCCGGAGACCGAGCCCTACGGCGACTCCCCCTTCGGGGAGCCCGAGGGCACGCCACCGCTGTCGGAGACCCGGCTGGTGCCAGGCGACCAGCGCTGGACCGTCTCGCGCGACCTCGTGGGCTACGAGTCGGCGCTGGAGGTCGTCAAGGATCTCGGCGTCGTGCGCCTGGACGACATCGGCCTCAAGCTCAAGCGCCGCGCCTACGAGCGCTACTCCTGGGTCGGTGACGACTTCGGGTCGGTGTGCGGCGAGAACGAGTGGCGCATGCGGTTCACGCGCGAGGACTGGGACGTCGAGACCGTCACGAAGACCGTGCTCACCTCGACGCCCGACGACTTCGTCCTGCACGCCCAGCTCGACGCCTACGAGGGAAGCAACCGGGTGCTGTCGAAGAACTGGCAGCACACCATTCCCCGCGACCACGTGTAGGGCTCCGCGGACCGGCCGGCGTCCGGGCGCGCTCCCACCCGCCCGGGCGCCGGTCACCTGCGGTGCGCGGCGGCCGCGGCGACGCAGAAGACGGCGAACGCCGCGAACCCGGCGGCGATTGCCACCAGCGCGACCTGCCCGAACGGGTAGCCGGCGAGGAGGTGCAGGGCCTGGTCGAGCCCACCCGACTTGCGCGCGTCGACCGAGAGGGCCGCGGCGGCGAACAGCCCCGCGATGCTCAGGTAGGCCAGGCCCTTCGCGATCCAGCCCACGACCCCCAGGCGCCGCACCCACCTGCGCACACCACCGGGGAACGAGCGCATGTCCATGTCCTCCTCGAAGCTGCGCAGGACACCGCGGCGAATGGTCGCGACGGCGACCGCGAGGACGACCGCGGCCACCAGCCCGACCAGGAGACCGCCCGCGGGCAGGGTGAGCAGCGTCGCGGTCAGCCCCTGCTGCTGGCTGTTGCCCGAACCGGTCGGGCTGCCCATGAGCTGTTTCACCGCCAGCCCGCCGATGCCCACCGCGACCACGCCGCGACCGGCCGCACCGAGCTGCCTGGTGACTCGGACGGCCTGCTCGCGCACCCAGCCGAAGCCGATCAGCGCAAGGCAGAACTGCGACAGGGCGAACCCGAACAGGCCCACCGCCAGGACCACCAGCACCACCGTGCCCATCGGCTGCGCGGCGAGCTTGCCGATCGCCCCCTGCGGAGCGGCGTGCTCGGCGCGGTCGCCCAGCGCGATCTGCAGCGCCAGTCCGGCGATGACCAGGTGCACCAACCCGTAGGCCGACCAGCCCGCGACGCCGAGGAACCGGACCAGACCGCTGTTCTCCACCTGCCGCGCTCGGCGCACCAGACCAGCCACCGCAGTGACGCTACCCGCGTCGCACCTGCTCAGCAGTCGTCCGCGGCCGGGCCCCCGGGGAAACCGCGGTAGTTTCCCCGCTCCGCCGCCCGGGTAGGTCCCCTGACAGGGCCGATACCGCCGCGATGGGAGGAACCGCGATGAGCGCCAGGGAATCGATGCGCGTAGTCGTCGTGGGGGCGACCGGCAACATCGGCACCAGCGTCGTCGAAGCGCTCGGTGCCGATCCGGCGGTGTCCGGAATCGTGGCGATGGCCAGGCGCGAGCCCGCGCAACTCGGCCCCAAGGCGACCTGGGTCCGAGCCGACGTCACCAGCGACGAACTGGTGCGGCACTTCCGGGGCGCCGACTGCGTCGTGCACCTGGCGTGGATCTTCCAGCCGACCCACGACCCGGTCACGACCTGGCGCAACAACGTCATGGGGAGCCTGCGGGTCTTCGACGCGGTGGCCGAGGCGGGAGTACCCGCCCTGGTGCACGCCTCCTCCGTCGGCGCCTACTCGCCGGGGCCGCGGCGCGCGGTCGACGAGTCGTGGCCGACGCACGGCTGGCCGGGTGCGGCCTACACGCGCGAGAAGGCGTACCTGGAACGCAGCCTGGACACCTACGAGCGCGAGCACCCGGACATCCGCGTCGTGCGGATGCGGACCGCATTCTCGTTCAAGACCCAGGCGGCTTCCGAGCAGCGCAGGCTCTTCCTCGGGCCGTTCGTGCCGAACCGGCTGGCGCGTCCGGACCTCGTCCCGCGCATCCCGGCGCTGGCCGGCCTGCGGTTCCAGGCGGTGCACAGCAGCGACCTCGGGGAGGCGTACCGGCTCGCGGTGCGTTCGGACGTCTCCGGCGCCTTCAACGTCGCTTCCGAACCGGTGATCGACTCGGAGGTGCTGGCGGAGCTCTTCGGGGCGCGGACGTTCCGGATGCCGGTGTGGCCGGCACGAACCGCGCTCGCGGCCGCGTGGCACTTGCACCTCGTACCCGCGTCCCCGGGCTTGTTCGACGCCTTCCTCCGCCTGCCCGTCATGGACATCTCGCGAGCGCATTCGGTGCTGGACTGGTGGCCGAGGCGCAGCTCCACCGAGGCGGTCGAGGAGTTCGTGCACGGTCTCAGGGAGACCGCGGGCGCCCCGACTCCCCCTCTGCAACCCAGGATTCCGGGCGGACGAGTCGCGGAGATCAGGACCGGAGTCGGCCAACGCCAGTAGCGGGCGCACGCCCACAGTGGACGGAGTTGTGGCCTATCCCCCGGGTCCAGCCGGGCGCGACCTATCGCCCGGAAAGCGCGCACAGCCGGAAGAGCGGCTTCACCTTCGGCTTGGGCGCTCTTCTCCTGGCCAAGGCGTAGACGGCGATGCCCACCGCGGCGGATGCAGCGACGTAGACCCAGACGTCGTTGCGCGGGTCGCCAACTCGATGCGCCACGTCGGCGGCGCGGTCCTGAGTGCCCTTCACCCGCTCGTACACCGCCTGCTTGGAGCGCTCCGGCGCCCGCGCGCGGTTGGCGAGCTCCTGGATGGTCTCGCCCAGCTCCTCCCGGGTCAGCTCCCGGTCCGCGTCCAGCCGATCCGCGTCGTCGTCGCCGGTGTCGCGGCCCCGGTGCTTCGCGCTCATCGCCGGCCCGCCTCCTTCACCAGCTCGACGTCCTCCCGGACCTCGCCGATGGTCCGCTCCGGCACGGCCGGTGCGGCCCGGCGCAGCCGGGAGCGGCCCACCAGAGCGGCGCCACCGGACACCAGCAGCAGCACCACCGCCACGATCAGCGCCGCCAGCCAGGCGGCGAGCACCAGCGACAGCAGCAGGACCACCGTGGCGACCAGCGTCGCTCCACCCAGCAGGCCGAACACGCCCGCCGCGCCGAGCGCGGCGGCGCCCTTGCCCGCCTCCTTGCCGCGCTCCCGCATCTCCCGCTGCGCGAGCCGCATTTCGGTGCGGACCAGGTGCGTGAGCTGTTCGCTGAGGTCGGCGACCAACTGCGGGGTGGAACGCTCGGCCGCAGAAACCCGGTGCACGGGCTGGACTCGCGTCGCCATGGTCGGCCCCTTCCGGTTTCTGCCGGCGGGCTAGCGCCGCCGGCTTCGCGTCAGCGCTCAGGGCGCTCCCGCTCGCTCACGAACGGCTCCTCGCCCGGGTCGTCGTCGGCGGGCGGCTCGGCGTCGAGGGACTCGTCGGCGCGTGTCGGGTGGTTGCCCCGCAACCGTCCCTCCATCTCCTTCTCCAGCTCGTCGTCCCTCATCGGACTGTGCTTGTCACTACCGCGCGTCATCAGGCGGCCTCCTTCCATTGCTCGGTCGCCGCTGCGGCCCGCGGCACGACATCGACCTACCCAATGCCCAACGCCGGGCAAACGTGATCGGCATCCCCACCGGATGCGTCGAACAGCCTTGCAATCCGGTTCCGGCCGGATGCGCACGGATGAGCCGGCACGACGAGGTCTCTGCTCGCCGCCGCTTGGGCTGCGAGCAGAGACCGTCGTGAGGGGCACCTAGGCTTCTCGCGAGGACAGCTTCGACGCCGCGTATCGGCCATACGTCAGTCGAAGATCCCGGAGCGAGAAGGCGGCTGAGGTTCCGCCAGGCGACCCACTACGCAAACCACATCCGAAACACGTCCTACTAGCTCGTGGCGCCCTCCGCCGGGGTCTGCGCGGTGCGCTGGGCCTGCGTGCCGGTCGCCGGCTCCTGCGCGGTCTTCTTGACCGGCGTGGTGGTGTTGCCGCCTGCCGGAGCGTGCGTGTGCTCCTCGACGCGCGCCGCCGTCAGCTCCTCGTCGAGCACCTGGACCTGCTGGCGGGAGCGGACCTTGGCCAGCACGCCGATCGTGATGCCGTGCGCCAGCGCCAGGATCAGCAGCAGAACCCCCAGCTTGGCGACCGTGCTCTCCAGCGGGGTGCCCACGTCCAGGTTCACGGTGGAGATCAGCGCCAGCACTCCCAGCGTGGCCAGGTGGAAGACCACCGTGATCAGCTGGTTGACCGAGTCGGCGACCTTGGAATCGGGGTAGACGGCTCTGAGGTACGTGGTGCCGCTGCGCCTGATGAGCTGGCCGTCGACGACCACCAGCACCACGCCCACGATCAGGAACATCACGTACGAACCGGCATCGGCTGCCATCGTCAGACTCCCTTCCGGGCTCGGCTGATCGCGATGATCACGCCTCACCGCGGTACCCGGAGGCGGAGCCGATCCAAACACCGCAGCGGCCCGGACGACGATGCTTCGCCTCATCGGCGTAGCGCGGCACTGCTGCCGGGCCTGCGCAGTGGTTGTCCAAGTCCGGCCTGCGGCGTTGCGCGCGGGGCCAGCCGCGCCGGGCACCGGCCTGGGACCACCGGACACTCGCTGGAGGAGACTTCGTGGGTCCTGGGCAGCCCCGCCGCGGTGGTCGGCGGCGGTGATGAGCCGGTGGAGCGTGTCGGTCATTTCCTCGAGCCGTGCCGGGGCGGGCGCCCTCGCACACCCGCCCCGGACACGTCTGAACCCGAGCCACCGCCGACGAGCACGCCGACACCGCCGTCGGACCGCGGCCACCGTCATCGCCACCGTCCACAACGGACACCAGCGGTCCGGCCACGCACTGACGCCGCGGGCCGCCGGGCTCAGCTGCCGATGCGTAGGGTGGTGTCCGGGCGGAAGAAGTGGACCTCGTCGAAGTCGCGCAGGGTCACCCGGAGCCGCTCCCCCAGCCGGGGAGGGACCCGCCCGTCGACCCGCACGACCACGCGCTTCTCCTCGCCACCGTGGGACAGCGTCCCGTGCACGTAGCCATCGGCACCGAGCTCCTCGACCAGTTCGACGGTGAGGTCGAAACCGGCTTCGCTCTCGCCCGCGGGCCGCAGGCACTCCGGCCGGACGCCGAACACCACCCGCGAGAGGTCACCGACCTCGGCCGCGACGTCGCGCGGCAGCGGGACGGTCAGGCCGCCCAGCTCGATCCCGTCGCTGCCGGGGACCACCTCCAACAGGTTCATCGACGGGGAGCCGATGAAGCTCGCCACGAACGAGTTCGCCGGGTGGTCGTAGAGCTCGCGGGGCGAGGCGCACTGCTGCAGCAGCCCGTCCTTGAGCACCGCCACCCGGTCGCCCATCGTCATCGCCTCGACCTGGTCGTGGGTGACGTACAGGGTGGTGGTGCCCAGGCGCCGCTGGAGACCGGCGATGTTGGCGCGGGTCTCCACCCGCAGCTTCGCGTCCAGGTTGGACAGCGGCTCGTCCATCAGGAACACGCTGGGCTCGCGCACGATCGCCCGGCCCATCGCCACCCGCTGCCGCTGACCGCCGGAAAGCGCCTTCGGCTTGCGGTCCAGGTACTTGCCGAGGTCGAGCATCTCGGCGGCCTCGGTGACCTTGGCGCGGATCTCGTCCTTCGGCCTGCCCCGCAGCTTGAGGGCGAAACCCATGTTCTCGGCCACCGTCATGTGCGGGTACAGCGCGTAGGACTGGAACACCATCGCGATGTCCCGGTCCTTCGGCGGCAGCCCGGTCACGTTGCGCTCGCCGATGCGGATGTCGCCCTCGTTGACGTCCTCCAGGCCCGCGAGCATGCGCAGCGCCGTGGACTTGCCCGAGCCCGAGGGGCCCACCAGCACCAGGAACTCGCCGTCGGCCACCTCCAGGTCGAGCCGGTCGACCGCGCGGACCGGGGTGCTGCCCGGGTACACCCGCGAGGCGCTCGCGTAGACGACTTCAGCCATTGAAGTGCTCCTTGTTCGTAACTTCTGCCGCAATGCTCGTCGGTGCGGAAGGAGGATCCGCGCTGCGCGCGGATGGCCCTGCGGGCCACTTGAAGCCCCATCGGGGGCTTCAAGCCGGTTACTTCACCGCGCCCATGGAAAGGCCGCGCACCAGGTGGTTCTGGGCGATCCAGCCGACCACCATCACCGGCAGCGAGGCCAGCAGCGCCGCCGCCGAGAGCTGCGCCCAGTACAGGCCCTCGCTGGTGATGAAGCCGACCAGGAAGACCGGCACCGTCCCCGCCTGGGCCGCGGTGAGGTTCACCGCGTAGAAAAACTCGGTCCAGGAGAAGATCACGCAGATCAGCGCGGTGGCGGCGATGCCGGGCGCGACCACCGGCAGCACCACCCGGAACAGCAGCGTCGGCAGGTTCGCGCCGTCCACGCGGCCCGCCTCGACCATCTCCTTCGGCACCTCCAGGAAGAACGAGCGCATCATCCACACCGCCAGCGGCAGGTTCATCGCGGTGTAGAGCACGACCAGCGCCCAGACGTTGTCCAGCAGCTTGAGGTTCTGCGAGATGACGTAGAGCGGGATGATCGCCGCGACGATCGGCAGCATCTTGGTGGACAGGAAGAAACCGAGCGCGTCGCGGGTGCCCGGCACCGCCGCGATCGACAGTGCGTAGGACGCCGGCACCGCCATCAGCAGCACCAGCACCGTCGACACGACGGTCACGAACGCCGAGTTGCCCAGGTAGGGCAGGAACCCGCGCTCCAGGACCCCGGCGAACTGCTCCAGCGTCGGGGTGAACACCAGCCGCGGCGGGTCGGTGTAGGCGTCGGCCTCCTGTTTGAAGGAGGTCAGCACCATCCACAGCAGCGGGAACACGAACAGGACCGCGACCAGCCAGGTGAACGCCGTCAGCGCCGACCGGCCGAGCGGAGTGCCGGCACGCGTACTCATCTCGCCTCCCCGCTCACCCCGAAGGTGCGGAACATCAGTCGCAGCGCGAAGGTCGCCACGACCAGGGTCAGAACCACCACGATCACGCCCATCGCCGAGGACTGCCCGACGTCGAAGCCCTCGAAGGCGCGCTGGTAGATGTAGTAGGGCAGGTTGGTGCTCGCGGTTCCCGGCCCGCCCTGGGTCATCAGGAAGATCGCGTCGAAGCTGTTGACGACGTAGATCGCGCCGAGCAGCACCGCGAGCTGCATGTACCGGCTCAGCTGCGGCAGCGTGATCGAGGTGAAGATCCGCCAGCGCCCGGCACCGTCGACCTGCGCGGCCTCCAGCACCTCGCGGGACTGCGCCTGCAGCCCGGCCAGCACCAGCAGCATCATGAACGGCGTCCACTGCCACACGACCTGGGCCATCACCGAGGCCAGCGGGTACTCCGACAGCCAGTCGGTGTCACCGCCGAAGACGAAGTTCAGCAGCCCGTAGGTCGGGTCGAACATCGTGGTCTTCCACAGCAGCGCCCCGGCCGCGGGCAGGATCAGGAACGGGGTGATGAGCAGCGTGCGCACCACACCCCTGCCGACGAACTGGCGGTCGAGCAGCATCGCCAGCCCGAGTCCCAGCAGCAGCGCCACCAGCACGCAGACCACGGTCAGCAGCACCGTGTTGAGCATCGCGCCGCGGAACTGGCTGTCGGCGAAGACGTCGACGTAGTTGCGCAGCCCGACGAAGTGCCGCGACCCGGGGCGCACCAGGTTCCAGGACTGGAACGAGTAGAACACCGTGAGCAGGAACGGCACCTGGGTGACCACGACGGTGAACAGCAGGGCGGGCATCAGCGGTGCCCGGCGCTTCCACGCCGTCGCCGACCACTTGCCCGCCTGCTTGCGCGGTTGCGGTCCTGCGGTTCCCGTTCGCTCGGCGACGTCCTGCGCGGGCTGGGTCGGAGTCGTGGGGGTGGTCGGAGTCATCTCGTCTCCCGGTACGACTCGCCGACGGTCTCGGCGTACTCCTGGGACTGCCGCAGCGCCTCGTCGACCGAGATCTGTCCGGCCACGGCGGCGGAGAGCTGCTGGCTCACGCGGGTGCCCAGGTCCTGGAACTCCGGGATGCCCGCGAACTGGATGCCCGGGTAGGGCACCGGACGGGTCATGGTGTTGGCCTGGGTGGCGCGGTTGATCCCGTCGAGGGTGGGCTGGGCGTAAGCCTGCGCGGCCTGCTGGTACTCGGGGATCTGGTAGGTCGACAGCCGGCAGCCCGGCGGCACCCGGTTCCAGCCGAAGGTCGTGCCGACCTCCCGCACGAACCGCTTGTCGGTCATCCACCGCATGAACCGCCACGCGGCGTCCTTGTCCTCGGCGACCTTCGGCATCGCCAGCGACCACGTGTAGAGCCAGCCGCTGTCGGGCGTGCGCTCCACCGGCGCGGCCACGTACCCGGACTTGCCCACGACCTTGCTGCTGGTGGGGTCCTCGTTGGTGCCGGCCATGACGGTGGCGTCGTACCACATCGCGGCCTGCCCCTGGGCGTAGCGCGTGCCGCACTCGGAGAACCCGGCGCTGGAGGCGCCGACCTCGCCGTGCTCGCGCACCAGGTTCACGTAGAACTCCGCGGCCGCCCGGAACTCCGGCGAGGTCAGCTGCGCGTTCCAGTTCTCGTCGAAGTAGCGGGCCCCGAAGGTGTTGGCGACGGTGGTGAACGGCGCCAGGCTCTCGCCCCAGCCGGGCTTGCCGCGCAGGCAGATCCCGGCGACGCCCGCCTTGTCGTCGTCGAGCTTCGCGGCGAACTCCGCGACCTGCCGCCAGGTCGGCCGCTCGGGCATCTTCAGCCCGGCGCGGTCGAAGAGGTCCTTGCGGTAGGTCAGGAACGAGGACTCGCCGTAGAACGGCACGGCGTGCATCGCGCCCTGGTAGGACAGCGAGTCGCGGATGCTGGGGATGAAGTCGTCGGGGTCGTAGCCGGGGCTGGCGTCGATGTAGGGCTGCAGGTTCTCCAGCCAGCCGTTGGCCGCCCACTGCTGGGTCTCGTAGTTGCTGATCATCACCACGTCGAACTCGCCGCCCTCGGTGGCGGTGGACGAGGTGATCTTGGCGCGCGCCTGGTTCTCGGGCAGCTGCACGAACTTCAGGTGGATGCCCGGGTTCTCGCGTTCGAACCGGTCCGCCAGCGCGACCGCGTCCTCCATCTGCGGGTTCGACACGATCGCCACGACCAGTGTCCGCCCGCCCGCACCGAGCGCCCCGGCGCCCGCGCACCCGGTGAGCATCAGCAGTGCCGCCACCGCGAGCAGCGCCAGCACTGGGTTCCGCCGCCTGCTACGCATCGACACCTCCCGGTAGCACCTGCACCTTCAGTCCCGCACCGCTGCGCATCAGTTCCAGCGCCTTGGGGAAGTCCTCCAGAGTCAGCCGGTCGGTGAGCAGCTCGTCCGTGTTCACCGCACCCGATGCCACCAGGTCCAGCGCCGCGCCGTAGCTGTGCAGCACCGCCATCGAGCCGACGATGGTGATCTCGTCGTTGTAGATGCGGAACGGCGACAGCGACACCCTGGCCTCGGCAGGGGCGACGCCGAACACGAGCAGCCGGCCGCCGCGGCGCAGCGAGTCGAAGGCGGCCTCGATCGCGGGGGCCGCCCCGGTGCAGTCCACCGCGGCGTCGAAGCGCTCGCCGTCCAGCTCGGCGACATCGCCGGCCACGGCCACCGCGCCCAGCCTGCTCGCCCGGCCCAGCCGCGCGGTGTTGCGGTCGACGACCGTGACGTGGGCGCCGCCGCGCTGCAAGAGCTGCTGCATCAGCAGGCCCATCGTGCCCGCGCCGACGACCAGGAAGCGCTCACCGGCCTCCACGCCGATCTGGCGCACGCCGTGCACCGCGCACGACACCGGCTCGACCAGCGCGCCCTGCTCCCAGGTCATCTCGTCGGGCATCCGGTAGCAGGTCGCGGCGGGTACCGACACGTACTCGGCGAACGCACCGTTGACGGTGTCGCCCGTGGCGTTCCAGTTCGCGCAGAGGTTGCCGTGCCCGGAACGGCAGGGGGTGCAGTAGCCGCAGAACAGCGACGGGTCCACCGCCACGCGGTCGCCGATCCGGAAGTCGCCCGGGGCCTCGGACCCGAGCTCGACCACCTCACCCGCGAACTCGTGCCCGGGCACGATCGGATACGGGGTGGGCGGGAAGTGCCCGTCGGCGATGTGCAGGTCCGTGCCGCAGATGCCGCACGCACCGACCTTGATCACCACGTCCCGCTCCCCCGGACTGGGGTCCTGCACGTCGCCCACCCGGACCGAACCGGGCCGGTCAACGATCGCGGCTCGCATGCCACTCCTCCCGCTCGTTTGAGCACTCACGTGAGCGAGCGCCCTCGCAACATGTCGAGAATTGAAGACACAGCCCGGAGTTACGTCAACCTTTCCGGGGGATTTCAATGCTATTGTGCTCATATGAGCAGGAACTCACCCACTCCCGGGCTCGGCGAGACCATCACCGCCGCCGCCATCGCGCGCCGGTTCTACCTCCAGGGGCAGTCCAAGCTGGAGATCGCCGAGGAGTTCGGGATCAGCCGGTTCAAGGTCGCCCGCATAATCTCAGCAGCTCAGGAGAGCGGACTGATCCGGATCGAGTTCGACATGCCCTACCCGATCGACGTGCCGCTCTCCGACGAGATCCGGTCCGCCTACGGGCTGCGGCAGGTGCTCGTGCTCAACCGAGCGCACACGGACGAGGAACGGCCCGAGCGGCGCAGGCGGATCGGCGCGCTGGCCGCCGAACTGCTCTCCGAGATCGTCACCTCCGACGATGTGATCGGGCTTTCCTGGGCACGGTCGGTCAACGCGATGGCCGAGTCGATCCGCTCGCTGCCGAGCTGCCCGATCGTGCAGCTGTGCGGGGTGCAGGCGGGCATGGACATGCGCGACCGCTCGGTGGAGACCGTCAACCGGGTCGCGGCCGCCACCGGCGGCCAGGCGTACCCGATCTACGGCCCGCTGGTGCTGCCCGACCGGCGCACCGCGCAGATCCTGCGCGAGCAGCCCGGCATCGCCGAGACCTTCGCCCGGTTCCGGCAGCTGACCAAGGCGGTGGTGAGCATCGGGGCGTGGCAGGAGGGCGAGTCCACGGTCTACGACGCGTTGAGCCCGGCCGAGCGCGAGGCGATCGGGCGTCGCGGGGCCACGGCCGAGGTCGCGGCCCGGCTGTTCGACGCCGAGGGCAACGCGCTCTCGACCGGACTGGCGCACCACGTGCTGGCGATCACCCAGGAGGAGCTGCGCCGAGTCCCGGAAGTGGTCGCGCTGGGTTACACCGAGCCGAAGGCGGCCGCGATCGACGCGGTGCTGCGCTCGGGCATCGTCACCACCCTGATCACCGACGCCGAGGCCGCCGACGCCCTGCTGGAACGGGCCACCCGGCGCCCTCCCCAAACCGCGGCGCAGGAGTGACCCCGGCCGACGTCGCCGCCCCAGCCGTGAGTTTTCCGGGTCGCTGTGGCAGCCCAGAAGACCCACGGGATTCCCTTGCGCATGCACCGTCGGCGCCCGGTCTCGTCATCCTCGGGTAGTCATCCTCCGGGCGCCCTCCGCCCGCCACTTTGCCCGACGAAAGTCCACAGCCCGCCGCACTTTCGC
Source organism: Saccharopolyspora erythraea (assembly GCF_018141105.1). NCBI lineage: Bacteria > Bacillati > Actinomycetota > Actinomycetes > Pseudonocardiales > Pseudonocardiaceae > Saccharopolyspora > Saccharopolyspora erythraea. The sequence goes on along the minus strand of NZ_CP054839.1, from coordinate 3,982,445 downwards.
GGGTAGCCCGATCGAGTGAAGATCTTTTAGCCTCCGTACCCGCTCGGTGAAGGACGCCGAGCGTGGGAAGAGGGAGAGCTCCTTTGGGCAAGCGATCGATCGTCGCAGCTCTGCTGGCCGCTTCCGCCGCGACCGCGCTGACCGCGGGATCGGCGGTGGCCGCACCGGGCGCGGGCGGCGCCCAGCCGTTCATCGTCGGCGGGCAGGACGCGACCGAGACCTACGCCTTCATGGCCGGGATGCAGACCAAGGACGGCGAGCACAACTGCGGCGCCGCCGTGATCAGCCCGGAGTGGCTGGTCACCGCGGCGCACTGCGTCACCGACTCCAGCAACAACCAGCCGCACGACCCGTCGCAGTGGCAGTACCGGATCGGCACCACCGACCGGACCCAGGGCGGCGAGGTCGTCGAGGTGGACAAGTTCGTCCCGCACGAGAAGTGGAGCTGGACCGGGTCCGGCAACTTCGACGTCGCGCTGGTGCACCTGGCCAAGCCCGTGCAGGCCGCCCCGGTCGAGATCGCCGCCGAGTCGCCGAAGGCTGGCGCGGAGGTGCGCGAGATCGGCTGGGGGCTGACCTGCCCGGAGCGCGGCTGCGGCGATGCCCCGGTCAAGCTGCAGCAGCTCGACACCACCATCGCCGAGGACCAGGCGTGCCGCGCGGTGCCGGACTCGGGCTTCGACGAGGCCAGCGAGCTGTGCATGGACAACAAGGGCGGCGCCGCGAGCGCGTGCTTCGGGGACTCGGGCGGTCCGGCCGTGGTCAAGGCGGGCGACCGCTGGACGCTGGTGGGCGCCACCAGCCGCGGCCAGAGCGCCAACTGCCCCGAGCACGCCGGCATCTACACCGACGTGACGGCGTACAAGGACTGGATCGCCCAGCACACCGGCGGTCAGGTCGCCTCCGCGCGCTGAGCGCACGACGGCAGAGGTCTCCCGCGGACCGCGACGGGCTCGCGGGAGACCTCTTCTTTATGCACACTGTTGCATTGCAACTTGATGCATACTAGGTTCCCGGTCATGGCGTTGGAGCACGCGATCCTGGTGTCGCTGGAGGAGCGGTCGGGATCCGGTTACGAGCTGGCCCGGCGCTTCGGCAAGTCCATCGGGTTCTTCTGGGCGGCGAGCCACCAGCAGATCTACCGGACGCTGAAGCGCATGGTCGAGCTCGGCTGGATCTCGTGCGACGAGGTGGCCCAGGAGAGCCGGCCGGACAAGAAGGTCTACCGCGTCAACGCCGACGGCCGCGCTGAGCTCGCCCGCTGGCTGGCCGAGCCGGTGGAGCCCGGCGCGATCCGCAACGACCTGGCGGTGAAGATCCGCGGGGCCTCGGCGGGCGACGTCGGCGGCGTGCTCGACGAGATCGCAAGGCACCGCCGGCGCCACGCCGAGCGGATCGAGGTCTACCGGACCATCGAGCAGCGCGACTTCGGCGAACCGGACCAGCTCACCGGCAGGCATCTGCACCAGTACCTCGTCCTGCGCGGCGGCATCCGCGTCGAGCAGGCGTTCGTCGACTGGTGCGACGAGGTGCTCGCGGCCTTGCGCTCCGACCACGACTCCCGAACCACCGAAGGCGATCACCGATGAGCGAGTTCCCGCACCTTCTCAGTCCAGTCGATCTCGGGTTCACCACCCTGCGCAACCGCGTGGTCATGGGCTCGATGCACACCGGTCTGGAGGACCGGGCCAAGGACTTCCCCCGGCTCGCCGAGTACTTCGCCGAACGTGCCCGTGGCGGGGTGGGCCTGATGGTGACCGGCGGTTTCGCCCCGAACCGCACCGGGTGGCTGTACCCGTTCGCCTCGAAGCTGACCACCCGGGCCGAAGCGCGCAGGCACCGGCTGGTCACCGACGCGGTGCACGAGGCGGGCGGCAAGATCGTCGTGCAACTGCTGCACGCGGGCCGCTACGCCTACCACCCGCTGTCGGTGTCGGCCTCCGCGGTCAAGTCGCCGATCAACCCGTTCCGGCCGCGTGCGCTGTCCGACCGCGGCGTCCGCGCGCAGATCCGGGCGTTCGCCCGTGCCGCCCGGCTGGCCCGCGAGGGCGGCTACGACGGCGTGGAGATCATGGGCTCCGAGGGCTACCTCATCAACCAGTTCCTGGCGCCCCGCACCAACCTGCGCACCGACCGCTGGGGCGGTTCGGCGGAGAACCGGCGCCGGCTCGCCGTGGAGATCGTCCGCCAGTGCAGGCGGGCCGCCGGGGACGACTTCATCATCATGTACCGGCTGTCCGCGCTGGACCTGGTCGACGGCGGGCAGACCTGGCAGGAGGTCGTCGACCTCGCCACCGCCGTCGAGGAGGCGGGTGCGACGATCATCAACACCGGCATCGGCTGGCACGAGGCACGCGTCCCGACGATCGTGACCTCCGTGCCCCGCGCGGCGTTCACCGGCGTCGTCGGCAAGCTGCGGTCCCACGTCTCGATCCCGGTGGTGGCCTCCAACCGGATCAACATGCCGCAGGTGGCCGAGGAGGTGCTCGCCCGCGGGGACGCCGACATGGTCTCGATGGCGCGTCCGCTGCTGGCCGACCCGGCCTGGGTGGCCAAGGCGGGCGAGGGCCGGAGCGACGAGATCAACACCTGCATCGCCTGCAACCAGGCCTGCCTGGACCACACGTTCTCGCAGAAGAAGGCGTCGTGCATGGTCAACCCGCGGGCCGGCAACGAGACGCTGCTCAACCTGCTGCCCGCGCGGACGGCGAAGAAGATCGCCGTGGTCGGCGCGGGGCCCGCGGGGCTCTCCGCCGCCGTCGGCCTCGCCTCGCGCGGGCACCGGGTCGAGCTGTTCGAGGCCGACGGGGAGATCGGCGGCCAGTTCGGCATCGCCCGCCGCATCCCCGGCAAGGAGGAGTTCGCCGAGACCATCCGCTACTACCGCCGCCAGATCGAGCTCACCGGTGTCGGCCTGCACCTGAACACCAGGGTCGGTGCGGCCGATCTGGTCGACGGCGGCTACGACGAGGTCGTCGTGGCCACCGGGGTGGCGCCGCGGGTGCCCGACATCCCTGGCATCGGCCACCCTTCGGTGCTGTCCTATGTGGACGTCGTTCGGCACGGCAGGCCGGTCGGCGAGCGCGTCGCGGTGATCGGGGCGGGCGGCATCGGGGTGGACGTCAGCGAGTTCCTCACCCATGCCGAGTCCCCCGCCCTCGATCTGGAGGCGTGGAACGCCGAATGGGGCGTTACCGGTTCCGATGACGCGCCGGGCGGTCTCACCGAACGCAAGCCGGAACCGTCGCCGCGCCAGGTATACCTGTTGCAGCGCAAGACATCGCGCATCGGACGCGGACTGGGCAAGACGACGGGCTGGGTGCACCGCGCGGCGCTGAAGGCAAAGCGGGTCGAGCAGCTCACCGGCGTGAACTACGACAAGATCGACGACGCCGGCCTGCACATCTCGTTCGGCCCGGAGCACGAGCGGCCCCGGGTGCTCGAGGTCGACTCGGTGGTGGTGTGCGCGGGCCAGGAGTCGGTGCGCGACCTCGTCGACGAGCTGACCGTCAAGGGCGTGCTCACCCACGTCATCGGCGGGGCCGACGTCGCCGCGGAGCTCGACGCCAAGCGCGCGATCGACCAGGGCACCCGGCTGGCCGCCGCCATTTAGGACATGTTCCGGATGCGGCTTGCGTAGTGGGTCGCCTGGCGGAACCTCAGTCGCCTCCTCGCTCCGGGATCTCCGACCGACGAAGGTTCGGCACGTTCCGTGGTCGGCGCAGGACTGCAGACCCGCGTGGTCGTTTGCGGCGGTGTCTCGACGGGTAGTTCGACCGGCTGGCTCCGATGACGGTGCTGGCCGGCGCCCGCGACGTGCTGCTGAGCGACGCCAGGCGGCTGCGGGGGCTCGCCGCCGAGCGCGGCGCGGGCATCGACTACGAGGAGTACCCGGGCATGTTCCACGGATGGGTGCTGCAGTCGATCCCCGAGGCCAGGCGCGCGACCGAACGTCTCGTGCGCACCCTCGACTCGGGCGTGCCGCACACGCGAACGGTGTGACGCCGACTCGACGGGGCGAGGCGGCCCGTCGTCACGCATAGTCGCACCGGGCGCGGGGTACCTATCCCACCATGGACGATGGTGCGGCGGACGCGTCGCTGTGGCTGGAGGCCGACCGGCCGGACTTCCCGGAGCTGCGCGGCGAGCGGCGCTACGACGTGGCGGTCGTGGGCGGCGGGATCGCCGGGCTCACCACCGCGCTGCGGCTCAAGCGCGGCGGCGCGCGGGTGGCCGTGGTGGAGGCCGAGCGCGTGGCCGCCGGTGCCACCGGCAACAACACCGCCAAGGCGACCGCCTTGCAGTCCACTGTGTACAGCGCGGTCCGCGCCCACCGCGGCGCCGAGGCCGCCGAGGTCTACGCCGCGGCGAGCACGTACGCGGTGGAGGAGATCGCGCGGATCGCCGAGCGGGAGCACATCTCGTGCGACCTGCGGCGGAGGCCGGCGTGCACCTACGCCACCCTCGAGGACCTCGCCGCCCTCGAGGAGGAGGCCGACGCCACCCGGGACGCCGGGCTCGACACGGTGTTCGGCAGCGACACCGACCTGCCGTTCCCGGTGGCCGGAGCGCTGCGGCTGGCCGAGCAGGTGGAGTTCCAGCCGGTCAGCTACGTGATCGGGCTGGCCCGTGCGGTCGCCGGCGACGGCAGCGACGTGTTCGAGCACAGCCGGGCGCTGGAACTGGAGGAGGGCTCGCCGTGCCGCGTCGTCGCGCAGCGCGGTGCGGTCGTGGCCGACCAGGTCGTCGTCGCCACCCACTACCCGGTCTGGGACCGTGGCGCGTTCTTCGCCAGGCTCGAACCGCAGCGCTCGTACTGCGTGGCCGCCCGCGTGCGCGGCACGCCACCGCAGGACCTTTCGATCAACGCGGGGACGCCGAAGCGGTCGGTCCGCTCGTACGGGAACCACCTGGTGGTGTGCGGCGAGGGGCACCCTACCGGCCACACCGGTGTGGGTCCGGAGGTCTACCAGCGCCTGGAGGACTTCGCCCGCGAGCACTGGGAGGTCGAGGCGGTCACGCACCGGTGGTCCGCCCAGGACCCCACGCCCTACGACCGCTTCCCCATGGTCGGCCACTACACACCGTGGTCGTCGCGGGTCTTCGTGGCTACCGGGTTCATGAAGTGGGGACTGACCGGCGGCACCTTCGCCGCCACCGTGCTCGACGACCTGATCGGCGGGCGGCACAACGACTGGGCCGACGCGCTCTCGCCGAACCGCTTCTCGCCCTGCTCGGCGATCGAGCTGGCCAGGATGAACCTCGGTGCGGGGGCCGACTTCGTCCGCGACCGCTTCACCCGCTCCCAGGTCGACCTGCCGGGCGAGGTTCCGCATGGCCAGGCGCGGGTGGCGCGCGAGGGCGCGGAGCTGACCGGGGTCTACCGGGGCGAGGACGGCGTGCTGCACGGAGTCGGTCTGCGTTGCACGCACCTCGGTTGCCTGGTGCGGTTCAACGCCGCTGAGCGCAGTTGGGACTGCCCGTGCCACGGTTCCCGGTTCGACGTCGACGGCGCGGTCCTGGAGGGTCCGGCCGTGCGGCCCCTGGAGGTCAAGCGGCTGGGGCGGCCGGACTGATGGGCCTGCAGGAGCACCCCGCCGCCCCCACCACGCAGCATCCCCCGGTGCAGGGCGGGGTGACGATCGGCGCGGAAGAGGAGTTCCTGCTGGTGGACGCCGCGTCGGGCCAGCTCGCGCCGCACGCAGAGGCGGTGCTCGAAGAGGCCGCCAACGGCCCGCTGGGCGCGCCGGACGCGCTGCTGCACGCCGAGATGCTCAACACCCAGCTCGAGGCCGCGACGGGGTGCTGCCGGACGCTGGAGGAGTTGCGCTCACACCTCGTGGCGGCGCGGACGTCGCTGGCCAGGGCCGCGTCGACGGTCGGTGCGCGGGTTCTCTCGTCGGGCACTCCCGTCCTCGCGGTGGAGGGCACCGGCACCAGCCGCGGCCAGCGGTTCGCCGACATCGCCGAACGCTACCGGGCGGTGGCTTCGGACTACCACGTGTGCGGCTGCCACGTGCACGTCGGCGTCCCCGACCGCGACACCGCGGTGGCCGTGGTGAACCACCTCCGGCCGTGGCTGCCGACTCTGCTCGCGATCTCGGCGAACTCGCCCTTCCACCTCGGCCACGACACCGGGCACGCAAGCTGGCGCGGGGTCCAGCAGCGGCTGTACCCCGGCTCCGGCGTCCCGCCGCACTTCCCGTCGCGGGACGCCTACGACCGCGAGGTAGCACGCCTGGTCGACTGCGGGGCGCTGGTGGACGACCGGATGTCGTTCTGGCTCGCGCGGCCCTCGCCCCACCTGCCCACCGTGGAGCTGCGGGTGGCCGACGCCCTGATCACCGCGGAGGAGACCGTGTTGCAGGCGGGACTCTCCCGCGCGCTGGTCCGCGCGGCGCTCGACGACCTCGCCGCGGGCCGGGAGGCCGACGAGGTGTCCGACCAGGTCGCCGCCGCAGCGGTGTGGACCGCGTCCCGGTACGGGCTCCGCGGACCCGCCGTGGACCCGGTGCCCGCCCGGCGCGTCCCCGCGCCGGAGATGGTGGAACGGCTGCTGCGCCGGGTTGCTCCCGCGCTGGAGGAGACCGGGGACTCGGCTCTCGTCCGGGAGGCGCTGGCGCACGTGACCGGCGTCGGCACCGGCGCCGAGCGGCAGCGGGCGGCGGCCGCCGCCGGAGGACCGCGCGAGGTGGTCGCCATGCTCGCGGCGGCCACCGCACCCGGGCGCACCGACCGGCTGCGAACCTGATCCGTGTTCCAGGAAAGGACCCCAGAAGTGCGCACCACGGCAGCATTCGACGACCAGGCCGTCGGGGCGGCCCTGCCCGCACCTCGCGGACCCGTCTCGGCCGCGATCCTCGACGCGCTGGCCAATCCTCCCCCGCCCGGCCCGCTGCCGTTGGCCGAGGCGGAACGCGCCGCGCCCTACGGCGAGGACCTGGCGCTCGCCCTGCACGTCTGCTACGAGCTGCACTACCGCGGCTTCCGAGTTGTTTCTCCGGACTGGGAATGGGATCCCGACCTGCTGCGCCTGCGCGGCGCGCTCGAACGGACCTTCCTGTCCGCGCTGCGCGCCGACGTCGAGGGCGGCGACGACGTCGAGGGAACGCTCGAGGCCCTGCTGGTCGAGCCCACCGGCGGCACCGTCTCGCACTACCTGCGCGACCACGGGAAGTGGTGGCAGCTGCGCGAGTTCTTCGCGCACCGGTCGATCTACCACCTCAAGGAAGCCGACCCGCACGTGTGGGTCGTACCGCGGCTGCAGGGCCAGGCCAAGGCCGCGCTGGTCGCCGTCGAGTTCGACGAGTTCGGCGGCGGCCGGGGCGAGCGGATGCACGCCCGCCTGTTCGCCGACCTGCTGGCCGGCGCCGGGATGTCCGGCGACTACCTGCACTACCTCGACGCCGTGCCCGCACCTCAGATCTCGATCGTCAATCTGATGTCGTTGCTGGGACTGCACCGCGGCCTGCGCGGTGCGCTCGTCGGGCACTTCAGCGCCGCGGAGATCACCACCGCGCCCAACGCCGACCGGATGGCCCGCGCGCTGCGCCGGCTCGGCGCGGACCCGGCGTGCACGCACTTCTTCACCGAGCACGTCGAAGCCGACGCCGTGCACGAGCAGATCATGCGCCGCGACGTCGTGGGCGACCTGCTCGCCCGCGAACCGGCGCTGCGCGCGGACGTCGTGTTCGGCGTGCAGGCCACCGATCTGCTCGAGGACGCCTTGGCGCGGCACCTGTTCGACTGCTGGCGCGACGACCGCACATCGCTGCGCGAACCCCTGCCGGACGACGTACGGGACGTGCGCGAGGGCTAGCGACTTCCACAAACGGCGTCCGCCGCCTGCGGTGTGGGACCCCCGCTCGCAACCGACTCCTGCAACATCCCCGGCTACCGCTGGTCGTCGCGTGCTCGGCGACGGTGGCTGGTGTCGCAGAACGGGTACCGCCGGCTGCGGCGGCACGCGCACACGGCCACCACGAACCGATCCGAGCACACCGTCGTGCCGTCGTCCAGGACCAGTTCCACCGGTCCCTCCACCAGGATCGGGCCGCCCCGCACCAGCGTCACGCGCCGCCGGTCGCGGTCGTCATCCCTGCCGCTCACCACGGACCACCACCAGTTCCTCGTCGCGCTGCCCCGGCTCGATCAGGCCGCAGCGCTCCAGCATCGGCGCGCGGGCGCGCAGCACCGGGCCGAACCCCTGCCTCCGCTGGGCCACCACCGACGCGTGCATGCCGCGGCGCCGCAGCTGCCGCAACGTCAAGTCCACATCGGACAGATCGGAGTGCACCACCAGCAGGATTCCGCCCGGGCTCAGCAGATCCGGCGCGAGCCCGCACAGCCGGTCCAGCAACGCACGGCCCCCGCGCCCGGCCTCCCACGCCCGCGCGGCCCCTCTGGCCGGCACCTCGTCGGCGTCCGACGGCACGTACGGCGGGTTCGAGACCACCGCGTCGAAACGCTCGCCGCCGAAACCCTCCAACGCGTCACCGTGCGCGACCCGCACCGGCATGCCGCGCAGCAAGGTGTTGATGCTCGCCGTGACGACCGCCGGCACGGAGACGTCCACCGCCACCACGCTGCCCGCTCCGGCGCGGACGGCCGCGACGGCCAGCGCGCCGGTACCGGTGCCCACGTCGAGCACACGGCCGCCCCTGCGCAGCCCCGAGTCGCTCAGCACCTCGGTGAGCAGGTGCGTGTCACCCTGCGGGCGGTACACGCCGGGCAGTCGAAGCAGGCGCATACCCGTGGTTTTCCTCCGATGTGGACGGCGAAACGTTCTGGCACCCCGCCACATCGCGAAGGCCACCACCGCTCTGCCAGGGACGGTCAGCCGGGTGCATGGGGGTCCTCGCCCGCGCCCAGGGTGGCGAGCCGCTCGACGAGCGCCGGGTCGCCCGGGTGCAGCGCCTCCGGCGCGTCCTGGTGGCCCTCCAGGTCGCCGGAGTCCAGCACCCGCAGCCAGGCCGACACGACCTCGGCGTCCGGCACCAGCGAGGCGGCGTCGGACTCGATGCCGACGCGGTAGAAGTGCTCGCCGTGCTCGTCGCGGTAGCCCCAGCCGCGATAGGGAGTCCAGAACACCAGCACGCCGGGCACCCCGCCCAGCTCGATCTCGATGCTCGGGCTCTCGGCGCCGGAGCGGGAACCCTCGAAATCCAGGCCGAGCATGCCGGCGGCGTCCCGGACCGCCGCGAGGTAGCTCGCCACCACGTCGGTCAGCTCCCGTTGACCCTGCGTGCGTTCGCGGACCTGTTCGTTCAGCTGCTGATCATTCATGTGCGGCTTACCTGCCAACCTTCTGGAGTAGTGCTTCGCGGACGCCGCGCGACCGCCTCCGCCCGTCAGGACGCCGAGCCGTCCGTCGCGCCCGGCCACGACGTGGTGGCTGGCCCGGCGCCCCGCGTTTCCCGCGCCGTGACGGCCAGGTCAGCGCCGCCAATGCCACAGCCGGTGCCACCGGCGTCGCGGGCGGTACTGGCCAGCCCTTCCGCGCGTCGACTCACGGCTTTCCTCCCCGGCTGCGATGTGCGACGGGCGAGCCGCGACGCTTCGCGGCGGCGCGGCCCTGCTCCGGCCTCGTTGCGGAGCTGTGCGCGGGTGCCGCTGGGCGGCCGGTGATCAGTGGCTGCGGCCGGTGAGGGCGTCGCGCATCCGGTCGATCATGCCCACGCCCGGGTCGAGGACCTTGTTCGCCGGCGGCCGGTCCGGCGCCGACGGGTGCGGCCGGGTCGGCGCGACCTTCTTCGCCTGCACGATCTTGTCGCCCATTTCCCGCAGATACCGCGGTGAGCACACGTCGCGCAGGCGGGGGAACAGGTCCCGCTCCTCATCCTCGACGTGGTGGCGGATCTCGCTGATCAGCTCCCGGACGAGCCGGTCGAAGTCGGCGCTGCCGGGATCGAGGTCCTCGATCCGCTTCATGACCGACTCGGCCTCGGCGTGCTCCCGGATCTCGTGGTCGGCGATCTCGTCGCCGTCGGGCAGGTGCTCGCGTGCGGCCGGGTAGAGGTGCTGCTCCTCGGCGACCGAGTGCCGCACCAGTTCGGTGATGATGTGGTCGACGAGGTCGCGGCGTGCCTCCGCGGACAGTCCGCCGCGCTCGTACTCGCCGAACGCCGACTCCACGTCGCGGTGGTCCTGGATCAGCACGTCGACGAGGTCACCGTTGTTCTGCGTTTCCTGGGCCATACCGGTCTCCTCACGCTGCGAAGCGAACCACTCGCTCTGGCGTTGCCTGAGCCGCCACGGGCTAAACCCTTCGCACGAGTGAGCGCGGCGCGAGCCTGACACTTCGTGGACGGGCCGCGACGAGCCAGGAGCTCCGAAGGAGCAGGGCGGAGCCGACCGGGGCGCGGTCAGGCCGCGGTGCTCGTGTCGGGCTCGATCAGCTCCAGCAGGCGCTCGCGGTGCAGTTCGGCCACCGGGGCCTGCAAATCGGGGTGGCGCAGCAGGAACGCCGCGTTCTGCTCGCGGCGCCCCGGCTCGGTGAGCCGGCCGAAGGAGGACGCCGGGACGCCTGGGGGCGCGGGCGGGAGCGCGGCGACCGCGCGGGCGGCCAGCGCCGGGTCCGCGAGCAGGCAGCACGCCCAGCTCGCGACGACCTCGTCGACCCAGGTGCGCCAGGCGTGGTCGGGGTGCTCCAGGTCGTGGACCTCGGTGCCCGCGAGCCAGTCCAGCCGCGCCGAACCGCCCGGGCCCGCGAGCACGACCAGCGCGGCGTCCACCTTTGTCGGGTAGCGCAGCGAGGCCGCCACGGTCACCGCCTGCTGCGCCTGCGCCTCGGCCAGCGCGCGGTCGAACGCTCCGCCGGAGGCCGGGTAGGCGGCGTTCAGCCACCGCGTGGTGGCCGCGACGACCGACGATAGATCCACCGACACGCGGAGGTGCCCTCGCTTTCCTCGCATCCGCTCGACTGTGCACGAACGGTGATGTTTTGCCTGGCCACACCACCGTAACGAGTTGTTTCACGTACTTGAAGACCTTGCCGCAGAGGTGAGCAATCACACCGGGTGCACGACTGCTGTGGTAGTGCCGTCCGACGAGGTATGGCCCAATCTGCGCCGGGGTTAGCACGTCCGATGCCGACGCGCAGGAGTCGATCGAGCATGGACGACGGGCTCGGCACGCGGCGCCACCCGGACGCAAGCACCGCCCGACATCCGGCTCGGCTTCGGCGAGCTGGCGGCCTACCTCGGCGGGACGACGCTGGGACAGCCCCATCGCCAGGAGCCGTTCTGACCGGCGACGCCCCGGGCCGGGCTGCGGGCGGTCACGACAGGCCCAGGTGATCGCCCATCGAGTAGTCGGGGTGGGCGTGCACCAGCCGCCACGCGCCTCCGACGCAGTCGTCGGGCAACGGCGGCAGCACGTGGCTGTCCCGTTCCGTGCTGAACGTGTGATCGCATCCGCCGTCGCACTCGTACAGGCCGCCCAGCGGGGCCTGTTCACCGGGCTTGCGGAGCTTGCCGACCACGGCCATCGAGATCAGATCCTTCCACCGGCGCCCCTGAGTCCTCCGCCGCGCGGCATGCCGCCGCGACCGCGCCGACGGCGCTGCGCGGACGTCCACCGAGATACCCCCGCCGGTACGGCGGAAAACCGCGTCTCGCAGGGCTCCGGTACTCGCCGGAGGCAGTCGAACACGATCCGCGTTGTTCGACGCTGGTCGAATGGAACCCGTCGATGCCGGGTAAGCAGACGGTCGTGATGAATTCGATCGAGAACGTGTTCGTGCTGGGACTCGACGACCGAAACCTCGCGCTCCTGCACGAGCTGCCGCACCTGAAGCAGTACCGGTTCCACTCCCTGCTGAGCAAGGAAGAGCTCATGGGCGGCGAGGTGGAGCTCGCCGAGTACCTGGAGAAGGCGCAGGAGAAGCTCGACGCCTTCGACGGCAGCGTCGACGCGATCATCGGCTACTGGGACTTCCCGGTCAGCTCGATGGTGCCGATCCTCTGCGAGCGCCACGGGCTGCACGGCCCCAGCCTGCAGTCCGTGGTCAAGTGCGAGAACAAGTACTGGAGCCGTCTGGAGCAGCAGGAGGTCACCGACGCGCACCCGCGGTTCGCGCTGGTCGACGTGGAGCACCCGGAACTGCCGGACCTGCGGTTCCCGTTCTGGTTGAAGCCGGTCAAGTCGTTCTCGTCGGCGCTGGCCTTCCGGATCGACGGCGCCGAGGAGTTCGAGCACGCGGTCGAGAAGACCCGCGGCGAGATCGGCATGGTCGGCGGTGCCTTCGAGTACCTGCTGTCCATGCTCGACCTCCCGCCGGAGATCGACGAGCGGACCGGGCAGATGTGCGTGGCGGAGGAAGAGGTCCGCGGCCGCCAGCTCACCGTCGAGGGCTACAGCGACACGCACGGCGAGCCCAACGCCTACGGCGTGATCGACTCGGTCTGCTACGAGGGCTCGACGAGCTTCCTGCGCTACCAGTACCCGTCGAGCCTGCCGCAGGAGGTGGCCGACCGCGCCTGCGACATCGCGGTCCGGGTGATCCGCCAGATCGGGCTCTCGTCGTCGACGTTCAACATCGAGTTCTTCTGGGATCCCGACCGCGACGCGCTCAACATCCTGGAGGTCAACCCGCGCCTGTCGCAGTCGCACGCCCCGCTGTTCGAGTACGTCGACGGCGTGCCCAACTACCAGTCCATGGTCCGCCTGGCGCTGGGGCGCGACCCGCAGCAGCCGAGCGGGCAGGGCGAGCACGCGGTGGCCGCCAAGTGGTACTACCGCACGTTCGGCAACGCGCTGGTGCGCAGCGTGCCGTCCGAGGAGGACGTGGCGCGGGTGCGCGAGGAGATGCCCGGCACCATCGTGGACATCGTCGCCAACGAGGGCGAATGGCTCTCCGACCTGCCGGCGCAGGACTCCTACAGCTACGAGCTCGCGGCGATCTACCTCGGCGGGAGCGACGAGGAGGACCTGGTCGCGAGGTACAACCGGGCGCTGGAGCTGCTGCCGTTCGAGCTGGAGGAGGAGCCGCGCTGAGGCCTCGCGATGCCCGCTTTTCGGGCCGCGTTGCTCGGGTATCCGATTGGGATGAGTTCCGCGAAGGAGTCCGGGCGGCTCACCGAGTACCAGCGCAAGCGCGACTTCAGCCGCACCAGCGAGCCGTCCGGCCGGGAGGGCGGCGCGCGCCCCGGCGGCAACCGGT